>QJYK01000176.1 GCA_003248075.1 Gemmatimonadota bacterium | reverse complement strand
GGCCATTCGCCGCCACACCCGTGCCACCGCCTGACGCGTCTGAGCCGCGGGGGGCAGCCGCGGGAGCCGCCGCGGCCGGCGGCCCCGCGAGCCTGAGCAGGACGAAGCGCCCAGAGTGAGTGCACCTCTGGCATGGTTGGCACCAGCAGATCACGGGTCCGTTGGAGGCGGCCATCGCCGAGTTCCGATTTGAGGCGCTGAGAAACCGGGTGGGCTTCGGCCGCGAAAGCTACCGCAGGTGACCGCCGCCTCCAGAACATCCTTGTGCACTTTTACTTTGTGATGCAAAGTAGTCTGCATAGGTGCGTGACCACGGAGGCCGCGATGCGCGTCAAGATGATCCTGCCTGCGCTCACCGAGGCGAAGAGCCCCTTCTTCCGGCCCATCAAATACTCGCTGTTTCCTCCTCTCGGCCTCGCCACCCTGGCGGGCTACCTCGGGGCGGACGACGACATCAGCCTCCAGGACGAGCATGTGGAGACGCTCGACCTGGACGACGAGCCTGAGCTGGTCGTGATCCAGGTGTACATCACGTCCGCCCGGCGCGCCTACGCCATCGCGGACCGCTATCGACGGCGGGGCAGCCACGTGGTGCTCGGAGGATTGCACCCGACGTCGTTGCCCGGAGAGGCCGCCCAGCACGCCGACACCGTCTGCATCGGCCCGGGTGAGGACATCTGGCCTCGCTTCCTGTCGGACTACCGATGGGGACGTCCCGCCGCGTTGTACCGCTCCACCGTGCGCACCCTCGACGGCCTCCCCCCGATCCGCCGCGATCTCATCAAGAGGCATCTCTACCTCGTGCCCAACTCGATCGTCGTGTCGCGGGGATGCCCCCACGCGTGCGACTTCTGCTACAAGGAGGCGTTCTTCCGGGGAGGCCGGGGCTTCTACACGCAGACCGTTGACGCGGCGCTGGCCGAGATCGAACGCCTTCCGGGCCGTCACCTCTACTTCCTGGACGACCACCTCTTCGGAAACGTGCCCTTCGCCACCGCGCTGTTCGACGGCATGCGTGGAATGAACCGGATCTGGCAGGCGGCCGGCACGGTGGCGTCGGTCCTGCGACCCGGACTCCTGGAGAAGGCGCGGGAGGCGGGGCTGCGCAGCCTCTTCGTGGGCTTCGAGACGCTCAGCGCCGAGAACCTGCGGGCGCAGCACAAGCCCCACAACCTGAACCGCGACTATACCGCGGCCATTCGCCGACTCCACGATCAGGGAGTCATGGTGAACGGAAGCTTCGTGTTCGGGATGGACGACGACGACCCCACGGTATTCCGCAGGACGGTGGCTTGGGCCGTAGACCGCGGGATCGAGACCGCCACGTTCCATATCCTCACGCCCTATCCCGGCACCGCGCTCTACGAGCGCATGCGCGGGAGCCGTCGCCTGCTCCACTCGGACTGGGACCTCTACGACACGCGACACGTGGTGTACCGTCCGCACCGCCTGACGCCCGAGGAGCTCGAGACCGGCTACTGGTGGGCGTACGAGGAGTTCTACCGGTGGGGCTCGATCCTCGAGGGCGCCGCGTCCAAGCGCTCACCCGTGGACATGCTGCGGCACGTGGCGTACGCCGGCGGCTGGAAGAAGCTCGAGCCCTTCTGGGATCTGGTGATCCGCATGCGCCGCGTCGCCTCCCTCCGCCATACGCTGGAGTCGGTCCTCACCGGTTTCGGGAGGTACGCCGAGCCCCGGCAGGGAACAGGATCAGTCGGGGTCGCGCACCTCGACGACCAGCTCGATCTCGACCGCCTGCCCCCGAGGCAGCGAGGCCATGCCCACCGCAGCGCGGGCGTGACGGCCGCGCTCGCCGAACACCTCCACCATCAGATCCGAGAACCCGTTGATCACGGCGGGCTGCTCCTCGAAGTCCGGGGCCGAGTTCACCATCCCCAGGACCTTCACGACGCGGACCACGCGGCTCAGGTCGCCCAACATCTGCTTGAGCACCGCCAGCTGGTTGATGGCCGTAAGGCGTGCCCCCTCGTACCCCTCGTCGATGGAGACGCCCGCGCCGAGCTTCCCCCGCAGCTCCGTGCCGTCGGGCCTGCGGGGCCCCTTACCGGCCAGGAAGATGAGGTTGCCGGTGCGCACGCCATTGACGTAGTTCGCCACCGGACTGGGCGGCTCGGGGAGCGTGATGCCCAGCTCCGCCAGACGTGCCTCGGGGTCGTACGCTCCGGGCTCCTGCGCGGAGATCTCGGCCGTTCCGAGGAGGATCAGGGCCACGGTGAAGAAGGCTGCGTAAAGCTGACAGGCTCTCATCGTTCACCTCGTTCGGGAAGAAGGCAGCGCCCATCCATGTGACGCACGGCGTCGAGGGTCGCCACTACGGCGCGGGCGTCGCAAGTTATCGACGCCGGGACGGGACGGCGTCACTCGCGCTCGTCCACAGTCCGACCGGTCCGTCCGGCGCTCGCGTGGCCTACTTCGGCCGCTCCTCCAGGTACCGCCGGAAGCCGGCGGCGCTGTCGATCCCATGCTCGAGCACCGCCCGATAGATGTCCGCGCTCCCGAAGCCGCGTCGGTACTCCGGGTGCGTCCAGGCTTCGGTCTTGAGCATCAGGATGGTGTCCCTCGTCGCGGCGGTGAGACGCCGCTCGATGCCGCCGCAATACGCCTCGACCCTCGCGAGGCCGCCCGCATCCGTCGCCCAGATGTCGAGCTTCCACGCCCCGGGCGCGACCCGCGGCTCGTAAACGCCCCAATACAGCCCCTGGGGAAGCGCATCCCCCGGCCCGTCCGCCTCGTCGCGGTAGTGCATGCGTCGCGGACGCAGCAGCTCGGCGATCCGGAGACCCAACTCGAAGAATCGCCTCCGGTCGAGGACGGCGGGTACCAGGTGGATGTCCAGGTCCCTCCACGCCATGAGCTCCATCCGGTAGCTGCCCACGAGGTGCACGGCACCGTACGCGCGCAGCGCGTCCAGGAGTCCACCGGCGACCAGGACGTCGGCCTCGGCCCGCAGCGCCGCCTCGGCTCGAAGCCGCTCCGGAGCGGTCGTCGGACTTGTGCGGTCCAACCCGAAGGCTCAGCCGCCCAGAGCGTTTCTCAGATGGTGCGCCAGGTCGGCCACGAAACGGTGGACGGATGCCTCCGCGATCCGGTGACCCACCGCCGCGTCGATGGCGCCTCCCACCATACCGAGCGGTGGCTCGTAGCTTCCGGCGAAGTCGAGCTGGGTCTCGGTGCCGGTGAGCGGGTACACGGAAAGCTCGGCACGCATGAGGGGAAACAGCCCGGGTCGCTTCACCGCCTCCCATTCGATGGGGATGCGAAGCGACTGCGCACGACCGAGCCTGCGGGGGGACTCCTCCGCCTCGCCCACTGTGATGTCGATCTCCGTGGCCACGTCGACGCCGGCGATGTTGACCCGGAGCGCGGACGCCACCGACTGCGCCCGGTCCGCCGCCGCGCGGGTGGCGGAGCGGAAGGTGCCGGCGGGATCCGCCAGCAGCGCCTCGCGCACCCGTTCGTACGGCTGGTTGACGTACTCGAAGCTCCGGACTTCCCTGGGCTTGCTCATCTCAGCGGTCCCTCTTCCTCCGAAGCCGTGCCCGGCCCGGGCGCAATGCATCCCTCGTGACGCCGGGAAATGGTCCGGTGTCGCCCACCCTGTCAAGAAACGTCGCGGGCAGCGCGTCGCCGACCGAGCGTCAGGCCTCGGCGTAGGCCTTCTCCAGCGCCGCGACATCGAGCTTCACCATCGTCAGCATCGCGTCCACGACGGCCTTCACCTTCCGCGCATCCGGATCCCCGACCAGCACCGTGAACCGCCGTGGAACGATCTGCCACGACAGGCCGAAGGGATCGGTGATCCACCCACACCGCGACGGGGTGCCGCCCGCCTGGACGATCTTGTCCCAGTACTGGTCGACCTCGGCCTGGTCCGCACAGTCGACGTAGAGCGAGAAGCCCTCGGAGAACGAGAAGTACGGACCTCCTGCAAAGGCCATGAAGCGCTGCCCTCCCACGACGAACTCCGCGGAGCGGAGCGGGCCGTTGCTTCCCGAGCTGGCGACGCTGCGGACCTCCGACTCGGGGAAGGTCGAGGTGTAGAACTCGATTGCCTCCTCGAGGCGATCGGCGAACATCAGGAACGGCGTCACCCTGGTCACGTCGGCGCTCCCTCGAGCAGAAGCTCGTCCTAGATGAGCGGGTCTCCCCCCGCGCCCCCGAACTTGGGCCCGGGGCGTGCCTGTTGACAATGCATGTTACAACACGTATCATGGGCCATGAGCAAAACGCTTCGTCAGGAGATCAAGCAGTCGGCGCCGTTCGCCAGCCTGGAGCAGGAAGTCTTCCTGAACGTGTTGCGGACGGCCGCGGCCCTCGAGCACGCGACGACCGCGAGTCTGAAGCCGTACGGGCTGACGCTCACCCAGTACAACGTGCTCCGCATCCTTCGGGGTGCCGGGCCCGAAGGGCTTTGCCGGAACGACGTCGGCTCTCGGATGCTGACGCCGGTTCCGGACGCGACGCGGCTGCTCGATCGCATGGCGGCGGCGGGTCTGGTGGTCAAGCAGAGAGAGGGCGCGGACCGGCGCTTCGTGGCCACCCGCATCACGCCGCGGGGTCTCGAGGTCCTGCAGGCGCTGGACGGCCGGGTGGCCGAGATGCACCGCGCACAGCTGGGCCACATGGAGCCCGAAGAGCTGCGACGATTGGCGGACCTTCTGGAGAAGGCCCGGGAGTGTCCGTGAGCGGTTTTTTTTCGAAAGATAGATGTTATCACACTTGATGTTGCCACACCTAAAGGAGGAACCATGAGCACGACGACAATGGCGCTCCGCGAAGCCGCCACCACCTGGCAGATCGACCCGGCCCACACCCAGGTCGAGTTCGAGGTCAACCACATGATGTTCGCGAAGGTCCGCGGGCGCTTCGCAGGCCTCGATGGGACGATCGTCCGCGGGCCCGAGGGCCAGCAGGAGGCGTCCAGCGTGGACGTGGTGATCGACGCGACGAGCATCGAGACCGGCCAGCCACAGCGCGACGAGCACCTCCGCTCGGGCGACTTCTTCGACACGGCCCGATTCCCCACCCTCCGCTTCAGGAGCCTCGAGGTGGAACCGGCGGACGACGGTCTCAGGCTCAGGGGTGAGCTCACCATTCGTGACGTCACGCGGGTCGTCGAGCTGCAGGTCAGCGAGACGGGTGAAGGCAGCGATCCGTGGGGCAACGAGCGCTTCGGTTTCAGGGCCACCACGGCCCTCGACCGCCGGGACTTCGGTCTGACCTGGAACCAGGCACTGGAAGCCGGCGGGATCCTCGTCGGAAACGAGGTCCGGATTTCGATCGAAGGTCAGGCCGTCCTCCAGGCGGGTTGACCTTCGTGCAGTCCCGCTACTGGCCGGACGGCTCGCCGAAGTACAGCACGTTCGGGGCATCCGAGCGCGCCAGGGCGATGTCGTTGACACCATCCTCGTCCAGGTCGCCCACCGCGAAGCCGTACGCGACGCCCTCGGCGTCGCCGAACCGGATCGGTTGGAACGACCGGGCCTGGGCTCCGGCGAACCAGACCACGGGGCGGGCCTCGACATTGCCGACCAGGATGTCCGGCCGGCCGTCTCCGTTCACGTCGGCGACCGCGAGCGCGTACGGGGTCGGTGCGTCCTCGGTCCGAAGGGGCTCGGGTGGGTCGAACTCCAGGCCCGCCCGGCCCCAGAGGACGGCCGGTCCGCTGCGCTCGTCGATGACTACAAAATCCAGGACCCCGTCGCCGTCCAGGTCGGCGACCTCCGCGGATCTCACCGCCGCGTCCCCGGGTCCGAAGGGGACGCGGCGTTCGAACGTCTCGCCCGGACCCTGCAGGTAGATGTAGCTCTGGCCCCCTTCCCGGTGGGGCACCGCGAGGTCGACCCGGCCGTCGCCGTCGAAATCGGCGGGGGTGACCGTCGTCGCCGACTCGTCCGAGAACTCGCGGCACTGTTCGCCGAAGCGCCCGCTCCCCTCCCCGAAGCAGACGAAGTTGTGCTCGTCGGGGCCGTCCGGTCGTGCCGGCCCGGTCCGGTTCGCGAAGATCACGTCGGCCAAGCCGTCGCCGTTCACATCGGTCACCTTGATGTGTCGGGTCGGCCACTCGGGCCGGCCGACCGTCGACCCCCTGGTGAACGATCCGGTACCGTCGTTCAGGAAGACGCCCTTGTCGTCGGGACTGTCGTTGCTCACCACGACGTCCAGGTCTCCGTCGTTGTCGACGTCCACCAGGATCCCGGAGTACGATCGGTCCCCCGCCGGAGCCACGGGAACGGGTGGGCGGAACGAGCCGGTTCCGTCACCCAGGAGCACTAGGTTCTGGAGCGGCCAGTGACGCCCCTTCACGAGCAGGATGTCCAGGTGGCCGTCTCCGTTCACGTCCCCGATGCTGACGTTCGCCGACGTCTCTGACGTCTCCTCGAGTCGCACCACGCGCTCGAAGGTGAGGGTCGATGGAGCCGTCACTTCCGGCTCGCGGTCGGCGGCGGCGCACGAGATCATCAGGACCCAGGACACGGCGAGCCACCCCCGCCTGACGGCGCTCACCCGCCCACCTCGGCTTCGGATCCGAGCAGGTGGGTCGCCGTCGGGTGACGAGGCTGGTACAAGCCGAGCCGCCCGCCGCTCGGCAGCGCGATGCTGGTGGCGTCGCCCCACTCGGCGGTCTCCACATCGGAGTGGTCCACCCCGCGCTCCCGCAGCGTCCGCAGGGTCGCTTCCAGATCGTCGCACATCAGATAAACGACGCATCCGAGCAGCTCGTGATCGCCGTGTCGCTGCGTGAAGGTCCCGTCCCCTGGATGCACCCCGAGCTCTGCGGGCGGCAACCCGAGAATCAGCCAGCCCCCTCCGCTGTCCACGGCAGGAAGGCCGAGCACGTCTTGAAGGAACCGGCGGTCCGCATCGGCATCGCGACTGTACATGAGGACGTGGGCTCCGTTGAACACGATCACCTCCATGGCCTGCGGATGGTGCGGGCGGCGAAGCGGCCCCTCACCGGGCCTCCAGCCGCCAGTTCAGCACGAAAGTTCCCCCGGCCATCGACGAAGTCTCCGCGCCCACGACGATCGGGTAGGTGGCTCCGGCCCGCACGGCGAGGGACACCTTCATGGCGTTCAGGTCCCGGTCTCGACGCGCCCGGGCCGCCCGCCCCAGTCGATCCAAGCGGGCGCCGCCGTCGTACACGACCAGATCGAGGCGAGCCGGCGCCGAGCCGACGTCGTCGAGAATGAGCTCGCCGCTGCGATCGGGTGTAAACGAGAACCAGACCGTCCGGTCGATGCCGCGCGCACTGGTACGGGGCTCGTCGACTTCGACCGAGGCGAGGAGCAGGTTGCCACCCATGGAGCCCGACGTTCCCGTGAGCGCGGTTCGGTCCGCAAAGGCGTCGTTGGCCGGCACCGCGGGAATCCAGGGGTCGACCGGCGACGGGACGCGGGAGAGGTCCGGCGGTCTGCGGTGATGGGTCGCCTGCTCGAAGGCGTATCCCAGGCCCAGCAGCGTTCCCTCGGAAAACGCGGGACCCAGCAGGGACATCCCTACCGGGAACCCCGAGCTCGTATACCCCGCCGGCACCGTGAGCTCGGGAAGGCCCGCGTAGTTCGCGATCTCCGGGCGCCCCCGACTGCGAGACGGCGTATCGGGCACCCGCGCGGACGGGAGGATCAACCCCGTGAGGGTGCTCGTCGTCGGAAACACGATGGCTGCGAGGTCGTGGCCATCCATTTGTGTCATGACCAGGTCGCGCTGCTCCTGGAGGAACTGTTGGAAGGCGTTCCGCACTTCGGGGCTGTCCAACGAGTACCGCGGAAGGCTGTCCACGTCGACATCGACGCCGGCTGCGAAGCGCAGGCCCGACCGGTCCAGGCCCGTGGGGTATTGCCCGAGCAGCAGCTCCGCCCGCAGCTGGGCGAACGACCGAACGGGAGAATCGGGCGTCAGGGCGCGCAGGTACTGGTCGAGCGCCAGGGCGCTGGCGTTGTCCAGCACACGCGCGTCCTCGTCACGCCCCCCCGCGAACGGGATCGCCTCGATCACGATGGAGTCGACGAGCACGGCTCCGGCGCGCTGGAGCTCCGAGAGCGCCACTTCCATCACCGAATCGATCGCCGGGTTCAATCCGAAAAACCCTTCGCGGGCGATCCCCAGCCGGACGCCCTGCAGGGCGTTCTCAATCAGGAACGGTCGATAGTCGGTGAGGGCGGAGTCGGCCGCCGCACGGGTATACGGATCACGATCGTCGGGACCGGCCAGCACTCCGGTGACGATGGTCACGTCGGTCACGGTCCTCGCCAGCGGGCCCACCACGTCGAGATGGATGTCGCCCGGGATCACACCCGCCCGGCTGATGAGTCCCATGGTCGGCTTGAGGCCGACCAGCGACGTGACCGAAGCCGGAAAGCGGATCGAGGAGCGCGTGTCGCCGCCCAGCGACAGGACCGCCAGGTTGGCGGCCACGGAGGCCGCCGAGCCACTGCTGGATCCGCTTGCGAACCGGTCGGGGTCGTAGGGGTTTCGAACGCCTCCTCCGCGGCCGCTGTGGATTCCGTTGCAGCAGGCCATCTCGTCCATGTTCGACTTCGCCAGAATCAGCGCACCCGCCTCGCGCAGCTTGGCCACCACGGTCGCATCTGTCGTCGGGGTCGCGTCCATGAGCCAGTACGCGCCGTTGGACGTGCGCATGAGGTCGGCTGTGGCCATCGCGTCCTTGACCACCACGGGAATGCCGAACAGCGGCCCTCTCCCGCGCCCCCCGCGCCGTTCGCGGTCCAGCGAATCCGCGATCGTCAAGGCGCGGGGGTTCACCTCGAGGAGGCTGTTGATCCGGGGCCCGTGGCGGTCGTAACGGTCGATGCGTGACAGATAGATCTCGGTGAGCGCCCGGGACGTGAGGCGACCCGACGCCATCCACGCCTGCAGCTGATCGACGCTCGCCTCCACGACCATGTCTTCGGTCACCGGTGCCGGCGACCCGACGCAGGCCGTGACGAGGCTGACGAACGCGATCGGAATCAGCGCCGAGATCGGGCGTGGCGGACAGTCCATCGCACAGCTCCAGCCGTCTCGACGGTGGGCACCCCGTGGCACGGGGATCGCCGGGGAATCCTATCCGCCCCGACACGAAAAGGCGAAGGGAGGCCGCCCGAGGGATCCGCGTTCGTGGCGCGCTGCATGGCGCGCGTCTAGCTTGACCGCGAGGCCCGACCGGACCCTCCGACCGTCCAGACGGAGTGACGTGATGGACAGCCTGCGGGGCCGCCTGCTGATCTCCAGCGGCGGCCTGTTCGATCCGAACTTCCGCCACACGGTGGTGCTGATCGGCCAACACAACGCCGACGGCGCCCTCGGCGTCGTGCTGAACCGCGCCCTGAACGTGACGGTCGAAGAGGCCGTGCCGGTCCTGGGCCACTTGGTGCCGGCACGGGAGCCACTCTTTCAGGGAGGTCCGGTCCAGCCATCCAGCCCCGTCCTCCTTGCCGAGCTCGCGCATCCGGAGCTGGCGGACATCCTGATCTTCGGCTCCGTGGGCTTTCTCGTGGGCGAGGTATCACCCGACGTACAGCCGGGCATCCTGCGGGCGCGGGTGTTCGCGGGCTACTCGGGATGGGCACCGGGCCAGCTCGAGGCGGAGATGGCGGACGACACGTGGATCCTGGACCCGGCCAGCGAAGAAGACGTCTTCACCGACGCGCCCGACCTGCTCTGGAGCCGCGTGCTCCAGCGCAAGGGACCGGAGTTCCAGGGCCTGTCCAGGATGCCCTACGACCCGACGATGAACTGACGGGTCGCTACGGCCCCTCGACCCTCGTGAACGCGAGACCCCAGACGCGGCTCTCGCTCCACGTCATGCGGTCCACACGGCCCGACGCGTCCCTCCCGAACAGGATCGTTCGTCCGCCGCGCCCGAAGGCGTCGCGGTACGAGGGCTCCAGCGGCACGCTCTGTCCCCATCGGTCCACGAGCATCAGCCCCCCCTCCCCGGCCCTGATCCGGTAGGTCGCCTCGGCCTCGTCGCTGCGGTAGGCACCTTCGTAGGCCCTCAACTCCGCGGCCGTCGGGGCGAAGGGCGCCACGGGCTCGAAACGGACGTGGGGGTGGTTGGGTCGGTCCAGCACCGCCGCCGGCCTCCTGTCCCCGAAGGAGGTGGCCTCGAACGCCAACGTCGTCTCACCCCCTGCGGCTACGAAGCGACCCTCGCCGACCGGGATGAGGGTCGTGCCCCCGATCCTCAGCCCACCTTCGAGGGCGACCAGTCTCTCCGGGACCCCCGTGCGCGTGTCCCGGTAGGCTCCGGCCAGCGCCCGCAGGCGCTCCGCCGGGAGCACCACCGCCCGTGAGGGGGGCACAGGGGCGACCTCCCGCAGCGCCGAGCCCAGATAGAGGTCCGCGACCTGATAGGCGAACCGGGTGGCGTTGCCCGATGCCGCGTTGCACATGACGGCGACAGCCACGCCCTGGTCCGGAAAACGGACCAGATGCCCGCGATATCCCGCGGTGCTGCCGCTATGCTGCACCTGGGGGACTCCCTTGTAGGCTCCGAGCACCAAGCCGCTGGCGTAGGCGATCACCTGTCCCGAGTTCAGCACGCCCTGCCGGTGCATCTCCTCGAGAAAGCGGGGGCCACCGAGCGCTCCGGTCTCCAGGTTCCTGGTGAATTTGAGGAGGTCTTCCACCGTGGTCAGGAGACCACCGTTGCCGTGAACGTCCTCGAACGGCATGAGCATGGACCACCCACCCGATTCCCGGGGCTCGTACGCGATGGCCCGGTTCTTCACGATCCGCGTGAAATCGTCCCGCCACTGCGTGTGGGTCATTCCCAGCGGCTCGAAGATCCGCTCGCGGGTGAACTCGGCGAACGGCATCCCGCTCACGCGCTCGATGAGGATCGCCTGAAGGTTGTAGCCCGAGTTCGTGTACGAGTAATAGTCCCCCGGCGTGTAGTTGAGGGACTTCTGTCGGCTCAGGATGTCGAGGACGTGGGTGTGGGTGTGCGCCCGGCGCGTCCGCGGCCATCCCTCGATCCCGGCGACCGAGCCCCAGTCCCTGATCCCGCTCGTGTGGTTCAGGAGATGCCGGATGGTCACGATCGCACCGTAATCCGGGAGCTCGGGGATGTAGGTACGGACGTCGTCGTCGAGGGAGAGCTTGCCGTCCAGCGACAACAGGATCGTGGCGGCGGCCGTGAATTGCTTCGAGACGGATCCAGGCTCGAAGATCGTCTCCGCCGTGTTGGGCACCTCGTGCTCGAGGTCCGCCATGCCGTACGCACGGGCCAGGACGGGCACACCGGCGCGGCTCACCGCCACGGCGCACCCCGGCGACCGTGTGTTGTCGAAGTCGTGGAAGACGGCGTCGACCGCCGAGGGCGCCGGCTCGCCCGGGGCCTGCGCGGCGGCGGCGACCGAGGTCCACAGCAACGCCACGAAGGCGAGGGCCGTGGCGAGGGAGACGACGCGTCTCATGATCGTACCCCTGCTCAGGGGGCGCTGCCTCGGGCTCTCTCGGCGAGCATCTCGGCCAGCCTCGCCGAGAGGGAATCGACCAGGCCCGTCAGGTCGTCCGCCGACCCTTCCACCCTGGCATCGTCCACCCGGCCTCCTCCGGCAAGGTCGTACACTTCGGCCACCAGCGTGGCCCGATCTCCTGCCCGGACCAGGCTCCCCCGCACGGCGAACCTCGCGCCCAGCCCGGCTGCCACCGCCAGCGCCTGATCCGGAGCGACGGAGGAGGACACCCCCACCTCGTCCCGCCAGCGCGATGCCACGGTCCCCGGGTCCACGACCCGCAGCGCACCGGTGTCCGAGAGGCTGGAACCGAGCAGGTTCGCCAACCTCCCCTCATCGAGGGCCATGCCCTCTCCCGGTGTGGAGAAGGGGAGCACCACGACCGCCTCCGGAAGTCCTTCGGCACCGACTCCACGAGCACCGAGGATCTCCTCGCCACCGACGACCAGGACATAGATGATGGCCGCGCCCATGAGCGACGACATCGCGAGGACGCCACCCATGAGGGCGCGCCCCCACGTGAGGTGGGGAATGCGTCCATGGAGCAGCGACGACACGACGTCGCCCGGCGCGATCTCCCAATGGGCCGGAACGTCTCCGGCCCGTTGCCGTGCCTTGGTCGCCGGAAGCGCCTGCACCCACGCCGTCGCGACGATCACCACGAAACCCACGGCAAGGAGCGCCACCGCCACCGGGTTGACCCAGCTCGGCAGGGAGAGAAGCCCGACGAGCATGTCCACCGCGCGCAGTACGACCCAGGATGCCCCCAGAAAGACGAGGAGAATCCAGACCATCCGCGCACTCGGGCGCCGGTTGAATGACGGTCGGTCGGAGTCCGACATGGGGGCCAAGATAGGCGCGTCGCCACAGCCCTCGAAACCCCAGTTACCCCCTCAGTCTCCCTGCAGCGTCTCCACCGGGTCGACACGGAGCGCGCGCCGGGCGGGGATCCAGGCCGCCGCGACGGCGATCCCCACCAACAGCATAGTCGCTCCACCCATCACTCGAGGGTCCCAGGGTTCCACCCCGAAGAGGAGCCCCTGGACCTGACCCGTGAGGGCGAAGGCTCCCGCGACGCCCGCCACCGCGCCCAGCCCACCGAGCAACGCAGGCCGTCCGACCACGCTCCGAACCAAGCCCGAAGCGGGCGCACCCAGCGCCAGCCGAAGGCCCATCTCACGCCTTCGCCGGAGCACCTCGTAGGACACCACTCCGTAGATCCCGACCGCAGAGAGCAGGAGGCCGAGAGAGGCGAATGCCAAGAGAAGTCCGAGCACCACGCGCGTCCTCGCCGTGGCCGCCGAACGCAGGTCGCCGAGCGTGGTGACCTCGAAGAGAGGAAGGTCGGGATCGAGGGCGCTCGCCTCGCGTCGCACCGCGCCGAGGAGCGTCCAGGGGTCGCCGCGCACAGCCAGGAAGAGCGTCCCGTACCATTGCGTCGTCTGGCGGCGAGAGAAGTACACCGCGGGCGTGGGCGCGCCCTCGATACGCCCGTCGCGAACGTCCCCCACGATCCCCACGATCTCCGCCGTCGCCGACTCGGTGGGGGCGTGCGTGACCGCAATCCGGTGACCCACGGCATTCCCACCGAACAGAGTCCGCGCGGCCGTCTCGTTCACCACTGCGAGCGGCGGCTGGTCCGAGCGCTCCCGCGCGTCGAACGTTCTCCCCGACAGGACCGGAACCCCGACCGTCGCGAAGTAGTCGTCGGAGACTGCATGGGTGACGATCGGCGTCGGGCGGCCCTCGCCGGCCGGCGTGTCGTCCAACTGACGCAGCGCCGCCATCTCGCACGGACCCTCCAGCGGAGGACACGGCGCGATGGCCACGCGCTCCACACCCGGGAGGCCCCGCAGGCGGCCGATCAGCTCCCGCTCGAAGCTCATGCGCTCTTCGTCGGAGTATGGGGCTCGACGCTCGAAATGGAGCGCCAGGACGTCATCCCGTGTGAATCCGACCTCGACCGCGGACAGTCGTGACAGGCTCGCAGCCATCAGGCCGGCGCCGGCCACGAGGACCAGCGTGAGCGCGATCTGGGCCGAGACCAACAGGGCCCTGCCCGCCTCCCCCGCCCGCCCCGTCCGGGCGACGATCCCGCGGGGACCACCGCGGAGCGCACCCGCGAGCTCGGGGCGGACCACGGCCCGGAGCGGAAGCAGCGCCGAAACGAGGCCGGTCCCGAGGGCGAGCGTCAGAGCCATAGCGAGCGCGACGCCGTTCACACCCATCATGGCCGGGTCGAGGTACTGGAGGTTCCGCGTCCCGGACATCTCGAGCGCGTACGCGGCCCAACGCGCGACACCGCGCTCCGCCGCGATAGCGAGCCCGACGCCGAGCGACCCACCCGCGAGCGACAGGATCAGGCTCTCGAGGATCAGCTCCCGCGCGATCCGCGTCCGACTGGCCCCCAGGGCCGCGCGCACCGCCACGTCGGTGCGACGTACCGAGGCCCGTGCGAGCACGAGGCTCGCGACGTTCGCGCATGCGATGCCCAGCAGGAGCAGGCCGCCGACGAGCACCGCGACCAGCGACAGGCGGGTGATGGGGTTCACGCGCGCGCGCAGGAACGGTACGGGGGAGACCCCGTGGCCCCCTCCGCCCAGGGCATCGTCGATCGCCGCGCCGGCAGCCGTCAGCTCCGCCGGGCCGGGGGCCTTGGGAACGTCGGGGCGGAGCCGCCCGATCGCGTAGAACCAGTGGAGGGACGCCGCCTCCAGCAACCTCGGATTCAGGAGCGTCGGCGCCGACGCGATGGGTACCCAGAGCTCGCCGCGGCCTGTCAGGCCACGGAACCCGGGCGGCAGGACGCCGACGACTTCGAGGGTGCGACCCTCCACGGTGACCGAGCGCCCCAACACGTTCGGGTCCGACCCGAACCGCGAAGTCCAGAGCGCGTGCCCGAGCACGGCGACGGCGACGTCCGCGGGCGGCTCCTCGGAGGCCGTGAAGACGCGCCCCAGCCGGGGACGCACGCCCAACAGGTCGAAGTACCCGGCCGAGACCAGCTCCACCTCCACGCGGTCGGGGTCACCGGGGCGGGTCAGGGTGAGATCCCGGGCGGAATAGGCGGCGAAGGGCTCCAGCGACGGGATCCGCTCGCGTGCCAGCGAGAACGTCGGCCACGACCATGGCAGCGTGTCCGGCACCTGACCCCCACGGTCCGTCGCCGTCAGGTCGACCATCACCAGCCGATCCGGGTCGGGATAGGGCGCCGAGCCGCGGAGCGCCGCATCCAGGGCATTGAAGAGCGCAGTATTCGCTCCGATGCCCAATCCCAGCACGATGATCGTGACCGCCGCGTAGCCAGGCGCGCGACCCAGTCTCCGCACGGCCAGGCTCACGTCCCTTCCCCACCCACCCATGTCCGCACCCTCCTCCCGTCTCAGCCAGGCCGCATGGAGCACCCCGGTCGCGGCAAAGCGCAGGCGCGCCCGTGCGCCCGCGGCGCGCAACGCCCACAGCTCTCCCTCCCACTCCGGAAGCCGGTCCCGGCGGAAGGCCCGACCCCCGATGAGGCCCGCCAGCGCCAGCAGCCAGCGACAGACCCGGTCCACTCAGCGCTCCTCCCCCACGGGTGCCTCTCCCACCGCCAGCGGACCCACCCCCTGCGTCAGGGCGCGCATGGCCTGGAGGGCCTCCGACAGGGCACGCTCGCCGGCCGATGAGAGACGGTAATAGCGGCGTCGCGGCCGCCGATCACGCTCCGCGACCTCGGCGGACTCCCAGGTACCTTTCACCGCGCCGCGCTTCTCCAGCCTGTGCAACAGCTTGTACACGGTGCCGCCACCGAGTCCCGTCTCCTCGATGATCTCGACGCCGTAGCGGCGCCCCGCGTGGATCGCCCGCAGGATCGCGACACTCGCCAGACCGAGTGGGCGCGTCGTCATCGGCGGCTTGACCTCCCGATATAGATGTAACTGTCAAGTACCTGACAGTGTCAGGGTACGGGTACGGCCGTTGGATGTCAAGGAGGGAGTCAGGGGGTGATCTCGGACAAGTGCGGCGCGCCCTCGAATGCGAACCGGCCATCGGCGATCTCGATGGTCCGTCCCGACCCCATGCTGCGGACCGTGCCCGAGAAGGTCCCCGACGCCCGCAGGTGGCCAGAGGAGATCGACACCTCGGACACGGTCAGGACACCGGTCTCCAGGAGGAACATCAGGTCCAGGTCGTCCATCGTGGCCTCGGGCATGAACACCACGGTCGAGGAATTGTCGTCCGAAGGCAGGTGGACGGTGAACGGGCGGGGCTCTCCCGACATGTCCAGCGCCAAGGACAGCGCCGGACCGTGGTAGTCCCCCAGGGACATCGCCCCAGCCGCACCGCGCTCGAAGGTTTCCAGGGGGGGCGTGGGGGTATCCAAGCCGGATACCGCCGCGAGCACGCGGCCCTCCCGGGGCTCGTGCCACGTCGCGCTGGCGTACGGCTCGCCCCGGATCTCCCCGGCGAGGATGTAGAACTCCATCCGCGCACCGTCGACCGTGGCCTCGATGGTGCCGAGGACGTCCGTGCCGGGCTGGTTCGCCGGAGTGGCGACCGTGAACATCGACAGGAACGCGATGATGACCCGCATACGCACACCTCACAGGGGATCGGCCCGACCCCGGAAAGGGTCCAGCATCGGCCCATGGCGCGTCACCGTCAACTTCCGGGGGGAGCTCCGCCTCTTCGATCTCGAGACTACCGCAACCACGTCGAGAGGCCATATCGTGCCATCCATGAACCGCCCAGGACTTCGATTCAGGACCATGCGGACGGTCATCCCACCCCATGGCAACGTGTCCTGTTCAGGAACCCGCCTGCCAGCCACCGGAGACCGCAAGTGCTGAAGTCGCTGATTTCCAGGGTCGTCGACTTCCACGACGACGACGAGCTCAGGGGGATGTCGTGGGCGGCGGCGTACGGGTTCTTCATCATGTTCTCGTACTACATCCTCCGGGCCGTACGCGACGAGATCTCGACCGTCGATCGGGGCAACCTCCAGATCCTTTGGACCGTGGTGTTCTTCGCGATGCTCGTCGCGGTGCCCGCGTACTCTTGGGTCGCGACTCGTTATCCGCGCGGCGTGTTCGTCCCCCTGGCCAATCGGTTCTTCATCGCTTGCCTCATCGGATTCTGGGCGGCGATCGTGCTCCTGCCGGTGGAGGCGCGTCCCTGGATCGATCGGGCGTTCTACGTCTGGACCAGCGTGTTCGCCCTGTTCGTGGTGACGGTGTTCTGGGGCCTCGTAGCGGACTGTTTCGACGACCTCCAGGGCAAGCGGCTCTTAGGATTCATAGCGGTGGGCGCCTCCGTGGGCGCCATGGAAGGG
>QJYK01000242.1 GCA_003248075.1 Gemmatimonadota bacterium | reverse complement strand
CAGCCCCAGGAGCGGCACCAGGAGGTCGACGCTCTGGAGCAGAGCGAAGGACGCCGCTCCATAGAGCGCCATGACGCGAAAGACACGGCGGCGGCGCAGCTCCGCAAAGAGCCGGCGGTGTATCGGGGGGCGAGCTGGCATCCGTGGAAGGTCGCGGCACGACCTCGGAGCGAGAAGGGTCGCCCCCGCCCCGATACGAGTCCGAACGCGCGTGACCCTGTACGGGCCATCACGAGGCACCCTATGATGGGCCACGGTATCCTCGTCCCCCGGTCATGCCCGTGCGCGACGCCTTCACCCGTCTGAGCGAGGCCCTGTCCGAACGCTACCGCATCGAGCGGGAGCTGGGACAGGGGGGCATGGCCACCGTATACCTGGCCGAGGACCTGAAGCACGACCGGAAGGTGGCGGTCGAGCACAGCGCCACGGTCTCCCCCGACCGTCGTTTGGGGGCGTACGCCAGCGAGGAGGACGGGGCCTATCGAGGCTATGTGAGGGAGTGGCCCGGTCTCGGCCGCAAGGCCCTGGTGACCGGCGGCGACACCTTGTCGGCGTATAAGCCGGCCTTCCGTTGGGCTCGAGGCTCCCGGGAGCTGTACTACGTCCGGGCCTCCGGAGAGCTCGCAGTCGTTACCGTAGGAGCGGATGGCTCACCGTCGTCCTGGCGCACCGTCACCGGCCTCGGGACCGCGTGGTTGCAGGACCTGGACACGGTCGGAAACCGGTTCCTGGTGAAACGGTCGGCGCTGGGCGCGGCCACCCCGGACGGACTTCCCGAGCCGAATCGCCTGATGTTGCTCACGAACTTCACCGGCGAGCTGCGCCGGCGGATGGGCGAGGGGGGGTGAGTGGCGTCCCACCCCGACTCCCGTCTGTCCGCGGCCCTGGGCGACCGGTACCGGATCGAGGGTGAGCTCGGGGCCGGCGGGATGGCCACCGTCTACCTGGCGGAGGACCTGAAGCACGATCGCAAGGTCGCGCTCAAGGTGCTCAAGCCCGAGGTTACCGCGGCGCTCGGGGCGGAGCGCTTCATCCAGGAGATCAAGACCACCGCGAGCCTCCGCCACCCGCATATCCTGCCGCTCTTCGATTCAGGTGAGGCGGGCGGGTTCCTCTTCTACGTGATGCCCCTCGTCGACGGGGAGTCGCTTCGCGACCGCCTGGCCCGGGAGGGGCAGATCCCCATCGACGAGGCTCTAGCGATCGCCCGCGAGGTCGCGGATGGACTTGCCTACGCGCATGAGGCCGGTGTCGTCCATCGAGACATCAAGCCGGCCAATATCCTCCTGTCCGGAAACCACGCGGCGATCGCGGACTTCGGGATCGCACGGGGGCTGGAGGCGGCAGGTGGGGCGCACCTGACTCAGACGGGCTCGGTGATCGGCACGCCGACCTATATGAGTCCCGAGCAGGCCGCAGCGGGTTCGAGCATCGACGGAAGGAGCGACGTCTATTCACTGGGATGCGTGCTGTACGAGATGCTGGCCGGCGAGCCCCCCTTCGTGGGAAGCACACCGGTCGCGATCCTGGCCAAGAAGGCGACGGGGCAGGTGCCCGAAGTGCGCGTGCTGCGCGACGCCGTACCGCGGTGGCTCGAAGCGGTCGTGAAGCGTGCGTTGGCCAGAGCGCCGGCCGATCGCTTCCCCGACGCGCGCGCCTTCGCCACCGCGCTGTCCGGACCGGGAGCACCGCTCGACGCTCGAGGACGGGGGCGGACGATACGGGTGACCTGGGGTCACGGCCTCGCTACCGCCGCCATCGTGAGCCTGCTCGTGGCCGGCGTGTGGGGGCTCCGCCGTCCGGGGAGCGGCGGACCTGTTGCGCGAACCGGAGACCCGAACGCCATCGCCGTTCTCCCCTTCGCGGTGCGCGGGGGGACCGAGTTCGAGTATTTGCGCGAGGGCATGGTCGACCTGCTGAGCACCAAGCTGGACGGAGTGGGCGGGCTGCGCCTCGTCGACCCTCAGGCGATGCTGGCCACCTACTCCGGGGGCTCGGACGGCGAGCCGTCCGACGAGGAGGTCTCCAGGACATCGACCCGGCTGGGTGTCGGAAGGGTCATCCAGGGCACCGTGCTCCCCTCGGGGGGCCAACTCCTGATCCGGGCCTCCGTCCGTGATCCACGAGGCCTGAGCCGGATCGAGGCCAGCGCCCAGGGACCCGAGGATGACCTGTTCGGTCTCGTCGACCGGTTGGTGAGCGAGCTGGTCGCGTCGGGGATCACGGGTCCGGAAGCCCGCTATTCCGACCTGGGCGAGCTCACCACGCGGTCGAACGAGGCGCTCCGGCTCTACCTGGACGGGGTGAGAAACTTCAGGCAGGGCCGTGGGATGCAGGAGACCCTCGCGCTCCTCCGCCGCGCCGTCGCGCTGGACTCGACCTTCGCGCTCGCCGCCTACTGGGCCGGGTACGTGGCGGAATTCGACGATCTGCCCGCGACGGCCGACTTCCAGCTCGCGACCCGCCACGGAGAGCGCCTCAGCCCGCGTGCCAAGATGCGCCTCGAGGCGGCTCTCGCCGGCTCGGAAGGGCGCCATGCGGACGCGATCGCGCTGTACCGCGGCCTCGTTGAGCGGTACCCGGACGACGTGGCGGGGTGGTTCCAATTGGCCGAGCAGCTCGCCCACACCGGACACTTCGTCGGCCAGACCGCGGCTTCGGCGCGACCGGCGTACGAGCGGGCGGTCGAGCTCGAGCCGGCTCTGGCCCCCGCCTACCTCCATCTCGCGTTGACCGCCGGCATGGAGGGCGACACGTCGGCACTCGGACCGTGGGCCGCTCGGTTGGATTCCGTGGGAGCGGACCCCGTCTGGCCGGCGATCGTCCGCATGACGTCGGCGGGGCTCCGAGGAGATACGGTGCTCCTCGACGGCTCCGTTGACACCTTTCTCGGCGCCGAAACGCAGTATCCGCCCACCACCCTGGCGGGGACGATCTCGGTGATCGCAGGAGCGGTGATGGTGGCCGATCCCGGCGCTGCGCGACGGATCATGGAGCGTTACGCCAGCCGCGTCGTGTCCGACACTGCCCGTGCCGCCATCACGCGGATGCAGGCGCGGTTCGAGACCGCGGTGGGTCACTTCGGCGAGGCGGAGACGACGCTCCGGGCCATCGGGCCGGTCCACCGCATGCTGCTGCCCTACGACCTCGCCTGGGTAGCGCTCCATCCTGGAGCGGTGGACAGCGACAGGGACAGGGAAGCTGCGCGCCGCCTTCGGGCGGTAGCTCCCCGTTCAGGAACGACCGAGTCCGCGGTCAGACAATACCTGTTGGCACGGCTCGCGCTGTGTCTCGGCGACATCGACGGCTTCCGCAGCGCCTACGGCGACCTCCGACGCGAAGTCGAACAGAGTGTCTCCGATGGACCCCGCTTGGAGCGGCACCTGGTCCAGGAGCTCGCGGCCTTGGATGCCGGGCAACGAGGCGAGCCGGGCCGCGGTCTCGATTCGCTCCTGACATCGGGATACTGGAGCCGCGAGGAGACGTGGCCGCGCGCGGGCACCGAGACCTTCTTCGAGGGCTTTCTGGCCGATCGCTGGCCGGCGTTCCTGCGGGCCGAGCTCCTGCGAGCGGCGGGACGGTCCTCTGACGCCGCGCTCTGGTATCGGATCGCCGCCGACGGAGTCTGGCATCGAGCCATCGGCCTCGAGCGGCTCGGTGAGCTTGCCGAGGAATCGGGTGATTCCGCCCAGGCGGGGGGACTCTACGCGGATGTGCTGCGCATGTGGGACGGCGCTGATCCGGAGGTCGAACCGATGCTGGAGGCCATCAGGACCAGGTTGGGCGGGTAGACACAATCGACGCGGTCCTGTACCGAGGAGCCGTAGCCCGTTAGCGTGGATCAAGGAGCCCCTTGAAACTTGACCTCATCGTCATGTCCCGCCTCCTGACCACCCTCCTCATCGCGCTCGTCGGCACGACGGGCTTCGTCCTCGGTCGCGTGATCCCACGCGCGGGAGCCTCCGGACTCGAGATGACGCCGTCCGGCCCCGTGGATTGGAGCGCCGCGTCGTACGCGGAGCTCGAGGCGGCCTCGATCTTCGTCGCGGCCCGCGACCAGGGCGCCCGGACCGCTCTCGACAGCCTGCAGGTCATTGCCGAGCGCGACTCCGTGATCGCGCGGCAGGGGCATCAGCTCGCGCACTCCGTGGGCCGCTTCGTGAGCCGGATGGGCGGAAACGACCCGGCACTCCTGGCTGACTGTCGCCCGCTCTTCATGGCAGGATGCTACCACGGCGTCATCGAGGCCTATATGGCGTCGCTGCCGGAGGTGGATCCCGCGGGAGCCGCCGCCCTGTGCACGACTCTGGAGTCCCCGGAGCGGCCGACCATCGAGGTGCGTGAGTGTGCCCATGGGCTGGGTCACGGTCTGCTGACCCGGCTGGGCTACTCCTTCGATGCGTCGCTGGCGGTGTGCGACGCGTTTCCCACGGTGGTCCTGCGTGAGGAGTGCTACGACGGGGTGTTCATGCAGAACCTGGTCCGCGGCGAAGGCCTCCCCAGCTCAGGAGGGGTGGGCGAGGGCCACGACCACGGTGGGATGGACCATGGCGCGATGGGCCACGGTGGGATGGATCACGACGCCGTGGCGGCGGGCTCGGCGGAGGCCCACTTCATGTCGGACGACCTGTCCTATCCCTGCAATCGAGTCGGTGAGGCGTATCAAGGCGCCTGCTGGTCCTACCAGACGGTGGCCATCGGTACGCTTCTCCAGGACTGGGGCGAGCCGGCGCTGCACGGGTGCGAGATGGCTCCGGAGCGTGCGCAGGTGCGCTGCTACGCCGGGTACGGCAAGCAGTCCATGACCTGGCTCGGCCGGGATCCGTCGACGCTGATCGCGTCGTGCCAGCGCGCTCCCGCACCTTACGTGGACGCGTGTCTGGACGGAGTGGTGGAGGGCATGGTGGACGCCGAGTGGGGTCCCGACGGAGCGCTCTCCTTTTGTTCCGCGGTCGATGTCGCCGGTCGGGACGCGGCTCCATGCTACCGCGGCCTCGGGAAGCGGGTGGCGCTCCTGTGGACCGAGCCCGAACGCAACGCCTCCGTTTGTCGAAAGGCGGGCGACGTACGGGGCCAGGAAAGCTGCAGAGCGGGTGCGGGGCTACGGGGCCGCGCCGGATGAGTGTGCCGCCGGTGATTGGATGGCCGATGCGGGACCGGGCCGCCCGATGAGCGACAGAGAGCGAATCAGGGCGATCGCCGTCGACTGGTCGGGAGCGAAGACGGGAGAGCAGAAGAAGATCTGGCTGGCCGAGGTCTCCGACGGACACATGGCCCGACTGGAGAACGGTCGCACACGCGAGGAGCTCATCGACCACCTCTGTCAGGAGGCCGACTGGAGTCGGGCCATGGTGGTGGGGTTGGACTTCGCGTTCTCGTTTCCCGAGTGGTTCTGCAAGGAGCTGGGCGCCGAAGACGGCGCGGCCGTGTGGCGTCGTGCGGAGGCGCTCGGGGACGAGTGGCTCGAGGAGTGCCCGGACCCGTTCTGGGGACGGCGCAGGAAGAAGCGCCCCGAGCTGTCCGCCCATTTTCGCAGGACCGAGGAAGAGGCCGAAGCAGCCGGACTCCAGCCCAAGAGCGTCTTCCAGGTGGGCGGGGGCGGCGCCGTGGGCCCGGGCTCCATCAGAGGCATGCCTTATCTCGTGAGGCTGCACGAGGCGGGATTCAACATCTGGCCTTTCCACGCACCCCGCCGGCCGCTGGTCCTGGAGATCTATCCGCGCGCGATGACCGGTCCGGTCGTGAAGTCCGACCGGGCCGCCCGCGAGCACTACCTCGGGGATCATTTTCCGGAGATGACCGCGCTCCAGCGACGCACCGCGATGGGCTCCGAGGACGCCTTCGACGCGGCGATATCGGCGATCACCATGGCCCGACACATGCGTGAGATCGTTTCGCTGCCCCCGAACCCGGATCGAGTGACCCGCCTGGAAGGCGCGATCTGGCGTCCGTCGGAACGGCCGGACAGCGCTGACACCCATGTCGAGCGGGTCGACGAGGCCAAGTTCATCTCCACCACGAGGTGTGCTCTTTGCGCGCCTGCGCCCGACACGGTCTACGACCGGTCCAGCCATGCCCTCGCCCTGACGGATCGGGATCCCGTCACCCTGGGACATACGCTCGTCGTACCCCTGAGCCATGTGGGCTCGGTTTTCGACCTTCCCGAGTCGGAGCGGGAGGATCTCTGGGCTCTTGTGGCGTCCGTGCGGAGCCGCCTCGCGCGGGAGTATGAGGCCGACGGTTTCACCGTGGGGATCGACGACGGTGCGGCGGCGGGCCAGTCGATGGACCATGCCCACGTCCACGTCATTCCCCGCTACGCCGGCGACGTCCTCGAGGGACGGCGAGGGGTGCGGGTCGTGATCCCGGAGCGCTGGTAGCGCTCACCCGCCGAGGCGCCTGACCGCTTCGGCGGCCTCCACCTTCGGCGGCAAGGTGGGATCGGCCTCCGCCCACATGGCGAGAAAGCCCCGGTAGCTCTCCAGGGCAGCCGCCGTATCCCCCTTCGCCTCGTAGACGCGGCCCATTCCCAGCCGCACGTGGGGACGGAAGTCGCTGCGCAGGAGGACGTCCCAGTACCGTAAGGCCTCGTCCCAGGCGCCAAGGTCGGCCTGGGCCTGCCCCATGAGATAGACGGCCAGGGCGTCGTACGAGGTCTGGCGAAGCGTCTCCCCGAGAAGCGCGACCGCCGCCAGAGGCTCGCCGTTCCGGAGATGGCTCATTGCCGTGGCCGAGCGGCGGGCCTCCGCCGCATCCGCTGCGCCGCCGAAGCGGCCGTACGGCCCGGACCAGGCCGTGTCCGGGAGGGCCTCCAGCGCCGCGTCCCGAAGAGCGTCCTTCCCGGCGTACGCCGCCAGCACGGCGGCGGAGACCGCCTCTGCGATCGTGGGCCCACGCGCGACCGCTGCCGAAAGCTCGGAAACGGTCGGCTCGGCGCTCCCGACCAGGAGTGCCCAGCGGACCAGGCCCGGTGCCTGCCTGACCTCCCACCTGTCCGGCCCGATACCTGCCGCTCCGGATACGGCCGATGAGAGGTAGGGGTACGCCTGGTCGTGGAAACCCCTCGGGAAGACGTCCATGGAGGCCTGCACCCGCATGGCTGCATCGGTGGAGTGCGTGCCGAGGGAAGCGACCGCGCGTTGACTCATGGGCAACGAACGGAGGAACGTCGCGGCGGCGCTCATCTGTTCCGGGTCGCCCCAGTGGAAGTCCCAGGCGGGCTGCCACGCCACGAGAAAGGCGTCCTCGGGATTCATGCTCCCCGCCCGCCGCACGTATTCCTGGAACTCCGTCTCCCGGCGCTCCGCCATCATCAGCCCGATCAGATGGATGTAGTAGGGGCTGAACGAGGGAAGGAGGTCCACGGCTCGGGTGAACGAGCTTTCGAGCTCGTCCTCAGATGCCATCGATAGCCAAGGTGCATGGGCGGCGAACTCGCCAAGCACGTTCCAGGCGTCTGCGTCTTCCGGGTGGCGGGCCAGGTGGCTCCGGAGTGCGGGCATGGCAGCGTTGCTCCCCTCCTGGAGGTCGGTGTCAGCGCGCAAGAGCACCCGCTCACGCGGGGGGAGCTCGGCCGTCAATGCCGCCGCCCGGCGGAGCGCCTCATGCCCTTCGTCCACGCTGGTGTCCGTCCATCCCCACGCCTCGGACATACGCCACCATGCCAACGCGAAGAGGCTGTCGGCCGTGATGGCTTCCCGGAACGCCTCGGTGGCGTCGTCGAAACGGAGCTGCCTGAAGAGCGCCTCACCGCGAAGGTATGCCTCCAGGGCGTCCAGCGAGCCGGTGTCCACGGCGCGCGCCCGGCTGGCCGCGCCCGGCTGGCCGCCGACCAGGGGCCGCGCCAGCTGAACCGTGAGTTCGTCGACAAGCTCCAGCATGCCGTCCGACGGTCCCTCCACCCGCACCCCGTCGATGCGGCTTCCGTCCGCGAGATCGAAGACGTCGGCGGATAGTCGTACCTGACCGCCCGCGTCCACGACGCTTCCGCGCACCGCGTATCGCGCACCCACCCCGCCGGCCACGCGCAGCGCCTGCTCCAGCTCCGCCGTGGTGGTCTCCCCGAGCTCGGATCGCCAGCGGGCGACGACGGTTCCGGAGTTGATGGTCCGGAGGCCACCGAGACCCTCCAGATTGGCAGTCAGGAGGTCCACCATGCCCTCCCCGTAGACCGCCAGCTCGGGGCCCCGCGCCTCGAAGGGGAGAACTGCCACCGCGTCGGCCGCCGCCTCGGCGCCTGCCCGCGCGGGACCCGGGAAGCCGCGGCCGCCGCCGGTCAGGACGTAGAGTCCGGCAGCCCCGAAGAGCAGCGACAGCGCCACCACTCCGCCCAGGAACGCACGGCCCCAGGTGAGATGAGGCAGCCTTCCGGACCGGAGGCTCGCCAGCGCGTCCGCCGGAGCGATCTGCCAATCCGTGGGACGCTCGCCGGCCTCCTCCGCGGCGGTCGTCGAGGGCAATGACTGCACCCAGGCCGTGGCCAGCACCACGACCAGGCCCACGCCCAGGAGCAACACGGCCACGGGACCCACCCAGCCCGGAAGGGACAGCAGGCCCACGAGGGTGTCCACCAGCTGGAGCACAACCCAGGTGGCGCCCAGGTAGACGAGAAGCACCTGGACGATCCGGGCCCTCTTCAGTCGGTCGATGAGCGAGGGTTGTGCAGGCATGATCCGGCCAACATAGGGACCGCACGCTGGGGACGTAAGCTGGGCGTCGCGCACGCGTCCGCGAGTAGCATGCGCCTTGCACCTACATGACGGGTCACGGAGCTCGACCGTCCGAGCGAATGATGACTGACACCGTTGTTACACAAGGACTTAGCTGAACATGGGGCACCCGATCCGGTCGCGGAGAGAGTCGCAGATGTGGCGACGCCGCATCGAACGACGTAGCGCCGGAGTCACAGACGTGGGTCCCCGAGGTCATCTCGTCGGGCGCCGAGCGCGCAGGCAGGCACCTCCTCCCACCCCATCCAGGCCACATAGGCCCTCGAGGTCATCCAATGACCCGTCGTACACGCGGTACGCCCCCTCGTAGCCATTCCGGATCGCATAGATACGTCCCCCGGACCCTTCGCCCTCTGGCCGCGGCCGGCGCCGCGGTGCTCGCCGCATGCGGGTCCGAGGTCGTCGCACCCTTCGAGATCCCACCCCCGTCCCTCGGCGTCGTGCCCTCCGAATACGTTTGGATCGGAGCGGGGGACATCGCGGACTGCTCGAAAACGTCAGACGAGAAGGTCGCCGACCTGATCGGATCTCTGTTGGCCGGCGACCCGGCCGCGGAGGTGTTCACGGCAGGGGACAACGTCTACGACAACGGGACCGCGCAGGAGTACCGGGACTGCTACGGACCGAATTGGGGCCAGTTCAAGGACCGCACTTGGGCGTCCCTGGGGAACCACGAGTACAACACGGGGACGGCCGACCCCTCCTTCGACTACTTCACCATCGGAGGCGTCGAGCGCATCGGTCCCCGCGGGAAGGGCTACTACAGTCTCGATCGCGGTGACTGGCATATCGTGATGCTCAACAGCAACACGAGCTACGTGCCGATGAAGGCAGGGAGTGCCCAGGAGCAATGGCTTCGGGCGGATCTGGCCGCCACCGACAAGTCCTGCATCATGGCCGTCTTCCACCATCCGCGCTTCTACTCCTGCAGCTCGGGCACCTGCTCCCCGAGCTCCAGCTCGATCGGCGTTTGGGACGCGCTGTACGATTTCGGTGCCGACGTGATCATCAACGGACACCGACACCACTACGAGCGCTTCGCTCCTCAGGACCCGGCCGGGAATCCCGACCCCGACGGCATCCGGGAATTCGTGGTGGGGACGGGCGGCGTCGGCGTCTCGTCGCCGCCTGTCGCCGCGGCCAACTCCGAGGTCATCGCCCCCCAGAATTCGTTCGGGGTGCTCCGCCTCACGCTGCGCTCCGGTGCCTACGACTGGGATTTCGTCGGGATCCCGGGGGTCTCGTTCACCGACTCGGGTACCGGGACGTGCAATGGCTCGACGCCGCCCCCCAACCAGGCGCCCACGGCGGCCTTCGACTTCACGACCGCCGGGCTCACCGCGTCATTCACGGACGGCAGCTCGGACGCCGACGGCTCCATCGCCTCCCGCTCGTGGGACTTCGGTGACGGCGCGGCGTCCACCGCAACGAACCCATCGCACACGTACGCTTCGAGCGGTACCCGGACGGTGACCCTCACGGTCACGGACGACGACGGAGCGCCCAGCACGGTCTCCAGGTCGGTCAGCGTCAGCGACGCGCCGGCCAACGCCTCGCCGGTGGCCGACTTCGGATGGACCGTCGACTTCCTGAACGTCCAGTTCGCGGACGGGAGCCACGACCCCGACGGCACGGTCGCTTCGTGGCACTGGGACTTCGGCGACGGCACGTCGTCGTCGACGAAGAACCCGTCGCACGCGTACGGCTCCGGCGGGACCTATACGGTGACCCTGACCGTTACCGACGCGCTCGGCGCGACGGGGACCACGGCTCGCAGCGTGACCCCCAACCAGCCCGTGAGCGCCGAGTTCCAGGTCAGCTGTAAGCGGGGCGACCAGTGCCAGTTCCGCGACCGTACGGTGGACGACGGACCGGTGGGCGGATGGTCATGGACGCTCAAGAAGGTTGGTAGCTCGACCATCCTGGCCAGCTTCACCGTGCAGGCGCCGGACTACCGGTTCGGATCGCTGGGAAGCGCCGGTGTCGGCACCTTCGAGGTGACGTTGTCCGTACCCGACGACAAGGTCGCGACGTACGTGAGCAGCATCACCCACACCGTCACCTGCCAGAAGAAGGGCTCCGGTCTCCACTGCGCGCCCTGAGGCCGCCGTCGGGGCGGCGCGCGTGCATCCATGGCGCGCGCCGCCCAGGGGCGCTGACCTCGAGGGACCGGGTCGCGGGCTGACGTCGGCCTTGCCGTATCGGGTCGGCCGCCGTGAACGTACGTCACGTATTACGACGACACCTCAGGAGGCGCCCCGTGGTCGATGAGCGCCGTTTCGACGACGACGAAGTCGCCGAGATCCTCGATCTGGCGGCGGCGACCGAATCGCCGGCGGGCGCGAGAGCCGGAGCCGCGCACGGCCTCACACTCGGCGAGCTCAAGGAGATCGGGTCCGAGGTCGGGATCGCCCCCGCGAGGATCGAGGCGGCTGCCCGCGCACTTGCAGAGCGCCGCGCCGCGATGCCCCCCGCGCGCCTCCTCGGGACCGATCGCTCCGTGGCCCGTATGGTGCACATCGATCGGCCGTTGACCGATGACGAGTGGGACCGTCTCGTTGCGGACCTGCGCGAGACCTTCGGCGCAGTAGGAACGCTGGAGACACACGGATCGCTGCGCGTCTGGCGGAACGGAAACCTGCAGGTCCATGTCGAGCCGTCCGCCGACGGCTATCGCGTGCGCATGCGCACGCTGAAGGGCAACGCGATGCCGAGGCTGGTGGTCGGGGGGCTGTTCACCCTGGTCGGCGCGATGATCGTTGCGGTGGAAGCGTTCACCGGGCCCGATTTCGGCGACCTGATCTTCGCCTCGCTGTTCGCCACCATCGGTGTGGGCAACCTCGCCTACCTACGCTGGATGCTCCCCCGATGGGCGCGTGAGCGCGCCGACCAGATGGAGGGCCTGGCAGAACGGATCCCCCGTCTCGTGAAGGGCGAGCGTCAGGACGCCGAGTAGGCTCCCGTGAACCTTCCGGTGCTCGGCAGGCTCGCTGCGGACGGACCCTCGCTGAGCGGTTACGGATGGACCGCCCCGCGCACCAGGGTGGCGTGATCGCGCGACCCGGCCCTACGATTCCCGGGTCCCTCATCGCGGCCACGGCTCCGGAGTCGGTCCTGTGCCCTCCCGGCTGAGACAGATCCTCGCAGAGCTGCACCGCCGCTCCCTGTGGCAGGTCCTGGGGCTCTACGTGGTCGCGTCCTGGCTCGTGCTCCAGGTCGTGGACACGCTCACGTCGGTGCTTCGTCTTCCGGACTGGTTCCCGCCGTTCGCCCTGGTGCTTCTCCTGGTCGGTCTGCCGATCGTGGTGGCCACGGCCTTCGTGCAGGTGGGATTCAGGGGTAGGCATGGGTATCCGCCGGTCGAGCCCCCCGGGTCGGCGACCTCCGAACCACCGGCGTCCGAAGGCGGTCTTGGGCTCCCGCCCACCTCCACCATGCGCGCGCTCTTCACCTGGCGCAACGCGCTCGGGGGTGGGGTGTTGGCGTTCGCCCTGTGGGGCGTGATCGCCGCGGGATGGATGGCCCTCGGCGGATCCGGAGCCGACGCGACGCCCGTGGAGCCGCCTGGTGTCGCGGTGCTTCCCCTCGAGTACCGGAGCCCGGTGGAGTCCGACGCGTACTTCACCGACGGACTGCACGACGAGCTGCTCACCCAGCTCAGCAAGGTCCGCGGCCTGAAGGTGATCTCTCGGACTTCCGTCATGGGCTACCGGGACCGTGACGCCACCAGCCCGGAGATCGGCGAGGAGCTGGGCGTCGACTTCATCGTCGAGGGCGGTCTGCTCCGGGCCGGGGACCAGGTCCGCCTGAACGTGCAGCTGATCAGGGCCGCCACCGACGAGCACGTGTGGGCGGAGAGCTACGATCGGGCCATGACGGTGGAGAACCTCCTGGCGATCCAGACGGAGATCGTCCGCAACATCGTGCGCGAGGTCCGCGCGGTCATCTCGCCCGAGGAGATCGACTTCGTCGCCGAGCTGCCCACGCGCAACACGGAGGCGTACGAGCTCTACCTTCGAGGCGAGGACTGGCTGAATCGTGGAGGGCTCTCGGAGGAGGAATACACCTACGCCGCCCGCTTCTACGCGGAGGCCACCGCGCTCGATCCCGACTTCGCGGTCGCCTACGCCAAGGAGGCCAGCGCGCATGCGCGACTGTACTTCCAGGGCCATGACGTGACGCCCTCCCGCCTCGCCAAAGCCAAGGCGGCCATCGACCGGGCGCTGGCGCTCGACCCGGAGCATCCCGAGGTGCGCGAGGGATACGGCGACTACCTGTATTACGCTCTGCGCGAGTACGAAGCGGCCCTGATCGAGTACCGGGCGGCCCTGGAGAAGCTACCCAACTCCGCCAGTCTCCTGGCGCGTATCGCGTGGGTCCAGAGGCGACAGGGCCACTGGCAGGAGTCCCTCGACGGGCTCGAGCGGGTTCGTGAGATGGACCCCCGCTCCGCCAGCGTCCTCCTGAACCACGGCACGACGCTCTTCGTGATGAGGCGGTACGACGCGGCCGCGGAGGCCTACACGCGAGGCACGACGCTGAACCCCGACGTCGATGCGCTCTGGTGGCTGGGAACGATGAACGAGCTGTATCGTTTCGACGTGGCCGCGGCAGACATGTGGCTCGCGCGGGCACCTGCCGCCGTCCTGCGCACGCCGTTCGCGACGTGGACTCGTCTCGAGCTGCATCGGCTACGCCGGGACCCCGACGCATTGCTCGAGGCGGTCTCGGGGACGGAGGGCCCGGAGGTCTCCACGAGCCTGGGTTGGATGCCCGTTTCCATGTATCGGGGATGGGCGCTCCGATTCCAAGGGCAGGTGGAGGCCGCCCGTGCCGCGTTCAACGAGGCGCGGGAGTCGGCGGAACGAGCGGCCGCCGAGCGCCCCGCCGACGACCGGGTCTTCGGAGCTCTGGGCATCGCGTTGGCGGAGCTCGGCCTGCGGGACGAGGCGGTTGCGGCCGGGCAACGGGGCGTCGAGCTCCTGGACGTCGAGGACGATGCCCTCTGGGGAACCAGGACCACCTGGAACCTCGCGCGCATCCACGCCCGTCTCGGGGAGGCGGAAGAAGCGGTTCGGCTCCTGGACGAAGTCTCTTCCGTGCCCGGGACGGCCGGCCATCCCGGGCAGCTGGCGCTCGATCCCCTCCTCGATCTCATCCGCTCCGACCCCCGCTTCCAGGCGCTGCTGGAGCGGGAACGGGACCGGGTGTTCTAGGCCGCAAGGTCGACTCCGGGGCCAGTCCGGCTCCGGGCTGGTCAGCTGCGGTCGTCGAGCTCGGCGATGTGGACGATACCGTCGCCGGGATTGACCAGCGGGTTCACGGTGTGTCCCAGCACGACCCCTCCGACTCGGGCGCGAACCTCCGTTCCGTCCTTCGCGACCGGGTCGGTGATCACGCCCAGGCGCTGACCCTGGCCCACGACGGCCCCGAGCCGCGTCGCGAGGCGGAAGATCCCGCCGCGCGGGGCCCTCACCCACCTGGTGGACCGCGAGATCAGCGTCTTCCGGTGAGGGGGCGCCGGCGCGCGCTTCATCATGCCCAGGGCCCGCAGGAACCGAAGCGTGCCCGGGATGCCCGTGGCGACGGTCTCCTCGCTGAACCGGCGCGGCTCGCCTCCCTCGAAGAGAAGGACCCGCTTGCCCCTCTTCAGCGCGGCGGCGCGCAGCGTGCCCGTGGCGGGCTTGTTGTGCACGGCGACGGGGACCCCGAACGACAGGGCCAGGCGCCGTGTCTCGGGATCGTCGAGATTGCCCCTCACATGGGGCAGATTCGTCCGGTCGTCCGACCCGGCGTGGAAGTCCAGTCCGAACGCGGAGGGAGCGACGACCTCGTCCATGAAGAGGCGCGCGAGCCTCGAGGCGAGGGACCCCGACCTGGATCCGGGGAAGGATCGGTTCAGGTCCCGTCGGTCCGGGAGGTAGCGCGATTCCATCACGAAGCCGAAGACGTTGACCACCGGGGCCGCGATCACGGTGCCCGCCAGCTGTCCGGGGTCGAGCCGGTCCAACACCTGCCGGATGATCTCCACTCCGACGATCTCGTCGCCGTGGATGGCTCCGCTGAGCCAGACCACCGGCCCGGGGCGCGCCCCGCATACGACCTCGATGGGCACATTCAGGAAGGTGCCCGATGCCAGCCGCCCGGCGGGCAGCTCGAACTGTCTCCGCTCACCGACGTCGACACGCTCTCCCCTGAAGAGGAAGGGTCCGCTCGATCCGGTCATCCCGACTCGGTGGGCGTCACCTGGTTCTCGATGTACTCGATGATCTCACCGGCGACGTCTACGCCGGTCGCCCCCTCGATGCCTTCCAGGCCCGGAGAGGAGTTCACCTCCATGATGAGCGGACCGCGGTTCGAGCGGAGGAGGTCGACACCGGCTACGTACAGGCCGAGCGTCTTGGCTGCCATCACCGCCGTCCGGCGCTCCACCGTGCTCAGCTTCGTCGCCTCGGCGGTGCCGCCCCGGTGCAGGTTCGAGCGGAAGTCGCCCGGCGCGCCCTGCCGCCTCATCGACGCCACGACCCGATCGCCCACCACGAAGGCGCGGACGTCCGTTCCTCCCGCTTCCTTGATGAACTCCTGCACGAGGATATTGGCGTTGAGCTGTCTGAACGCGTCGATGACGGACTCGGCCGCCTTGGCCGTCTCGGCGAGGACGACGCCGCGCCCCTGGGTGCCCTCGAGGAGCTTCACGATCAGGGGTGCGCCACCCACCAGGTCGATGACGTCGTGGGTGTCCTTGACCGAGCGGGCAAAGGCCGTGACCGGAAGCCCCAGTCCCGCTCGGGACAGGAGCTGGAGCGCGCGGAGCTTGTCGCGGGAGCGGGTGATGGCCTGGGACTCCGCCGAGGTATAGACACCCATCATCTCGAACTGGCGCACGACGGCGGTGCCGTAGAAGGTCACCGAGGCCCCGATGCGGGGGATGATCGCGTCGAGCTCCAGGAGCTCCCCCCGGTACCGGATCTCGGGGTCCTTCGGCCGCACCGCCATGGTACAGCGGAGAAAATTGACGACGCGCACGTCGTGGCCGCGCTGCTTGGCTGCCTCCTTCAGCCGACGGGTCGAGTAGAGGGAGGCCTTCCTGGACAGGATCCCGAGTCTCATTCGTCCTCCTTGTGGGCTTCCATCGTCGCGGGGCGCGACCCGGCCCCCCCCACGCCACGGGCCGGCCAAGCCGAAAGGAACGACGCGGACGGGTCGACCACGATGCGACCGGTCATGGCCTGTCGGCCCAGCAGCATGCGGAAGCCCATCTCGTCGCGCCGGGTCAGCGTGAGCTCGATGGGCCATCGCTCGCCGGCGATGCCGAGCGTCGTTTCGATCACGATGCGCGTCTCCTCCTGTCCGCCGGACGTGCGCACGCGCCGCTCACCCAGGACGTTGGCCTCGGCCCGTACGGTCGCGGCGTGCGAGCGCTGCACGGGGTGGATCTCGAAGCGAACCACGTCCACCCCGTCCCGAGAAAATCGGTGGAGCCTGAAGGCGTGCAGAGAGGAAGTCCGCGCCCCCGTGTCGAGCTTCGCTTTGATGGCACGGACACCCAGATCCGGAAGCTCGACCCATTCTCGCCACCCGAGTCGGCGGCCTCCGTTCGGAATGGCTGCCTGCACGAGCGAGACGTTGGTCGGTCGGGAGCGTTCGCCCCGGACGCGCCCCCTGAGCGAGGCACGTTCGGTCGCATGCGCGGCGAAGATGGCCGGGGGGAGGAGTCGGTGGGCACGGTAGGAAAGGGCGACCGGGAGGGCAAGGTCGACTGGCCGGGGCCTCCCGCGCGGCTTCCCTAACCGCAAGGGGGGCAGGGGCTTCATGTCCGCCGCACGGCGTCGTTGTGCGCGAACGGCACGGGCGCAATAATGACCCGATGCAGCATCCTGCCGCCCCCCCTGGCCGCGAGGACCCTATGGAAGCGATGCGTGTTCGGACTACGGTCGTCCGAGATCGAGGCGCTCTGCTCTTCATTCTTCTGACGGTCCTCGCGCTCGTGCCCTGCGGCCTCGCGGGCCAGGGTACCTACGACGTGTCGGGTATCGTCCGGGACGGAATCAGCGCCGCGCCGGTGTCCGACGTCCAGATCTCACTCGACGGGGTCCCTCGGGTGGGCGTCACGGACCAGGGCGGCCGCTTCCGCATCCAGGGTCTGGCCGCGGGCGTGTACACCTTGCGAGCGTCTCGCCTGGGGTACGAGGACTACACGCTCGAGGGCATCCGCCTGGGTCCGGGGATCGCCCAGGAGCTCGCGATCTCGCTGACACCCAGGGCGCTGGATCTGGCCGAGCTGGTCGTCTCGCCCGGGACGTTCTCCTACATGGGGCGAACCCCGTCCGTGGCACAGACCATGTCCCGGGTGGAGATCGAGTCGGTACCACAGTTCGGCGAGGACATCTTCAGGGCCGTTAACCGGCTTCCGGGCCTCACGTCAGGCGACTATGCTGCGCAGTTCTCCATCCGGGGGGGACGCCCTGACCAGAATCTGATCCTCCTGGATGGGCTCGAGATCTACGAGCCCTACCATCTGAAGGACTACGCCGATGGCGCGTTCAGCATCGTCGACGTGGAGACCATCGGGGGCGTCGAGCTCATGACCGGTGGCTTCCCGGCGCGTTACGGGAACCGGAGCAGCGGGGTGTTCAGCATGACCTCGCGGGAGCCGGAGCCGGGCGTCGCGCGCTACAGCCTCGGGGCGTCTCTGCTGAACGCCCGGGCTATGGCCGAAGGCACCTTCGACGAGGGGCGGGGCTCATGGCTGGTGTCCGCGAGGAGGGGGTATCTGGACCTCATCGTGGACCTCCTGAAGTCCATCGACCTTCCCTCCCCGAGCTACTTCGATGCCTTCGGCAAGCTGCGCTACGACCTCTCGGCCGGTCAGTCCCTCACGCTCGAATTCCTGCACGGACGCGATCACTACCGCTTCGACGCGGACGGGACGACGGGGTTCCAGGACTCCATCCGCACGAAGGAGCTGGCCAACAACCGCTACGGCAACTCGTACGCGTGGACCAACCTGCGCTCGCTGCTCGGTGAGCGGGTGGTGGTGAATACCATGGTGTCGGCGGGGCTCATCACCTCGTCGCGGGACGGGTCCGAGAACTACGTCGCCAGTCCCGGCTTCCTGTACACGATCACGAACAAGCGGGACTTCCACGTCTACGGGTTCAAGCAGGACTGGCGCGCCGACGTGGCTCGGCCCCTTTCCCTTCGGTGGGGCGTGGACGCGCGGAAGCTCGACGCCGACTACGCGGTGACCAACACGGTGGGCCAGAACCCCGACGACCCCTCGGACGACACACTCTCGTACTATCCGCACCAGACCAGCACGAGCCTGAAGCGCGACGGGAACCTTCTGGGCGCCTATGGCAGCGTACGCGTGGCTCCGGTCGATCCCGTGGCACTCGAGGTCGGACTCCGCTACGACCGGGGAAGCTATACCGACGACAGCGACCTGAGTCCCCGCGTGAACGCCCTGATCCGCCTATCCGAGCGCAACAGCCTCCGGGCAGGATGGGGCGTGTTCCGCCAGATCCAGGGGATCGCCGACGTGGAGGCCCTGGAGGGCCCTGGCAGGTACTTCCCGTCCGAGCGTTCGAACCAGTGGACGATCGGGCTCGAGCACCTCACGGCCTCGGGCGGCACGGTTCGCGTGGAGGCCTACCATCGGTCGGGGACGCGACAGCGGCCGGCGTTTCGGAACTTCCGGGGCGGCCTGGACGTCTTTCCCGAGACCAGCGAGGACTGGATCCTGGTCCACCCCGACTCGCTCAGGTCGCGGGGGGTCGAGATCTACTACCGGGAGCAGATCCGGGAGAACCTGGCCATCACCGCAAGCTACGCGCTGGCCGAGGTGACCGAATGGACCTCGGCCATCGACAACGTGAATGTTCCCGAGCCCCTCGACTTCTACGGGGAGCATGGTGCGCCCCACGACCAGCGGCACGCCGTCAACCTGGATGTCGCGTACCGCCTCTCCGGCGCGTGGACCCTGAACGCGTCGGTCGCCTTCCACACCGGCTGGCCGGGGACCACGGAGCATCTCCAGTCCTTCACCGACGAGCAGGGCCGCCCCGATTTCGCCGTGAGGCCGGACACACTCTATGCGCATCGGTTCCCGTCCTATCAGCGTCTGGACGTGCGCGTGACCAAGCGGGTCACCAAGGGACGAGGCGATCTGCGTCTCTTCTTCGAGGTGACCAACCTGACCAATCACGAGAACATCTTCGGCTACGACTACTTCCGGGCGCCGGGTCCGAACGGCACGCTTCGGCTCGACCGCGACAACGAGACGGGCTTCATCATCATGCCGTCTCTGGGCGTGAGCTGGCGCGGACCGTTCTGATCACGCCGCTGTTCCTCTGCGGCATCCTCAGCGAGGGCCCAGACGCGTACTGAAGCCGAGACCGAGGATACCGTCGGGCGCGTGGCCGCCAAGCCCGACCGCACCGTGGAGGTCGAGCTGAACGGTCGGGGTCACACTGAGCGTGAAGCCGCCGTGGAGCAGGGCTGCCCCGGAGCCCCCGGGCTCCCGGTCGGCAGCGAGCTCCGCGAAGGCGCCCACGGCCTCGCTGAGGGCGCGTCCCACCACGAACGTTGCCAGCAGGTGGACGCCTCCGGAGTCACCGGGCTTCGCGGCCGCCACCTGCGTGCCCAGCGACCAGGCTTCTCCGAGGGCTCTCCCAGCGGCGACGATCAGCTCGGGCTGCGTCCCTCCGGCCGACAGTGTCGCGTCGCCGGTGGGAAGCTCGACCGAGGCGATCGCCCCGACGTCCCACGAGGCGAAGCTGCCGAGCTCGAGCTTCACGCCGACGCCGAAGTCCGTGAATCCGTCCTGTGCGTCGGCCCGGACGTAGTCGGGGGACTGGAGCCGGATCTCGAGGCCGTGGGTCGGGCTCCATCGCAGGAGGGCCTCGGGGCCCGAGGACGCGCGAAGGCCGTCGGCGTGCTCCAACGTGAGGCCGGTCTCCAGCTGGATGGAGCCCTTGGGAACCGTGACGGGTGACTCGGTGAAGTCCGGACGGTCTGTGATCAGGGGCCGAGCCTGAGCCGTGACCTGCTGAACACCCGTGGCCCAGAGAGCAAGGGCCATGAGCGCGCCCCAACGGGGAGCCCACTCCGTGACGGTAGAATTAGCCATGCCTAAAACTATGCCCCGGGGGCCCGGTTGTCACGCTCGACCGTCGGCGATCAACCTGGGCCGGCCGCTCCGGAGAGTCGCCAGGGGCGCCCCAGCGCGTGGCTCACCGCGGCCTCCAGCACTTCGTCCCGGCCCTCCCGCATGCCCTCCAGGGTGGGCTCGACCACGAGATCGGGCACGATCCCGATCCGCTGGGTGGGGGCGCGGTCCGGGTAGAAGACTCCGATCCCGCTGATCATCGCGCGCAGGCCCCCCGGCAGGGGGACCGGCGAAACGTTGCCATCGGCGCCCGCGGTCGTGCTCCCCACCACCGTGGCGCCCGGAGCGGATCGGAAGGCCATCGTCGTGTACTCGGCCTGACTCAGGGACACCTCGTCGACCAGGATGACCACCCGTCCCGCGTAGTGGGGCTCGGCGGGGCGGAGCGAGACCACCGGGCCCCAGGCGAACGCCCCGGGGTTGGCTGCGTCGCCGCGGGTGAAGCGCGCGAACTCGGTGGGCTCCCGGTGATCCTGCTGCGTTCGCTCGCGTCCCCGAGGGCCCGAGCGGTCAATCCACCCGGAGCACCCGGATCGGATCCACACGCGCCGCCCGGCTGGCAGGAACCGCGCTCGCCACGGTCGCCACCGCCACCAGCGTCAGTGCCACGATCGCGTACGTCCACGGATCCGTGGGGCTGACCCCGAAGAGCAGGTCCCCCATCAGTCGTGTGAGCGCGACTCCGCCGCCGACGCCGACAGCGAGGCCGACAGCGACCAGCGCCATGCTCTGCCTCAGCACGAGACCGCCGATGTCCGAACCCTCAGCGCCGAGCGCGAGGCGCACGCCCATCTCACCCAGGCGTTGGCCCACGCTGTACGAGACGACGCCGTACAGTCCGACGACCGCGAGCACCATGGCGACCCCGGCGAAGAGACCGAGCAGCGTCGTGACCAGCCGCTCGGAGCCCAGGGACTCGGCCACCACGGCCTCCATCGGTCGGACCTGTGCGACCGCCAGCGACGGATCGATGTCCGCGACGCGGGTGCGCGCCTCACTCCCCAGGGCGGCAAGGTCCCTGGACGAGCGCAGGGTCACGAAAATCGTGGACGTCGGCGCCTGGTCGTAGGGAAGGTAGAGGGCGTCCCGGGAGTCACCGGCAACGCTGAAGTAACGAGCCTCGGCGGCCACACCGACGATCTCTCGCCACTCCGGGTCGTCCGGGTTGCCCAGGTTGAGTCTCCGGCCCACCGGGTCCTCCTCCGGGAAGTAGCGGCGCGCGAGCCCGTCGTTGATCACGACCACCTTCGGCGCGCGCTCGTCGTCGGCCCCGGTGAGCCACCGACCCTGGAGGAGCCGCATCCCCATTGCCCGCGGATACCCAGCGGTGACCCTTCGGAACCACACGGCGTGCCGCTGGCCCGGAGGTGGCACTGGGCGACCCTCGATGTTGAACGTCACGTCGCTGCCGAAACCGGTGAGCGGGAGCCACGAGGTCGAGCCCACCGCCTCCACCCCGGGCAAGGCGCCCAGCCGACCTTCCACGCTCGCGACGAAGCCGCGACGGGCGTCCGCGTCCGGGTAGCGTGACTGCGGCAGGCCGATCTGGAGGGTGAGAACGCCCTCGGGACGGAAGCCGAGGTCCAGTTCGCGCAGGTTCTGGAAGCTGCGCACGAGGAGGCCCGCCCCGGCGAGGAGCACCAGGGCGAGGGCCACCTGCACCGCCACGAGAACGCCGCGGGCCCGCATGCCTGCGCGGCCGCGCGAGGCGCTTCGTCCGCCCTCCCGTAGCGACGCGTCGAGGCCGCTGCGCGCGGTACGCAATGCAGGAGCGACGCCGAACAGGAGGCCGGAGAGCAGGGTGACGCCCAGGGCGAACCAGAGCACCCGCCCGTTCACACCGACCCCCTCGATGCGGGGGGTGGCGGCCGGCGCCAGGGACACCAGAAGCTCCGTGCCCAGGTAGGCGATCCCCAGTCCCGCCGCGCCCCCCAGGACGGCCAGGACCAGGCTCTCGGTGAGGAGCTGGGCCGTGATACGGCGTCGTCCTGCACCAAGCGCCGAACGCACCGCGAGCTCCGCGGTGCGTGACGTGGCCCGGGCCAGGAGCAGGTTGGCCACGTTCACGCACGCGATGAGCAGCACGAAGCCGACGGCGCCCAGGAGCACCAGCAGGGCCAGGCGGGCGCCGGCGACCATGTCGTCCTGCAGGGGACGCAGCGTGAAGCCCACGTTCGTGTTGTCCTCGGGATGCTCCTCCTCGAGCTGGCGAGCGATGTCGGTGGCCTCGATGCGGGCCGCGTCCAACGAGACGCCGTCGGCCAGTCGCGCGACGGCGTGCATGCACGCGCCGCCCCTTCCGCAGTAGTTGTCCGTGCGACTCTGACGCAACGGCACCCAGATGACGGCGCCGTTCACGAAGGGGGCGTCGAAGTCGGCGGGGAGGATTCCCACCACGGTGTGCGTCTCGCCGTTCAGGGACAGGGTGGAGCCCAGCGCATCCGCGGACGCTCCCAGGGCGCGCCGCCAGAAGCCGTCCGTGAGAAGCACGGTCGCCGGAGCGCCGGGCTCGTCGTCGGAAGGTGCGAAGCCCCGACCCACAGCCGGGGATACGCGCAGCACTTCGGGGAGCATGTCCCAGCTGACGTAGCCCGCAACGATCTGCTCGGGCTCCCCGAGACCGGTGAGTGTCACGGGCCCGCCGTCCCACGCGGCCACCGCCTGGAGGGAGTGGCTACGGTCCTTCAGGTCGTAGTAGTTCGGGAAGTTCGGCCACTCGTTGGCCGGCCCCCCCCGCCGTGTCATGTCGGCCCACACCACCGTGAGCTGGTCCGGCTCCGGGAAGGGCAGGGGGCGGAAGAGGATTCCGTCCACGACGGAAAAGATGGCGGTGGTGGCTCCGATGGCCAGGGACAGCGTGAGCACGGTCACCAGCGTGAAGCCAGGGTTTCTGCGCACCTGTCGGAGCGCATAATGCAGGTCCTGCCGAATCCGGTCACCGATCGCGATCTTCCTCATCCCCACCTCCCCTTCGCGGGCCAGCTGTGACTTCAGTTTCTCCACGCTGCCGAAGCGCCGATGGGCCTCCGCCCACGCTTCGGACTCCGTCATTCCCTCGCGCACGAGGCGCTCCGCCTTCCTCTCGAGATGGAAGCGCACCTCGGCGTCCACGTCCTCCCGGAGCCGGTCCGGGTCGGGAGGCAGTCGGAACAAGCGCCGGCGGAGGCCGCTCACATCGCATCGCCTTCGGCCAGAACCTTGGCCACTGCGTGCGTGTAGGCCCGCCACGTGGCCGCCTGATCCGCCAGTTGGCGGCCGCCGGCCCGAGTCAGCGCGTAGTACTTGGCCCGCCGGTTGTTGTCCGAGACGCCCCAGTCGGCCGAGACGAGTCCCCTGCGCTCCAGCCGGTGGAGCGCGGGATAGAGCGTGCCCTCCTCGACCAGCAGGCTCCCGTCCGTGGCCGCGTCGATCCACTCCGAAACGGCGTACCCGTGTTTGTCACCGGTGCTCAGCGCCTTGAGGATGAGCAGGTCCAGGGTGCCTCGCAGCAGCCCGAGCGTGGCGTCGCCCATGCGCGTCTCCCGTTTCGTGGGCAGGCGGGTTGCTTGCCCTATGGTTTCTAGGGGAAGCTAGCACGCCTTCCCCTGTGATTTCAAGGGGAGGCTAACGGGGACGGTTCGGAAGGTCGCGGGCGCTACTTGCGGACGCGGCGCCCGGTCGGTGGAGCCCGCGGGAGACTCTGCGCTCCCGCGTCTCATTCCGCGCGCATGCTCTCCATGGGATCGAGCCGCGTCGCCCGGTGCGCCGGCAGCCAGCTCGCGGCGAGCCCTACGCCGCCGAGCAGCGCGGCCACACCGAGGTACGTCCAAGGATCCTGGGGGCTCACCTCGTACAGGAGGCTGCCCAGGACGCTTCCGGCAGGGAGCGCGGCCACGAGGCCGACGACCAGTCCCGGCAAGACGATGCGGGCGGCCCGTCCGAGGACCATGCGACGCACCGTGGAGCGGCTGGCTCCCAGCGCCATGCGCATGCCCAGCTCGCGGGACCGGTGTGCCACGGTGTACGACATCACGCCATAGATCCCGACGGCGCCGAGCAGGAGGGCCATCGCAGAGAAGACGCCGAACAGGGACATGGCGAATCGGCGCGTCCCGAGCCGCTCCACGGCGATGTCCTGGAGCGTCCGCACCTGGCTCACCGGTAGCTGGGGATCCACCGCTGCGACGGCCCGGCGGAAGGCCGGCATGAGCGGCCGGGGCCCGACGGCGGTCCGCACCAACGCGCTCAGACCCCAGTAGTCGTTGGGGCCGCGGGGCACCGACGACCACGCCTCGAGGACCGTGGCCAACGGCAGGTAGAACGCGGGCGGCGGTGGACGGTCCGGACGACCGCCGGCGATGTCGCCGATCACGCCCACGACGAGCAGCCCGTCGGGGACCCAGCGCACACCCAGGCGTCGCCCGACGGCATCCTCACCCGGGAAGAGCTGACGGGCGAGCGTCTCGTTGATCACCACCGCCGGGGCGCCCGACGAGAACTCGGTCGGGTCGAGCCATCGGCCGGACAGGAGGGGTGCTCCGACGGCGTCGAAGTAACCCGGCGTGATGTATCGGATGGATGTGAAGTTCACCTCGCGCGCGGGATCGCCGAACGGGGTCACGGTCGTGTTGTCGCCCCCGAGCAGGGGCAGACGGTTCACGAAGCCCACGGCCTGCACGCCGGGGAGCACACCGATGCTCCGGTCGATCTCGTCGGCGAACCCTCGGATGGAGCTGACGCCGGGATAGGAGGTCGCCGGCAGGGTCATCGTGAACGTCATGACCCGGTCGGGGCGGGTGACGCCCAGGTCGACCTGTCGGATGCGCCACACGCTGTTGGCCAGCAGACCCGCACCCGCCACCACGACCACCGCCAGGGCGACTTCCGTGGCGACGAGGACGCCCCCGAGCGCGCTGCCACGCCCCAACGAGCCCCTGGAGCCGTCCTTGAGATGGCTCTGGAGCCGGTCGGGCCGGATGCGGGCGAGGGGGACAAGACCCACGAGTACGCCCACGATCAGGGAGAGGGCCAGCCCCGCACCCAGCACCGTGCCGTTCACCGAGATGGCGTCGGGTCGGGGGAGCGCGCCGGCGAAGGCGGTCACCAGCGCATCGACACCCCAGTACGCCGTGACGACCCCCAGGGCGCCGCCCGCGACCGCTAACAAGATCCCTTCGGCCAAAAACAGCGAGAGCAGGTCCGTGCGACGGGCGCCGAGGGAGGTGCGGATGGCCAGCTCGTGGTGCCGTGTCTCTGCCCGCACCAAGAGCAGGTTGGCCACGTTCACCACGGCGATCAGCAGCACCAGGGCCACCGCTCCGCTCATGAGGAGGAGGGAGCGGCCCGCGCCCCCCCCCACCCACTCGGACAGCGGCTCGGCCCAGGTGAACCACCCCTGGTTGGCGTCGGGATAGCTCGTCACCAACCCGGAAAAGATCCCCTGGAGCTCCGCTCGGAGGCCCTCCACGTCGGCGTCCGGAGCCAGGCGGGCCACTCCGTTGTAGCTCCGCGACCCACGCGACAGCTCGGCGCCCACGTGCTGGATGGGCATGACCAGGCGTGGCTCTCCCGGAAACCAGAAGTCGCGGGGAAGCACTCCTGCGATGCGCACGGATCGGGCGTCGACGACCGCCGTCCGGCCCACCACGGCAGGGTCGGCGCCGAACCAGGTGCGCCATAGCCCGTCCGTGAGAAGCGCGACCGGTTCCGCATCGACGAGGTCGTCGGACGGTCGGAGGTCGCGGCCGAGGGTGGGTACCACGCCCAGCACCCCCAGCATCTCCGAAGACGTAAAGAGCACCGTAACACGCTCGGCCCGGTCTTCGGCGGCGAGGTTGGCGCCCAGGCGGCGATACACGGCCGCGGACCGCATGAGCTTCGAGCCGTCACGCAGGTCCAGGAAATTGGGCACCGACTGGTTCACGCCCGAGCCGCCGATGTCCGGGTGCCCATCGGAGAGCCACACGAGCCCGTCGGGGTCTGCGTAGGGCAGGGGCCGAAGCAGCGATCCGTGGATCACGCTGAAGATGGCCGTGTTGGCCCCCAGCCCCAGCGCCAGCGTCAGCGCGGCCACTCCGGTGAACATGGGCGCACGCGACAGCGTCCGCGCCGCCAAAGCGAAATCCCGTACAGAGCCTTTCATCCACCCCTCCCCGCCCGATCCTCCGTTGATCGACCGCCGGCGCAGGGCCAGGCCCAGCACCTGGCGCCAGTACCACCGTCGTGCCGCCCCGCGACCTACCCGCGCCACCCGCCGTCGGAACAGCTCGGTGAGAGCGGCCCCGACCTCGTCGAACGCCTGCCGGCTCAGCAGGAGGCGGAGGACCCGTGCGGCCGCGCGGGGCGGACTCGGCCCGGTGGAGCCCATCCTCGTCAGCCCCCGCCCTCGTCCAGCACCGACTCGACCCCGTCCCAGAGCGACAGGAAGCTCCGCCGCGTGTCTCGCAGCGCGCTCAAGGCGTCGTCGGTAAGGCTGAAGTACCGCCTCGGATGGCCACCCTCCGGCCCCGGCGCGACGAGTCGGTCACGGAGCATGCCCTTGGCCTTCAGCCGCTGGAGCGACACGAAGACGGCGGCCGTGGCCACGTCCCGGCCGGTCTGACGCTCCAGCTCGTCCACGATCTCGACGCTGTACGACTCGGCGCCGCGGCGCAGGATCGCGAGGAGCACCTGGTGCTCGAACTGCCCCAGAGCCGCGGATGGCATGGTGGCGCTCCACTTGGCATACGTTGTTATACGCTCGGCCATATGTATAACAGCGCTATACGAAACCGCCAAGGGACGAACGGTCGGGGCCCTCCCGTCCCCCCCGGGCTTCTTGCCCGCTCCGAGGTGGCGCGTCACGTTGCCACCGGGTCGACCGCTGCCGTGGCAGCGACCGGTTCGGCCGTGACCATCTGGGCTTTCCTCGGGGACCTAGCAATGTACCAGAGAACTCTTGGCGCCCTCGCGCTCGCGTCCTTCCTCGCCCTCCCGGCCAGGGTCGACGCGCAGGCTTCCGGCGCACCGATGATGTCGGAGGTGAACCCCGTCCTCTTCGCGGGGATGAAGTACCGCCAGATCGGGCCGACCCAGGGCGGTCGTGTGACCACGGTGACGGGGGTGCCGTCGCAGCCGCGCACGTTCTACATGGGTGTCGCGTCGGGCGGGCTCTTCCGGACCACCGACGGGGGCGAGAGTTGGCACCCGCTCACCGACGGACAGGTCCCGCTGGGCTCGAGCGGCTCCGTGGCGGTCGCGGACTCCGACCCCGACGTCATCTACTACGGTACGGGGTCGGACGGGCTGAGGAGCAACGTCTCCACGGGGCGGGGCGTCTACCGCAGCACCGACGGGGGCAAGACCTGGACCTTCGCGGGCCTCAGGGACGTGGGCCAGATCGGCGCGGTGCGCATCCACCCGACGGACCCCAACACGGTCTGGGTCGCCGCCAACGGTGACGCGTTCAAGCCCACGCCAGAGCGAGGCATCTACAAGACCAACGACGGTGGCCGCACCTGGCGCAACACGCTGTTCCTCAACGACAGCACGGGCGCGATGGACGTGGAGCTCCAGCCGGGCGATCCGTCGGTCGTGTATGCGTGGATGAACCGCATCGAGCGAAAGCCCTGGACGATCATCAGTGGTTCGCGCGCAGGTGGATTCTACAAGAGCACCGACGGGGGCGAGAGCTTCTCGAGAATCATGACGGGTCTCCCCAGCCAGCTCATCGGCAAGGGGAACCTGGCCGTGACCGCCGCGGATCCGCGGCGGATCTACGCGTTGGTCGAGGCCAAGCCGGGCGGGGGGTTCTACCGATCCGACGACGCCGGTCAGACATGGCAGGACATGAGGCAGGGTGCGAACGAGGCCATGCAGCGCACCTTCGACGGCATGATCCAGCGGCCGTTCTACTACACGACCATCGGCGCAGACCCCACGAACGCGGACGTCGTCTATACGGGAGCGGAGGGGTTCTACAAGTCGACCGACGGCGGGCGCACCTTCGAGCGCATGAACACGCCGCACGGGGACAACCACGACATCTGGATCAATCCGAACGACGGGAACACGATGATCCAGGCGAACGATGGAGGCGCCAACGTCTCGTTCGACGGAGGCAGGACCTGGTCGACGCAATACAACCAGCCGACGTCGGAGATCTACGGCATCCATCTCGACAACCGTTTCCCCCGCAGGCTGTACGCGGCGCAACAGGACGACGGAACGCACATGATCTCGAGCGTCGCCGACGGCGGCGAGGAGAACGTGGACTGGTGGTCCGGACCGGGCTGCGAGACCGGGCCGGTCGTGCCGCACCCGGCCAAGCCGAACATCGTCTACGGATCGTGCAAGGGCCAATTCGAGGTGCTCGACCTGGAGACGGGCCAAGCCAAGCCCTATTGGGTCGGAGCCCAGTCCCTGTACGGCAACGCCGGGCACGAGCTGATCCTGCGCTTCCAGCGGGTGTCACCCATGGAGTCGTCGCCCCACGACCCGAACGTGCTCTACTACGGCTCGCAGCACCTGCACCGCACGACGGACATGGGCGTACACTGGGAGACGATCTCCCCCGACCTGACCGCCAACCCGGCCTGCTGCCAGGAAGCCAGCGGAGTGCCGATCACCCGCGACGTCACGGGCGAAGAGTTCTACAGCACCCTGTACGCCATCGCCGAGTCGCCACACCAGGCGGGTGTCATCTGGACGGGCGCCAACGACGGCCCGTTCCACCTCACCCAAGACAACGGCGCGACCTGGACGGACGTCACACCCCCGGATCTTCCCGAGGGCGGCCGCGTCGCATGGATCGAGGTCTCGCCCCACCGGCGGGGATCGGCGTACTACGTCGTGTACCGATATCTGCTGGGCGATTACGCACCCTACATCTATCGGACCGACGACTACGGGCACACCTGGAAGCGCCTCACCACTGGAGAGAACGGCATTCCGGGCGATACGCCCACGCGCGCGATCCGTGAGGACCCGGGCCGCGAGGGGCTCCTGTACGCGGGGACGGAGTTCGGAATGTACGTCTCCTTCGACAACGGCGGGCACTGGCAGCCCTTCGAGCTGAACATGCCCAAGGTGCCGATCAACGACATCCAGATCCGGGACGACAACCTCTACATCGCCACGCAAGGCCGGGCGATGTGGGCCCTCGACGACGTGTCGTCGCTGCACCAGATCACCCCTCAGACCCGGGTCGCCGACGTGCACCTGTACGCGCCGCGCGACGGCTACCGCACGAGCACCGCGCCGCAGCTGCTCGGCCCGATGATCGACTACTATCTCCCGACACCGCCCACCGGCGCCGTGACGCTCGAGATCCTGGACGGCTCCGGGAGCCGTGTGAACTCCTATGACAGCTCACGTCCGCCGCGGCCGCAGGCCGGGGGATTCGGCTTCGGTCGGCGCGCCGGACCGCCGCCCCCGAGGGTCACCACCGAGCCCGGCTTCAACCGGGTGGTGTGGAACGTCCAGGACTCGGATGGTATCCCGGTCCCGCCCGGACGGTATCAGGCGCGGCTCACCGTGGGCGGAGCGACCCAGACCCAGAGCTTCAACGTGCTCATCGACCCACGGGTGGCCGCGGAAGGCGTGACCGTCGCCGACCTGCGCGAGCAGTACGAGCACAACAAGCGCATGAACGCCATGGTGGCGGAGGTGCAGGCCCTCGTGCAGCGAGTGGAGGCCGCGATGGAGAGCGGCAACGCGGACGTGCGGCGGCGCCTCGCGCCGGTGGCCGAAAAGCTGATCACCGGCCCGATCCGGTACAGCAGCCCGGGGCTCGACGAGCACATCGACTACCTGCGTAGCATGACCGCCCGGGTCGACATGAAGATCGGCCGCGATGCCATCCAGCGGTACGAGATCCTCAGGGCCGAGCTGGACAAGGCCACGGCCGACGTGAACCGGATCCTGGGGTCGAGGTGAGGACGGCGACCCGCCGCCTGCCGAGCTGGGCCGCGACCGTCGCGGCGACGACGGTCGCGCTGCCCACGCTGGTCGCCGCGCAGGCGGACATGGCGCCCACCAACGACCTGCCGAATCCGTATCGCACGGTCGAGGGCTGGGCGAAGATGCCGGAAGGGCGCAGTTGGGGCTCCACCAGCGCCGTGGACGTCGATCCCGACGGCGTGAGCATCTGGGTGGCCGAGCGTTGCTCCACCAATCAGAGGGGTTGTCTCCTGAACGCCGGGCTCGACCCGGTCATGAAGTTCGACGCCGACGGCAACATGGTGACGAGCTTCGGTGCGGGGCTCCTGGTGTGGCCCCACGGCATCCACGTGGACCGCGAGGGCAACGTCTGGGTCGCGGACGGTCAGGATAATCGACCCGGCGCGCGGGGCGACGCTCCAGCGGAGCCCGAGCCCGAAGTGGTCTACGGCCATCAGGTCTGGAAGTTCAGTCCGACGGGAGAGGTCCTGATGAGGTTGGGACGCCAGGGCGGTGTCCCGATGGACGAGATGGAAGGGGCGGGAGGGGGACGGGACTTCTTCTGGCAGCCGAACGACGTGTTCACTGCGCCCAACGGAGACATCTTCGTGGCCGAGGGCCACGGCAGGGGGCGCAACCGCATCATCAAGTTCGACGCCCGGGGCCGGTACCTGATGGAGTGGGGGGGGAGCGGCACCGGGCCGGGCCAGTTCGACCAACCACACTCCCTCGCCATGGACTCGCAGGGCCGCCTCTTCGTCGCCGACCGCTCCAACAACCGCATCCAGATCTTCGATCAGAACGGACGGTTCCTGGACGAGTGGTATCAGTTCAGCCGGCTGAGTGGGATCTACATCGACGCGAACGACGTCCTGTACGGCGCCGACTCCGAGTCGGGCTCGGTGAACCCGCCGCACAGCGCCTGGAAGCGTGGCATCCGGGTGGGAAGCGCCCGGACCGGCGAGGTCCTGTACCTCATACCCGACCCCCACCCCGACTGCAGCGGGACCTGCACCGCCGAGGGCGTCGTGGCGGACCGGAACGGCGTGATCTACGGCGCCGAGGTGGGTCCCGCGCCGGGGCGACTGCAGCGCTACGTGAGGTAGCCACGTGGTCGCCCGCTCATGAGGGTGCAAGGCCCGATGGGCTTCCGCATCTTCACTGAAGTGCCGCGCGTGCCCGCGGAGCTGGTCGAGGCGTTCCGCGGCAAGGCCGCCGCGAACGTGGGCGACGCCATGGGCCGCTTCCACTTCATGGACCCCGGCATCGTGAGCCGAACCGGACTCCCGGTATGCGGGGTGGCGGTGACGGTGAGCGCTCGCCCCGGCGACAACCTGATGGTCCACAAGGCCCTGGAGATCGCCAGCCCCGGGGACGTGGTCGTCGTGTCGACGAACGGCAACACCACCAGCGCCGTGTTCGGTGAGCTGATGGGGACCACGGCCGTGCGCGCGGGCGTCGCGGGCATCGTCGTGGACGGGGCCATCCGCGACGTGGAAGCCCTCGAGGCACTCGGGCTTCCGGCGTACTCACGGGCGGTGACGCCGGGCGGGTGCGACAAGGACGGCCCGGGAGAGATCAACGTACCGGTCGCCTGCGGCAACACGGTCGTCATGCCCGGAGATCTGGTGGTGGGCGACGATGACGGGGTCGTGGTCGTCCCTCGCGAGGACGCGGCCGTCGTTCTCGAGCAGGTGGGCGCTCTGGAAGCCAGCGAGCGCAGGCGCATCGCCGCGATCGAGGCCGGCGAGCTCTTCAAGGCGGACATCGACGAGACCCTGCGCGCCCGCGGAGTGCTTCCATGAGCGACGGGGCTCCGCCCCTCCTCATGACCCCTGGACCCACCCGGATCCCCGAGCGCGTCCTCAGGGCTGGCATGCGGGTGCTCCATCATCGGACGCCCGAGTTCTCGTCCGCTCTCGTCGAGCTCCTCGATGGTCTCAGGCCACTGTTTGGGACAGCTGCCGCGGATATACTACCGATCCACGCGACGGGACGAGCCTCGATGGAGGCCGCCATCCTGAACCTCCTGAACCCGGGGGACACGATGGTGGCGTGCTGCAACGGCAAGTTCGGCGAGATGTGGGCGGGCTTCGCCACCACCTATGGCATCGACGTCGTGCGCGTCGCCTGCGACTGGAGCCGGACGGTCGACCCGGGAGAGGTGGACGCGACCCTCGCCGCCCATCCTGGCGCCCGTGCCGTGACAATCGCGCACAGCGACACGAGCACGGGTGCATTGAATCCGGTGGCGGGCGTGGCGGAAGCCGCGCGCCGCTACGGCGCGCTGACCCTCGTGGACGCAGTGAGCTCCCTGGGCGGGGCCCCGTTCGCGTTCGACGGTTGGGACGTGGACGTGGCGGTGACGTCGTCGCAGAAGTGCCTCATGGCCAGCCCCGGGATCTCGTTCGTGGCGATGAGTGCGCCCGCGTGGGAGGCCACCGAGCGGGCGGTCCTTCCGCGCGCTTATCTGGACTTCGCCGCAGTCAGGGACACGCTCGCCGGTCCCCGGCCCGAGACCCCGGGCACGACGCCGGTACTTCTCGTGCTGCAGGTGCTGGAGGCCGTGCGCATGATCCATGAGGAGGGAGTCGGTGAAGTCTTCGACCGCCACCGCCGGATGTCCCGGGCCGTGACGAGGTGGGCGGCGTCTCGCGGCCTCTCTCTACCGGGCCAGGGGATCGCGGAGCGCTCACCCACGTTGACCGCGATCCGTCTGCCCGACGGCGTCGACCCCGGTGCCGTGCGCGCCGCTGTCCGTGCCGAGGGGATCCAGATCGCCGCCGGACTGGGCGACTGGCGGGCGACTTGCGTACGGGTCGGCCACATGGGCGACATCCGGCCCGAGGACGTAGCGCGTACCTTGGACGCCATCGATACCGCGCTCGACGCTCAAGGCGTCTGATGGCCGGGCTCACCCTGTCGGAGAAGATCCTCTCGGCGCATTCCGGGAAGGAGTCCCGAGCGGGGACCCTGACGGTGTGCGAGGCCGATCTGGTGCTGGGCACCGACGGCTCCACCCCCATGGCTCTGGACTACTACGCCGCGATGGGGGGCGGACCCGTGCGGTACCCAGAGCGCATCCTGCTGGCCCGTGACCACTACGCGCCACCCAGCAGCGAGTCGACGCGGGTCTTCCACACGCGCATGGAGGCGTTCGCGTCGGAGCAGGGGGTGGAGATCCTCCCGGTCGGTGGCGGGATCAGCTTCCAGGTCGCGCTGGAGCGGGGTCGGGTGCGGTGCGGCGACCTGGTCGTGGGCGCCGACAGCCACACCGTGACCTGCGGCGTGGCGGGGGCCTTCGCCACCGGGATCGGATCGTCGGACCTGGCGGGCGCCTTCCTCACGGGGAAGGTGTGGCTGCGCGTTCCCGAGACGGTCCG
>QJYK01000050.1 GCA_003248075.1 Gemmatimonadota bacterium | reverse complement strand
AGGCCGCTCATTCCGGCGGCGACCGGCATCAGGGTACGCACGAACGAGACGGTCCTGGCCAGCGTGACCGAGTAGAGGGGATGCCGCCCGAACCAGCGGCTCAGGATCCGGTGTCGTCGCGCGATCCGGCGTGAGGGGCGACCGTGACCCTGCAGCACCCTTTCGCCGGTTTTCCGACCGATCCAGAAGCCGATGGAGTCACCGAGCGCCCCGCCTACGAGCGCGGCGACGACGACGGCGGGAAGGTCGAGGCTCCCGTCCAACGCCAGCACCGTCGCCACCGACGTAGCCACACCGGACGGAATCACGACGCCGGTGATGAAACAGGTCTCGAGGACGGCCAGGGCGAACAGCAGCCAGGGACCGTAGACGGGAAGCGCTTCGAGGAGGTGGTCGGTTACCGGGTTCACGGAACGGGGGTGTGGGGCTGCTCGCCCCGGGGAACGGAATCAGCGACGACGCCGACGCTCGCGCGGCGTCGATACCTGAAAGTCGTCCTCCGTGTTGCGGATGCGGTCGGGCCCCCATGAAACGATCGCGACGGAGTCCGCCCACACCCGGAGCTGGTAGGTCGACCCCCAGGCGTCGAGCTTCAAATCGTCCACAGGATAGCGCCAATCCAGCCACTCGATCCAGTTCCGCCGGTCCGGGAGTCGGCCCATCTGCACCTCGTGCCCCACGACGTCCCGACCGACCTGTGCCATCTCCTGCTCGGCGTTCCACCGCACCACCGGCGCCCATAGCGGCCGAAGCATGTCCGCGAGCCAGGCGCGGGAATCCGGGAGGTAGGTCGTCACCAGGACGCCCGCAATGACGATCAGGACCAGCCTACGCACGGCGCGACATCCAACGCCTCATCCGGCTGGTCCAAAGCACGTACCGAGCCAACTGCTCCAGCGGTGGGCTGGCCTCGGGGTCGCCGTAGGCCGTCTCGAGGCGCCAGCGAACATAGGATCGCGGCGGCATGGGAAGGAACGGGGGTCGCCGGTACCAATGCCGGGCCCTGAACGCCCAGGAGGCGCGCACGAGGTGGGGAATGAGTGCGGGGCGTCGGAGCGCGAGCTCCGCCATGCGCAGGTACAAGGAGCGGCTCCTCCTCGGTGGCGCAGCCCCCGATGCGCGTCGGAGGCGGTGATTTTCATCAAATGTAGACCCGCTCCGAGGGCCGTACAACGCTTTTTTGGGTGATCACCCCCGCCCGGTGAAGCCGTTCGGCCTCGATTCTGAAGGGCCTCCGGCCCGCCCCCGGGCATTCGCCGATCAAGGGTGTCACCGCCATAATCAAATGTTTTCTGCCCCGGGGCGGCGGAACCGGCGCGGGGCCCGCGGGTGAGAGACGATATCGGGCCCGCATCCGCGCCGGACCCCGCCCCGACGCCCACCGACGCCCATCGATGCCGAACCGTCTGGCGAAGGAATCCAGCCCCTACCTCCTCCAGCACGCCCACAACCCGGTCGACTGGTTCCCCTGGGACGACGAGGCGCTGGACCTCGCGCGGTCGTCGAACCGCCCGATCCTGCTGTCCATCGGGTATTCGGCCTGTCACTGGTGCCACGTGATGGAGCGTGAGTCGTTCGAGGACCCCGCCATCGCCGCCATCATGAACGAGCGATTCGTCAACGTGAAGGTGGACCGGGAGGAGCGCCCCGACGTCGACCAGGTGTACATGAGGGCGGTCCAGGCCATCACCGGGCAGGGAGGGTGGCCGCTCACGGTCTTCCTTACGCCGGGGGCCGAGCCTTTCTACGGCGGCACCTACTTCCCCCCCGAGCCCCGCCACGGGCTCCCGTCGTTTCGCCAGGTGCTGGCCGGCGTGGCGCGGGCCTACGCCGAGCGTCCCGACGACGTCGTGCGCAACGCGACCGAGCTGCGACGGACCCTTGGCCTGGCAGCGAGCGGTGGGGGTGCCCCGCAGAACGTCGACCTGGGGCTCCTGGAAGAGGCAGTGGCCGCGCTCGCCCGCCAGTACGACCCGGTGCACGGCGGCTTCGGGGGCGCACCGAAGTTCCCCCAGACCGTCACACTCGAGGTACTCCTCCGTCACCACGCGCGCACCGATGCCGTCCACGCCCTGGACATGGTGGTGCACACCCTGCGGAGCATGGCCCGCGGAGGCATTCGCGACCACCTGGGAGGAGGCTTTCACCGCTACTCGGTCGACGCCCGCTGGCTCGTCCCCCACTTCGAGAAGATGCTCTACGACAATGCCCTGATCGCGCAGGCATACGTCGACGCGTTCCGCGCCACACGGGACCCCGAGCTGCGTGAGGTCGCGGAGCATACGCTCGACTACGTGCTCCGCGACCTGCGCTCGCCTGAGGGCGGATTCTATGCGGCGCGCGACGCCGATTCCGACGGCGAGGAAGGCAGGTACTATACCTGGACGCCCGACGAGGTGGCGGACGTCCTGGGGCCCGAGCGGGCAGGGCCGTTCGTGCGCTGCTACGACGTGGCCCCTGCCGGCAATTTCGAGGGCCGATCCATACTCCATCTCCCCCACCCGATCGATGCGGTAGCGGCATCGCTCGGACTCCCCGACGAAGGTCTCGACGCGCTGCTCCGGGACGCCCGCGAAGCGCTGCTCGAAGCCCGGTCGCGACGCGAGCCCCCGGCACGCGACGAGAAGGTCCTGACGGCCTGGAACGGCCTGGCGCTGCGCACCCTCGCCGAGGCGGGGGCGGCGCTGGGGAAGCCCGACTACGTGCGTGCGGCCGAAACCGGGGCCGGCTTCGTCCTGGACGCGCTACGCCGGGACGGACGACTGCTTCGCGTATACAAGGACGGTGAGGCACGGGTCCCCGCCTTCCTCGAGGATCACGCGGCCCTGGGCAACGCCCTGCTCTCGATTCACGAGGCCACGCTGGACCCACGTTGGCTGGCGGAGGTACGATGGCTTGCGGACCGCACCCTGACCCTCTTCTACGACGAAGAGGCGGCTCGCTTCTTCGACACCGCCCACGATGCCGAGCGACTCTTCGTCCGCCCGCGCGATCCCATGGACAACGCGACGCCTTCGGGGAACTCGCTGGCTCTCGAGCTGCTCGGGCGGGCGGGCCACCTCTTCGACGACGCTCGCTACCATGAGGTGGCACAGACGGGAATGAAGGGGGAATCCGGCGCCATGCGTCGCTTCCCGACCGCGTTCGGCAGGCTGCTGAGCGTGGTCGACCGCAGTCTGGCACCGCCGGTCGAGCTCGCCATCGTCGGCGACCGTACCGACCCCCGTACCGGTGACCTGCTGGCCGTCGCGTTCGAACGGTACCAACGCAACCTGACCGTGACCGGAAGCGGCGCTTCCGAGGACGTCGAGGGCGTACCCCTCCTGGCCGGCCGATCCCCGCTGGGTGGCGCGCCCACCGCCTACCTCTGCCGAGGCTACGCGTGTGAGCTCCCCGTCACGGAGGTGGGGGCGCTCCGCGCGCGCTTCGAAGCCCTGGCCGGCGACCCGCGGTAGAAGGAGCAACGGCGAGGGCGTATCTTGAAGGATTGCCGTTCATCCTCGCACAGTCACCGATGGCGACGACCGAGAACGAAATCGAACCCGCCCGTGGGGTGACCCCGCTCACCTCCGAGCAGCTGCTCTCCATGTACCGCCTGATGGTGACCTCACGGCACATCGATGACCGGGAGATCAGCCTCAAGCGGCAGAACAAGATCTTCTTCCAGATCTCGGGGGCCGGTCACGAAGCCATCGGGGTCGCAATGGCGGCCCACTGCAGGCCGGGCCACGACTGGTTCTACTTCTACTACCGGGATCGCGCCTTCGCTCTCGCCCTCGGCCAGACGCCTCTCGACCACCTGCTCCAGGCCGTTGGAGCGGCCGCCGACCCGCAGACGGGGGGACGGCAGATGCCATCGCACTTCTCCGACACCCGCTTCAACATCGCCAGTATGTCCTCCCCCACCGGCACGCAGTTCCTGCAGGCCGTGGGGGCGGCCGAGGCGGGGCTGCGCATCTCGCGGAACGAGGAGCTGCGTCGGGTGGTGGGGAGGTTCGAGGAGGACGAGATCGTCGTCGTGACCACGGGCGACGGCACGACCTCCGAGGGCGAGTTCTGGGAGTCGCTCAACACCGCGTGCAACCTCGGTCTTCCCGTGGTCTACGTTGTCGAGGACAACGGGTACGCCATCTCGGTACCGGTCGAGGTACAGACCGCGGGTGGCAGCATCTCCCGGCTGGTCCGGGGCTTTCCGGGGCTGCACGTCGTGGAATGCGACGGGACCGACATCGGAGCCATGTACGGGGCCGCTGCCGAGGTCGTGGGACATGCGCGCCAGCGGCGGGGTCCTGCGCTCCTGCACGCCCATTGCACACGGCCCTACTCGCATTCGATGTCCGACGACGAGCGCATGTACCGGACCCCGGAGGAGCGTGAGGCGCAGGATGAGCGCTGTCCGCTGCGCCGCACCCGGCAGCTCCTCCTCGCGGCGGGGATCGCCACACCCGACGAGCTCGACCGCCTCGAGTCGGACGTCGAGGCCGAGGTGTCGGCGGCGGCGGATCAGGCTCTCGCGCACGAGCAGCCGGCACCCGAGACCGCCCTCCGCCACCTCTACTCGGAGGACGTCGACCCGACCTCGGCCGCGTTCGACACCGAGGATCACCCGGCTTATCGCGACGACCGACCGCTGACCATGGTGGACCTCCTGAACGCGTGCCTCCGGGACGAGATGGAGCGGGACCCCCGCATCGTCGTGTTCGGCGAGGACGTCGCGGACGTTTCGCGCGAGGCCCATATCGGGGAGGTCAAAGGGAAGGGAGGGGTTTTCAAGGTCACCCACGGTCTCCAGGGGCGCTTCGGCTCGGATCGGGTCTACAACTCCCCGCTGGCGGAGGCCAACATCGTCGGTCGAGCCATCGGCATGGCGACCCGCGGCCTTCGCCCCGTGGTCGAGATCCAGTTCTTCGACTACATCTGGCCCGCCATGATGCAGTTGCGTGACGAACTCGCAATGCTGCGCTATCGCTCGAACGGGACCTACTCGGCGCCAGTGGTGGTGCGGGTCACCTACGGCGGATACCTCAAGGGTGGCGGACCCTATCACTCCCAGACCGGCGAGTCGATCTTCGCGCATACGCCGGGGCTCCGGGTGGCCCTGCCGGCGACGGCCGAGGACGCCAACGGCCTGTTGCGCACCGCCATGCGCTGCGACGACCCGGTGCTCTTTCTCGAGCACAAGCATCTGTATCGCCAGGTCTACAACAAGGGCCGCGATCCGGGGCCCGACTTCATGATCCCGTTCGGCAAGGCCAAGGTGGTGCGAGCCGGCAGCGACCTCACGGTCGTGGCCTGTGGGGCGCTGGTGAAGCGATCGCTGGACGCCGCCAAGGTCGTGTCGGAGCAGAACGGTATCGATGTCGAGGTGCTGGACCTGCGCACGGTCCAACCGTTCGACATGGAGCGCATCGCGCGCTCGGTGAGGAAGACCGGAAAGGTGGTGGTGGCGCACGAGGACAGCCTGTCCTGGGGGATCGGATCCGAGATCGCCGCGCGCATCGCAGACGAGCTCTTCCCGTGGCTGGACGGTCCGGTGCGGCGGGTCGCCTCCCTCGACACCTGGGTCGCGTACGCGCCCAAGCTGGAGGAGGTCATCCTGCCTCAGACGCAGAACGTCGTGGACGCGATCGTCGACCTGGCCGGCTTTTGAGCCGAGGTCCTGCACCCGGTCAGCGGCCGCCGTCTCCGGATGGAGTCGGGTCGATGTCGTCGGGGGCAACCCGGGCGGCGGGAAGGATCAGGCGAACGGCCCGCCGGAAAAAGACGTAGTTCCACGCCCAGTTGACCAGCACCAGCGCGCGGTTGCGAAAGCCGATGAGCCAGGTGACGTGGATTCCGAGCCACAGGATCCAAGCGACGATGCCTCGGAAAGCGCGACCGAAGACGTGGGCGACCGCAGCGTTCCGACCGATCACCGCGAGCATCCCCAGGTCTCGATAACGGAAGGGTTCCGTCGGCTGGCCCCGCAGCGTGCGTCGCAGGTTGCGCGCAACGGAGCGTCCTCCCTGGATCGCCACTTGCGCCACCTGCGGCAGCGGCCCGCCCCCGTGCTCGCTCCACGCGAGGTCACCGACGACGTAGACCTCCGGGTGTCCCTCGGCCCGCAGGTGCTCGTCGACGCGGATCCTCCCCCCGGGCGCCAAGGGCAGACCCCAGCCGGCGATCCCCGGGTCTCCCCGTACGCCCGCCGTCCACACCACCGTGTCCGTGGAGATCGTCTCACCGCCACGGAGACGGACCGAGCCGTGGAGCACCTCCTCGACGCGCACTCCCAGCCGGACCTTCGTGCGCCTCCTGCGGAGCCGCTCGAGCGCATACGCGCCCAGGTGATCCGGCATGCCGCCCAGGACCCCATCCGCCGCCTCGAGGAGCACCACCGAGACCTCGTCACGATCGATGGCCGGGAAGTCGCGGAGGAGGGGACCATAGATCAGCTCCGCCAGGGCGCCTGAGAACTCGACGCCCGTGGGCCCACCGCCCACGACGGCGAACGTCAGGAACCGCCTTCTGAGCAGGGGGTCCTCGCTGGCGGCGGCCAGCTCGAAGCGCGTGAGGATGTGATGGCGGAGGGGGATGGCGTCGTGCATCCAGCGCAGTGGGAACGCGTGCTGCTCCGCACCCGGGACGCCGAAGTAGTGGGACTCGCTTCCCAGGGCGAGGACCAGCACATCGTAACTCACGGGGCCCAAGGAGGTCAGAAGGCGACGGTTTTCAAGCTCCAGGCCGGTGACCCGTGCCATGTGAACTTCGACGTTCGCAGCCCTTCTGAAGATCGAGCGCACCGGATAGGCGATGTCCGGGGGTGCCAGCTCCGCCGCGGCGACCTGATACAGGAGGGGGAAGAACGTGTGGTAGTTGTTCCGGTCGAGCAGCACGACGTCACAGTCAGCCCCGGCCAGGCCGCGCGCCGCCCAGAGCCCCCCGAAGCCTGCTCCCGCCACGACGACCCGGGGACGGGGCATCGCGTCAGGCCACCACCACCGAGGGATCGACGGTGCGCGACCAGGCGAGGATCCCTCCCTCGATGTGGGCCACCTCCGCGAAACCCGACTCGAGGAGCCGCCGGACGGCGGTCTCGCTACGGACGCCGGTACGGCAGTACACGAGCACGGGGCGATCTCGGGGCACCTCCTCGATACGACCGTCGAGCTGTCCCACCGGGATGTGGTGCGCGCCGAACGACCCGAGGTTCCCCACCGACCATTCCCATGGCTCGCGCACGTCGAGCAGGAAGGGAGGCCGATCGGAACGGAGCCGCGTCCACGCTTCCCGTGCGTCCACCTCCTGGATCGAAAGGCCGCCAGGCCCGCCGTCTCCCGGCTCCACGCCGCAGAAGACGTCGTAGTCGATCAGCTCGGTCTGCGTCGGCCGATCGCCGCACACGGGGCAGTCCGGATTGCGCCGGACGGAGACCTCCCGCCACGTCATGTCCAGCGCGTCGAAGATGAGCAGACGACCTGCGAGGCCGTCGCCGACGCCGAGCAGGAGCTTCACCGTCTCCATGGCCTGCATCGAGCCGACGATGCCGGGGAGGACGCCCAGGACCCCGCCTTCCGCGCAGCTCGGTACCAGCCCCGGCGGCGGGGGCTCCCGGAACAGACAGCGGTAGCAGGGCCCCCCGGGTGTGCCGAAGACCGAGACCTGCCCCTCCCAACGGAAGATCGAGCCATAGACGTTCGGCTTGCGCAGGAGCACACAGGCGTCGTTGACCAGGTAGCGCGTGGGGAAATTGTCCGTGCCGTCGACCACCACGTCGTAGCCCCCGAGCACGTCGAGGGCGTTGGCCGAGGTCAGGCGCGTCGCGTGGGTGACGACCTCGACCAGCGGATTCACCTCGGCGAGCCGGTCGCGAGCGCTGTCGACCTTCCTTCGCCCCACGTCGCTCGTCCCGTGCAGGATCTGACGCTGGAGGTTGGAGGAGTCCACGAGGTCGTCGTCCACGATCCCGAGGGTGCCCACCCCCGCTGCGGCCAGGTAGATCGCCAGGGGCGAGCCCAGCCCACCGGCGCCCACGCACACGACCCGGGCGTCCCGAAGGCGAAGCTGGCCGGCCGTGCCGACGTTCGGGAGCGCGAGATGGCGGGCGTAGCGGACGAGCTCGCTCTTCGACAGGGTCGGGTCCGTCATCGCGGATCTGCTCGGGCAGGTGCGGAAGCGACTGGAAATGTAAGGCTGCAACCGTACCCGTCGAAAATTACGAAGGACATCGTAGACAGATCGAGGTGGACACGGTATCTTCTACGAAGACCTTCGTACGAGGATCCAAGGACTGGAGGAAGGGCGTGGGCGATTCGGCGGCGTTCACCGAGCGGGAGCTCGACATCATGAGCGTGCTCTGGCGGCTGGGCTCCGGCACCGTGAGCGAGGTCCGCGCCGAGCTCGCCGACCAGCCTGGATACACGACCGTGCTCAAGATGCTCCAGATCCTCGAGGAGAAGGGGCTGGTGCGTCATGAGGAGGAGGGACGGGCCTACCGCTATCATCCCCTCGTCGAGCCGGACGAGGCGGGGGGTCACGCGCTGCGCCGGATCGTGGACAAGATCTTCCATGGCTCGGCCGAGCTGGCGCTGGCCCGTCTGGTCTCCGAGCGTCCGCTGCGCGCCGAGGAGGTCGAGCGGATGAAGGCGCTGCTGGACGAGGCCGCGCTCCGCGAGGGAGAGGCGGAGTGACCGTCTACTGGATGGCGTACGCGGCCGTGGTGAGCACCCTGGCGGGGCTCGCGGCGCTGGCGCTGGAGCCGGTCGCGCGCGGTCGGCGCGCACCCACGCGCTTCGTCTGGCTCGGCGCGCTCGCCGTCTCGGCCGCGCTCCCTCTGGCGACCGTGGCGCTGCCACGGAACGGGGCATCGACGGGGAGCGTGACCGGCGCCCCGGTCGGGCTGGACGTCGCGCTCGTGCTGCGCAGCCTCGGTCGCGCGGCGCCTCCCCTGCTCCAGCGCCTCGACGGCGTCCTCCCGGTGGCGTGGCTCACGGCCAGCGGGCTCATGGCGTTGGCGCTGGCGGGCGGGCTCGCGCGGCTGCGGGCACGCGCACGAGGATGGACACCGGTGCCCATGGCCGACGGTGAAGTGTTGGTGTCCGACGACTTCGGACCTGCCAGCTTCGGGCTGAGCGTACCCCGCGTAGTCCTGCCGCGCTGGGCCCTCGAGCTCTCGCCCGGTGCATTGAGCCTGGTCGTCGAGCACGAGCGCGAGCACGGGCGCGCCGGAGATGCCCGCCTCCTGCTCGCCGGGGCGCTGGTCGTTGTGGCGGCGCCCTGGAATCCGGTGCTCTGGTGGCAGCTCGGACGCATGCGAGCTGCCGTGGAGATGGACTGCGACGAGCGAGTGCTACGCAGAGGCGCGTCCGCGGCGGCCTACGGCGCGACGCTCCTGGCGATGGGCTGCAGAGGGCTCGTCACGCCGCTTACCGTGCCGGGACTCACCCGGGCTCGATCCCTGTTGGAGAGGAGGATGACGATGATCGTGCGTGGCTCGAGGAAGACCGGCGTGCTCGGTACCGCGGCCGCGGTTTGCGCTGCGGCGCTCCTGATGGTCGCTGCCTGCGAGACCCCGGCGCCGACCGGGCTCCAGCCGCCGGCGGACGAAGAGACTCCGGGCACGCTGGAGGTGGCTGGCTCGTCCGCCAAGCTCAAGGCTCTGGCTGAGGGCGCCACCGAATCGCTTCATGGGGCGGAGGCCGCGGGCGGGATCGTCCACATCGTCACCAAGCGCCATGTCGCGGAGGGTGAGGTCGCGGCCTATCCCACGTCGGGTGCGGCGGAGGCGCGGATCTTCCTGGACGGCGTTCGATATCACGGGGACCTGTCGGAGATCTCCGAGGACGACGTGGAGCGCGTCGAGATCCTGAAGGGCGACGGGCAGATCCCGGCCATATACATCACGTTGAAGGCGAGAGACCGAGACTGACGGCCGACGCGGCCGCGGCGAGGCGCGCCGGCCCGGGGGGGGCGCTCCGGAGATCGGGGTGCCCCCTCGCTTCAGCTCCCGGGGGTTCCGCGGTCGCCGCCCTGGGCGACGAGGAGGAAGCTGCCCGCGTCGGCGCGGAGCGCCTCGACGGTCTGGGCGTCCACGCCCGCCTTGCGCGCCACGTCCGACAACTGGAGCGACAGCGCGTAGTACTGCCAAGGTATGTTGAGGGTCGAGCGGTCCGCCCACAGGCTCCGGTATTTCAGCCCCCTGAACGCGTAGACGTGGTTGTACAGACGCAGCGAGCGGTCCAGATCGAACGTCTCCGAGCCGTACTCGGGCGATCCGACGATCCAGGCTTCCGGGCTTGTGTCGTCCGGACCGCGGAGCACGAGCTTCGTGGCCAGGCCGTGTCGGACCCCCCAGCGCGTCAGCCCCAGCTCGTTCATCATCCCGCCGGCGCTCGCGAAGTAGATCGGTCGCTCGTCGATCGAGTCGTGGATGAACGAGAGGGCGAGCTGATGGGACCGATCCAGGAGCGTGCCTGCCGGATAGGTGACGGCCACGGTCGGGAACGGGACCGTCACGTCGGCCTCGAGGCGTGATCCGAGCACCTGATCCATCACCTCGGCCGGCATGTCGGTCACCGGAGCCGACGGCAAGCCGGGGTCCGCGTACAACCCCTGGGTGACGTCCGCGTCGAAGCGGCGTTGGCGCTCAGGGCGTGTCTGTGCCTGTAGCTGCTTCGGATACCAGCTCGTGAGCAGGTATTGTCCGACGACCACGGTTACGTCCTTGCGCAGGCCCTCGACCTCCTGGACGTACCATAGGGGGAAGGTGTCGTTGTCGCCGTTGGTGAAGAGGATCGCGTACGGCTCGACGCTCATGAGCAGGTCGTAGGCCCAGTCGCGCGCGGCGTAGTCGCCGGCACGTGTGGCCCACGGCCAGTTCAAAACGAGAGGGAGCAGTGCGAATGCTAGAACCGGCGACGTCACGGCCCATCGGCGCCGGGACTTGGAGATGGACGCCAAAGCCCCCCAGGCCCATGCCAAGCCGCTGCCGGCGAGCACACCCCAGAGGAGGAAGCCCGCAACGAAGAAGTAGTCGCGCTCACGCACTTCGTGCAGCAGGGGGTCGGTGACCTCGGGCGACAGGGAGTATCCGTACTTGAAGTTCAGGTAGTAGACCAATCCCAGGGAAAGCGTGGCCGACAGCACCGCCAGGTAGGCGAACAGGGCCCGATCCGCCCTCCAGGACGCCCACAGCCCGAGACCGCCGAGTCCCAGGAACAGCAACGTGATGGGGAGTCGCGCCGTCCCCGGGTGCTCGGACGGGTCCACACCGCGGGACCACTGCCAATCGAAATACTGCGCGTAGTTCTGGAGCTGCGCCGACCACGGCGCCATGCGCTGCGTGACCGGTGGCTTCTGGTACTGCGTCCGCTGAAGGTTCGCCGCGAGCATGGGGCACCCGGCGCGCCCCATGGTGAAGACCGCGGTCGCCGCGCCGATCACGCTGTCGCACGTAGGATCCCCCTCGTTGATGGCCGGGTCCAGCGCCGCGCGGATCGGCAACACGAAATTGAACGACAGCCCGAGGGCCCCGAGCAAAGCCGCGCGGCCCAGCAGCACGGGGCGGAGCAGGACGAAGGGCTCGGTGACGATCACCATGGCGGCGAGCGCCGGAAGCGGGAGCACCGACATCAGGTGATTCGTGGAGCCCAGCGCCATGAGGAAGATTGACCAGAGCAGGTATCGCACCGAGCCCGGGTCCTTGCGGCGGTCCCGCCAGCGTACCGCCAGCCAGGTCACCGCGGCGATGATCAGGACGCTGAGGGTGTAGACCTTTTCGTTGACGTTGGACTGGTTCCACACCGTGAAGGCAGTGGCGCCCACCAGAGTGGCGACGGACGCGCCGACCAGGGCCCTCCGACCGTCGCCGAGCGTCGCGAGCAGCACGCGGTGCGCCGTCAGGAACATGAATCCGCTGGCGAGTGCGCTCGTGGCGGCGGCGAGGAGGTTGATGCGCACCGCGACGGGCAGCCCCGTGGGCGCGAGCAGGACGCTCCAAGTCCTGGCGACGACCACGAACAGGGGATTCCCGGGGGGGTGAGGGATTCCGAGGATGTGGGCCGTGGCTATGTACTCGCTGGTGTCCCAGAACGCGGTGCTGGGCGCGAGTGTCGCGCAGTACAGGGCGAAGACGCCAAGGCCCGCCAGGGCCGCAAACCCGTACGGAGGCCGTCGGTCGGTCATGCGTGCTATCCCTTTCCTGGCCGGGACGGAACGCCGGTCCGAGCCGCGTCGTCGAGGAGCCCCAGGACCTGGTCGATGTCGGAGGGCCGGTTGTACACGTGCGTCGACAGCCTCATGTAGCCGTACCCGTACTCGGAGATCACACGCGTACGGACGTTCCCGGTCCGGGAAAGATGCGCCTGGAGGTCGAGCGGGTCGATGCCTTCGACCGTGAACGACACCATCCCCGCGGCGAGACCCTCGTCCGCCGCGGTCACGACCCGAACGCGCGGGATCTCGTCCAGGCCCGCGCGAAGCGTGCGCCGCAGGTGTCGTACGCGCGCCTCCACCCGATCGGGTCCGAGCGCGCGCATGAACTCGAGGGCCGCCATGAGCCCAGCGAGACGACTCTCGTCGAAGGTCCCGAGATGGTTCAGACGCTGGGCCCCCAACGTGCGATCGTCCCACCCACCCGACGCCACGGTCGGCCAGAGCACGTCCCGCCAACGCGGCGCCAGGTACAACAGGCCCGTACCCTGCGGCGCCAGCAGCCATTTGTGCGGTGAGCTGGCGTAGAAGTCACCGCCCACGAGGGCGAGGTCCAGCTGGAGCATGCCCGGAGGGTGCGCACCGTCCACGGCGAGGACGATTCCACGGGCCGCGCAGCGGGCCGCCAGCTCGGCGATCGGCAGGACCGTACCGGTGGTGAACGTGACGTGGGAGACCGCCACCACAGTGGTCGCGGGCGACACCGACCCCCAGATCGACTCGACCAGGTCCCCGGGTGACGACGGGGTCGGCGGGAGCCGCGCCACCCGCAGCGCCGCGCCGCGGCGAGCGCACACCATCCGCCAGGGCTCGAGTCCTCCGATGTGCTCGTGGTCCGTGGTCACGATCTCGTCGCCCCCCTCGATGTCCAGACCGTTGGCGACGAAGCTCACGGCTTCCGTCGTGTTGCGCGGGAACACGAAGCCCTCGGGCTCGCCACCGATCAGCGCGGCCGTGGCAGCCTTCAGGTCGCCCCACGCCACTCCCGGGGGGTAGGTGCGCGCCACCCGACGCGCATGTTCCGCGACGGCGTCCACCACCACGGCCGGAGGAGGACCCAGCGTCCCGTTGTTCAGGTAGATCCGATCGTCCGGGATGAGGAACTGGTCACGAACCACGGCCCAGAACGGCTCGTCGTCCGCCGCTCCTCCAACCTCGAGCCTGCGCGCCAGCCCCTCCAGGGCGCGCGGCCATGCGAGCGTCGCGCCTCCCAGAACGGTCAGGAAGCCGCGGCGGTCGATCCTTCGCCGCGTCTCCGCGCTCGCACCGTCCTCCACCCTCAGCGCTTGACCGCGACGAAGGAGATCTCGATGGCGGCTCCGCCGACCAGCTCGGCCACGGCGACGGTCTCGCGCGCCGGCGGCTCGGAGGTGAAGTACTCTCCGTAGACGCGGTTCATGTCGCCGTAGTCCGAGATGTCGGCGAGGTACACGGTCGCCTGCACGACGTCCTCGAACCCGAGGCCGAGCTCCTCGAAGAGGCCTCGGAACTGCTCCATGATCGCCCGCGTCTCGGCAGCCGTACGGCCTTCCGACATCGCGCGCGTCTCCTCCGACGCTCCGACCTTCCCCGAGAACCAATAGACGTCTCCGACCTGGACGGCGGCGCTGTACGGACGCCCCCTCGCGGGCTGGTGCGCGATCCGCGGAGGGGCCTGTGCCGCGACGGAAGGCGCGGCGGTGACGAGCAAGGCTAGGGCGATCGCGAGGCGCATGGAGGCTCCTGGAGAAGGGTTTCGGCTCGCCCGATCATGCCGGCCACCGCGGGGCGGACGCAAGCGTCGGCGAGACCTGCGATGTGGCGTCGCCCTCGGTTAGCTTGTTCCATGCCCAGCTCCCCGCTGCCCACCCTCCGCTACCTCCTCGCGTGGGCCGGAGATCGGTCCGATCTCGAGACAGCGGAGCTGGAGCTCGACCGGGAGGGGCGCGTGGTCCCCGCCACTCTGGTGCGCCCAAGGCGCCTGAGGGAGCCCACCGCGGCGTGGATCGTCCTCCACGGCATCACCCGCCCCGGGCGCGCTCACCCGCAGCTGGTCCGCTTCACCCGGGCGTTGGCGGCGACCGGATGTGAGGTGCTGGTGCCGGAGGTTCCGGAATGGCGGGACCTGTCTTTGGCCCCGACCCTGACCGTGCCGACCGTGGAGGCTGCGCTCCGAACCCTGGAAGGTAGCGCATCCTCCATCGGTCTGGTCGGGTTCTCCTTCGGTGCCCCCCAGGCGATCGCCGCTTCCGGCCACCACAGGATCCGCGGACGTCTGTCGGGCGTGGCGGGCTTCGGCGGCTATTGCGACCTCGAGCGCACGCTCGTGTTCCAGTTCACGGGCCGGCACGAGGACGCACGCGGAGTCCACCACCTCCGCCCCGATCCCTACGCGCGCTGGATCGTGGGTGCGAACTACCTCTGCGACATCCCTGGGCTCGGCGACACTACGGCCGTGTCCGACGGGCTGCGGCGATTGGCCGCCCTGGCGGGGGACCGTTCGGTCGTCGCCTGGGATCCCGTCCTGGATCCGCTCAAGGAGGAGATCCGGTCGGGCCTGAGCGCCGGGGACGGCGCGCTCTTCGACGTCTTTGCACCTCGAACGTCGCACGACCCGGAACCGGCAGTAGCCGAGGAGATCGCGCACGCACTTGCCGCCGCGGCAAGGCGCGTGGAGCCCGGCGTCGAGCCGGCCCCCCTCCTGCGCGCGGCACCCGGTCCCGTCCACATCCTCCACGGCCGACAAGATCACCTGATTCCGTTCAGCGAGGCGCGACGACTCTACGAGGCTCTGCCGGCGGGGATCCAGAAGCGGGTCACCGTGACCCGGATCTTCGGCCACTCCGCCCGGGACCCCCTGCCGCCGGTTCCGGCGCTCCCCGCCGAGGCACTGCGCTTCCTCAGCGCGCTGTCCGGGCTCCTCGGGCTGGTATTGCACCGGCCTTGAAGTCGGGAACCGCCGCGGCTGCGCGAGCCCGAGAGACGGGGGATTCCCGAAGCACCGGTCAGCCGATTCGGAGCAGGCGCCTCACCTCTCGCCTGACCACGGGGTCCCGATCGTCGGCGGCGCGCGCCAGGAGGCCCCTCGAGCGCGGCGTTCCGATGGCGTGCAGGGCCCGATACGCCGCTACGCGCACGTCGGTACGTGGTCGCGAGAGCAGCGTGCGCACCGCTCGCCGCTCGACCGTCGGCACGGCTCCCGGGTCGCCGAGCTGCCCGAGCGCCTTGAGGATCCCCATCACGACGTCCGGATCGCGCTCACGGTCGAGGAGGTCGAGGAGCGGCCTCAGCGCCCGAAGAACCTTCAACGAACCGACGGCCAGCGCCGCGGCGAGTCGCACCTCCGCGTCGGGATCCCCGACCATACCGAGGACGAGCTGCGCTGCGGCGTCGCCCCCGATCTTCCCGAGGGCGCGGACGGCCTCCCGGCGGACCCGTGGGTCCCCATGAGCCAGCGCAGGGACGACACGCTCGACGGCTCGCGCGCCTCCGATCTCCCCCAACGCGGCCACGCCGTTCCGCACGACGAACCAGCGCCCGTCCTCGACCATCCGGCCGGCCACCTGGGACGCGCCTTCGCCAACGGCGATCAGGGCCTGCAGGTACGTTCGCCGTGCGCCGCGCTCGGGGTCCTTCGACAGTGCTCGGCCCAGCGTCGGGGCCATGCCCACCCCCAGCAGTCGAGCCGCTTCGACCAGACCGGGCCGCCCCTCGTCGCGGCGTCCGGTCACCAGTCCGTGGACGATCACCTCGCACACGGCGTCGGTCGCGAGCTCACGTGCGAGCGCCAGCGATTCGGGATCGTTCGCCCCCCACAGCAACAGACGCTCGACGACGGCGGCCACGGCTTCGGGGTCGCCTTCGCCGGGTCGCTTGGCCGCTCCGGCGCCCAGCACGACGGCCAGCCCGGGGTGGGGGCTGAGCGTGGCCGGCGGAAGCGTTCGCTCCGACTCCCGGAACAGGGAGCCGATGGAGCGGGCGAGCCCGCTGAGCTCCTTTCCGCGTTCCTCGTCGCTCATCGGGTCGTGGCGCTCAGCCGGCGGCCCTCGACCCCACCTCCAGCGGCTCCCAATCCTTCCCTCGGGTCACGACCCCTCCCTCCACGTTGCGAACGTCACGGAAGCCCGCTGCCTGCAACAAGCTCATGCCCATTCCGGATCGATTGCCTGAGCGGCAATAAAGCAGGAGTGGCCGGTCGCGCGGAAGCTCGTCCGAACGGTCGATCAGGTAGCCCAGATGGACGTGCAGAGCTCCGGGCACGTGGCCTTCGTTCCACTCCGTCTGTCGGCGCACGTCCACATAGACGGCGCCCTCGTCGCGCACGGCGCGCTCCGCGCCCTCCCAGTCCGTGACCCTGGACCGCTCGAGGGGTCCCCGCTCGGATTCCCAGGTTCCCAGAGCGTCGGTCACCTCGAAATAGCCCTCACATCGATCCAGACCGATCAGCGCCATGTCCCTCGCCGCCTCGCGGGCAGCCTCGGGGCCATCCGCCAGCAGATGGACCGACCGGTCGTAGGGGAGGAACCACCCGCACCAGTTCGGGAACTCCTTGTTGAGGGGGATGTTGATCGTCCCCGGAACATGGGCTTCGGCAAAGCGTCCGCGGGCGCGGGTGTCCACCACGATGCCGCCGTCCGCCAGCAACTGGGACAACCGTCCCGCGGCGAGGCGTGGCGGATCCGGGAGCCCACCCAGGATCGGCGGGCCGTCCCGGTTCATCCGCTTCATCTGCGCGAAGTATACCGGC
>QJYK01000312.1 GCA_003248075.1 Gemmatimonadota bacterium | reverse complement strand
GGGCCCGAGCTGGTCGAGCAGCCATTGGACGTTCCGGGCCATCGCCTCGTCACGGCGGCCGAGCCCCGACTCCACGGCCTCCCACTGCAGCACCACTCGAAGGCTCTGAACCGCGCGATCGAACCCTGCCCGGGAGGCTCCGGCCACATACACCTCTTCCCTGTCGGCAAGCCACTGCTCCAAGCCTTCCAGTGACTCCCGACACGGGTCCCGATAGGCTTGGGGCTGTGCCGCGTAATCCCGATCGAACGTTCCCTGGGCATCGTTGAGGAAGGGGCCGATGCATGTCAGCTGTTGGCGGAGCTCGTCGAGCGCGCCCGGATCCACCTCCTCCACGAGCCACTCGATGTTCGCGACCGCCATGCCCGGATACTGCATGTCGAATCCGTAGAAGCCCAGGTCGCCCCGACCGGCGTCGTGGTCGCGCATCCACTCGATCATGTTCAGCACGGACTCGGTATTCCAGGTCCAGAAGTAGAGCCCGCTGAGCAGCTCCGCCGCGTCACCCACCCCCGTCCGCACGTAGTCGTCGAGTCGGTTCGCTTCGGGCCAGGTCGCCTCGATCGCGAACGCGTTGAAGCCCATTTCGGCGACGAGGAAACGGAGAAGCCGGTCCTTCATCTCGAAGAAGTCGCGGGTGCCGTGGGTGGCCTCGCCCAGGGCCACGATGCGCGCGTCCCCCACCGCTTGCCGAAAGGCTTCGAGGTCGGCGAAATCTCCGGTCGGTGACGTGCGTGCGAACGGCTCGATCTCCGCCCCGAGCCACTCGGTCGCGGCCGCAGGAACGCTCGGTTCCGGCTGCTCGACGCTCGGGCCTGGCTCCGTCGGTCCGTCCCCTCCACACCCCAGCAACGAAGCGACCAGGATCGCATATGCCTTTGTGCCACGGCTCATGCGCATCCGAGTCGCAAGCGGCGTGCCGTCCGCACCGTGCACGCAGGACGCCTGATCCGCGCGGGTGCTCCGTGCCGCACCGTCCCCGGCAGGGGACGAGGAGCGTCCCCCGTCGCGATCGCCGCAATGCGGCAGGCACACCCGAAGGTCGATCATCATCGTCGGTGTTCGGCGACGGCAGCGGAAGAAACCAGGGCCTGGTTGCGTCCAACCGAAGAACGCGGCTGGTTCCTGTCTTCCAGGGAGATGAAGATGATGCTGACGAGGATGCGCGCGCAAATGCTCACGGGGCTCGCGATGGCCTTGGCCGTCCTGGACGTGACCCCTGGGGTCGCGCAGGGCCCGGATTACCCGCAGATCGATCGTGACGAGGAGCTGAGGCTCGCGCTGAGCGCAGGACCACCGGCATTGGCCTCGCAGGCGGACGTCTGGTTGATGGGGGAGCACGGATTCGTCAAGGCGATCGAGGGGACCAACGGCTTCGCCTGCATCGTGGTCCGTAACGCCTCGCTCCGGTCGCAGCTCGCGCCCCATTGCCTGAGCCCGGCGGCGACACAGAGCGTGTTGAAGGCGTTCCTGCGGGAGGGCGAGCTGCAGGCGAAGGGCTGGTCCGGGGAGTCGGTGGACGCGGAGCTGAAGCGCCAATGGGACTCCGGTGAGCTCCCGCTTCCCGGCGAGGGCGCGTTCGCCTATATGCTTTCCGCCGGACAGCGGCTCGGCCGGAGCGCCGGCAGGTTCAAGCCACACTTCATGATGTACATGCCGTACGTGACCAACGCGGACATCGGTGGAGATCCCGCCAGACAGGAGTTCCCCTTCGTGGGGCCGTACGAGCGTCACCCCTTGAGCACGGTGGTCGTGGTCCTGGAGCAATTCGTGGATCCGGACGCGGTCGTCCTGCCAGCGCGCCGGTGACTCAGGAGCGCGACCTGGTCGCCAGGGCGGCCCGTGGCGAGCGGGAAGCGTTCGAGACGCTCGCCGCGGAGAGGCGCGCGTCCATCCTGCGCATGGCCGGCCATCTCCTCGGCGACGACGCGCTCGCCGAGGACGTGGCGCAGGAGGTGCTCGTGCGCATGCATGCATCCCTGCCCGGGTTCCGGGGCGACGCCGACCTGGGCACGTGGCTCTACCGGGTGACCCTGAACCTGTGCCGTGACCAGGCCCGACGCACCAGCCGCTGGCGCGACACGGTGGACCTCGGCGGGGCGGACGCCGATCCCCCTTCCGGGCTGCGCGAGGAGCCCACGCCGGACCGTACGGTGGATCTCGAGCGGGCGGGCTCCGCCGTCCGGGCGGCCATCGACCGACTCCCGTCGGAGCAGAAGGAGGCGGTGCTGCTCCGCTACATGGACGATCTACCCTACGACGAGATCGCCCGCATCACGGGGGCGCCCGCCGGTACGGTGGCGTCCCGGGTATTCCGCGCCCTGGAGCGACTGGGACGCGAAATCGAGCCTCGTCACATGGAGGTGTTGAGGTGAATCGGCCCAGCGACGAGAGACTGCTGGCCTTTCTCGAAGGTCGGATGGAAGAGGCGGAGCGGGCCCAGCTCCTCGACGCGCTCGACGGGGATCCGGATCTATCCGGGCGCCTCCGCGCCGCAGCGGCCGGTCTCGACGCGCTGAGCGCGTACGTGGAGGCGGCGACTCCGGCGGGTGAGGTCCCCCGGGTGAGCAGCGAGGCGAGGGGAGGGGTGCAGCGTCGCGTCGTGCCGCGGTGGTGGATTCCCGCGGCGGCGGCCGCCACGCTCGCGGTTGCCGTTCCCGCCACGCTCCTGCTGGCAGGCAGGGGCCGCCCGGCGGCGGTCGGGACCGAGCTCGCGACGGGCATTCCCGAGTCCCCGCATCCGAGCTTCGTGCTGGTCCTCCATGGGCGTTGGCCGGACAGGGAGTCGATCTCGCAGGAGCAGACCCGCGCCCGAGCCCAGGAGTATTGGGCCTGGACCTCGCGGCTGGCGGAGGAAGGGCTCCTGGTGGCGGCCGGCGACCTGCGCTGGGAACCGGGGGAGCGTCTGGGCCCGGAGGGCGCGGCGGTCGCGGTGGCGGAAGACGAGATGCTGCAGCCCGGGTACGTGGTGGGGATGTATGCGCTGCGTGCCGACTCCTACGAGCAGGCGCTGAGCCTCGCGCGCCAGTGCCCACATCTTCGGTACGGCGGCTCGGTCTCGATCCGCCGGGTGGGCGGCGGTTTCGTGACGGTCCCGGGCATGGGGGACTGGACCGAATGACGCGCGGCCCCGCGAGGTGTCACGCCCCGCGGGTCACTTCCGGGTCTTGTCGACCGCCTGCTGGAGCTTCCGGGTAGCCCGGTCCGCACAGAACTCGGCCAGCCCGGTGAAGGCACGCTCGATGGCTTCGTTGGACAGCGTGGCGAAGGTGGCCGCCGTGACCACGTTCGCGGCGGCCGTGTTCAACCCCTCGGTCCCCTGATTCACCGGCTCGGACTCCTCCACCTTCGTCTTCCACACGAGGGAGCCGTCGGCCGCGTCGAGCAGGAGGATCTCGGCCTTCACGAAGAAGTACGCCTGGGCGTCCCAGTCGTTTGCGTTGATGCCGTACCGATCCAGGCGGACCTCCAGCTCGAAGTCTGCGTCGCGGGTATCCTCGACCGGGCGCATGCGCAGGATGCGGCTGGCCCGCTCCAACATCCGGTCGGACAGGATGGAGGTCACGTCCACCTCCTCCGCCACCTCGTCCATGCGCTGCTGCAGCTTGGCGGCCTCGGAGCCGCGCACGATCTCCGAGCCGGCCTTGAGCAGCGCCTGTTGCCACGTCTGCGACTCCTCGTCGCCCACGATCTCCGGCACGCTTCCGGTGAAAACCTCAGGGCGCGGTGAGGACACCATCACCACGGCGAGCGCCCTGTCCCTGAAATCGTACTCCCCCAACCGGCCCGCAGAAGCGCAGCCGGACAGGCTGATGGCGACGATGGAAAGAGCGAGGGAGAAGGCTCCGGGCTGGCGTGTCATGTGCTGGTCGGTACGGCTCGGGTCGGTGGGGGGGCCACGGTCCGTTCCGGACCCCGGTCTCGTCGGCTCCCCCGAACCCCGGCGCGCGCGGTGGGTTCCTCCTGCCCGAGGTCGCGACCGCTGCCCGCCCGATGCTCACATGCCGGCCGCGCACGCATCGGCTCCACCGACCACGGTGGGGTCGGGGACCTCGATCCACCCGTCCTCCCCACCGACGAGCAGGACGTTGACCCACCACGCCTGGCGGGGGACGACCTCCATCGAGCCGAGGGGGCTTTCGGTGCTCGCCCCGTAGGGCGAAGTCGCGAGGTCCGCCTCGGTCATGGCGCCGTCGTGCCATACCCGGTAGCGGCCCTCGCCGAGGTAGTCGTAGACGTCGACCGCCTCTCCCTGGTCGAACGGGCCCGACGCGCGTGTGTACCGGAATCGGCCGGCGCGGGTGCGGGTGCGGCCCGTGAGGCCGGTGACCCGCGCTCCCAGCGGCAGGTCGCGGTAGGTCGCCGCATAGGGGTCGGATGCGGCTCGGAGCGCGAACGATTCACGCAACGTCCACACGTTCCCGTAGGTGCAGCACTCGAACGGGCAGGCACCCTCCTCCGTCCACTCCCGTGGCGCGTCGTGGGACCCCGGCTCCTCCTCGCCCACGGGGTCCGACAGGGCGACGGTGAGCGCGTACTCGGCCTCGCCTCCGCGGCGGGCTTCGACACGATGGATCGCCACGCGCACCGTGTACGCTCCGTCTCCGGGGATGCGGGCCTCGCCTCCGACGAGCCCGGTGGTGAACGTGTTGAGGATGTCCGCGCCGACGGAGCGCGCGGAGGGGAAGACACGAACGACGAGCCACGTCTCCCGGCTCGAGCGGACCCGCACGCGGAGCCACTGACCCGCGCGCGCGCTCAGCGCGTAATCGGCCGTCTCGAACCCCTTCAACGTGCCCGTCCGCTGTGTCACGGTATCGCCGGCGAAGGTCAGGGGGGACGGACGGACCTCGCGGTCCTGACCCACCAGCGAGCCGGTCGGAACGAGCCAGGCGCCGAGGATGAGCAGGCCGAGCCTGACGCGCGAGGGAGCGCGCGACTGGAGCGGGACGGTTGCCGTGCTCCGCCCGGACGCCGCGGCGGCGGCGACCTTCACGGTCCCGAGAACGCCGACAGGTTCTCGGCCTTCCATCGCATCGAAGCGAAGATACGGGTGCGACCGCTGGGATGGTCGTAGAAGAGGCGCTCCTCCAGAGGGCCCGGATCCATCTTCCGGTATTCGCCGAGCTTGATCGAGACCAGCGCCATGCCGTCGGGCTGCCGCGCCGCGTTGAGCCCGAAGATGTCGGCCTCGTACTCCTGGGTCCGGACGAAGCTGTTCGCCACCGGCGTCAGCGCGAAGAAGCCCATCGTGACGAGGAGAGCCAGCAGGGGAAGGCCGGCGACGTCGTCCACGCCTCGGACGCCCCACCGGGACCCCCATCGGGTCAGGGCCCACTCCGAGCCGTGGAAGAGCAGCGCGAAAACCAGGACTACCACGATGCTGGAGAACGTCAGCCCCTTGTACACGTGATGGAGCACGTAATGCCCCATCTCGTGGCCCATGACCGCCTCGATCTCGGGCAACGTGGCCCGTTCCAGGAGGTTGTCGTTGAGCGTGATCCGCTCCGTCCCCAGGAAGCCGCTGACGTTCGCGCTGACCCGGGTGGTCTGCCGGCTCGCGTCGACCACGTACACTTCGGACGCGGGAATCCCGTTGGCACGGGCCATACGCAGGATCGGTTCCCTGACGCGGGCGTCGTCCAGCCGGGTGTACTGGTTGAAGAGGGGCGCGATGAAGACCGGCGCGATCACAGAGGCGAGCGCGATGAACAGGATGGTCACCGCGCTTCCCCACATCCACCATGTGCGCCGCGCGCGCCGGAGCACCGCGTAGAGGGCCGCCATGAAGAGACCACCCATCACGACCGACACGAGCAGGCCCTTGAGCTGATCGCCCATCCAGAGGCCGAACGTCTGGGTGGCCAGGCCGTAGCGGTGCTCCCGGAAAAAGCTCTGATAGACCGTGAGCGGGAACGCCAGGACCGTGGTGACCAGGGACAGTTGTGCCCAATAGACGATCACGTGCACGACCCGGAACCGCGTCGCCCGTTCGGCCAGGTCGCGCATGCGCGCAGAGACGCGGCCTGCGAGGAGGCCGAGGAGGATCGCCGCGGACAGGAGGAAGTTCCACAGCTGCAGCCAGTAGCCGCCTTCGAAGTAGGCGTCCGACCGCTCCTTGTCGGGTGTCGGTACGCTGGCCAGGTACGCCTCGGTGGCTTCCTCGGCGTCGAAGTCGGCCGTGGCTCGAGCCGCCGGCGGGATGTTCAGTGGCGCGGCCTGCTGGGCCAGGATCGGCGGGGGCGCGGACGCGGACAGCAGGAGGACCAGCCCCGACAACGTGAAGACGAGTCGCTTCATAGCAGAGATTCCGGGAGGGGCGGGGTTCGATTCGCCGGACCGGGCGCCGACGCCGTGGGGAACCTACATGCCGGCCACCGGCCGAGTACAGGAGCCCGGAAGCCCCAACCCGAATCGCGCTGGCCAGACGCGGCGACGCTCCGTACACTTGACCGCCTCCTTCGACTGACCTCCCCGGCCGGCAGGGTGCATGAAGAACGTGGGTCGCGTGACCGTGAGTCTGCTGGTGCTCGTCGTCTCGCCCGTCGGTGCGCAGGTGATTCCGACGGGCCCTTCCCTCCGGGCGTTCCTGTTCGGGGACATCGCCTACGACGAAACGGAGGGAGACTCGCCCGGAGGGTTCAAGGTCGGGCAGATCGTGGCCCACGGAAGCGCGATCCTCTCGGATCGCGTGGTGCTCTTCGGTGAGATGTCTCTCACCGCACGGGACAATGGATACGCGTTGGAAGTCGAGCGGGCGATCCTGCGGTACGAGCTCAGCGACGCGATCAAGTTCTCCGCAGGTCGGTATCATACTCCGGTATCCTACTGGAACACCGCGTTCCACCATGGGCTCTGGCTCCAGCAATCGGTTGGCCGCCCGGAGGCGGTGCGCTTCGGCACCCCCTTTGTCCCGATTCACTTCGTGGGCGCCATGGCCGAGGGTCGCATCCCCGATTCGCCGGTCACGTACCTGGTAGGCATTGGAAACGGCCGAGGCGAGAACATCTCACGGGCCGGAGACGCGGGGGATGTCAACGGGTCCCGCGCCATGGTCGCCTCCGCCTCGTTTCAGCCCAGCTCTCTGCTCGGCGCCCGGATCGGCGGAAGCATCTACGTCGACGACGCGCCGGTCGAGTCGGGTGCCGCCGCGGACGAGCGCATTGTATCGGCCCACGCCGTATGGGACCGTGGTGCTCTGGAGATCATCGGCGAGTACATTCGCGTGCGCCACGTGCCGGCCGGGGGCGGGTCAACGAGCACCTCGGACGCGACCTTCCTGCACGCAGGGGTCCGTTTGCCGGGCCGTCTGAGGGCGCTCACGCCCTATGGCCGCTGGGAAGAGACGAACATCGCCGACGATGACCTGGTTTTCACAGGCCAGGTCTCCGACTACGATGCCGTCCTGGGAGGTGTCCGGTATGATTTTTCCGAACTGGCGGCGCTGAAGATCGAGTACCGGAGCGAGAAGGTCTCCGGTGGCGAAGCGATCGGATCGTTCATCGTACAGGCGAGCTTCGCCATTCCCATGTTCGGCGGCTGAGCGGCGCGGTCCATGGATCGATGCGATTCAAGAGAGGAGCCCGCGTGAGGAAACGACCCTACTCGAGGCGGATCGCCCTGCTGGTGTCCGTCCTTGGGCTCTGGCATCTCGGGGCGACCGGCGCGGCGGCCCAGGAGGCCGGTTTCGCCGTGGCGATCGTGGTGCACCCGGAGACCGACGTCGACGACCTGACCTTCTCGGAGCTCAGAACGATCTTCCGGGGCGAGCGACAGTTCTGGGACAACGGTCGGCGGGTCACCCTGCTGATGCGCGCTCCGGTGGCTGCCGAGCGGGAGATGATCCTCCGACGCATCTACCAGATGGACGAGGCCGCCTTCCGTGAATACTGGATCGGAAAGATGTTCCGGGCCGAGGTCGCGTCGGGTCCGAAGCTCGTGTACAGCGCGGACATGGCCCGTGACCTGGTCACGGTGATTCCGGGGGCGATCACCTTCGTTCCGGCGTCGGAGGTGAGCGCGGTGACCAAGGTCGTGCGCATCGACGGCAAGCTCCCCACCGACCCGGGGTACGCTCTGCGCTGACGGGCCTTCCGGGCCTACGGGTGCGTGGCCTCGCGGGGGCTGACGCCCGGCTCGTCGGTGCCGCGATGCGTCCGGATCAGCTCGAGCGCCTCGCCCAGAACGGTCAGGAGCTCGGATTCGCCGCGCGTGAGCGACACCATGTAGTCGTACGCCGCGCGCACGTGCTCCTGGAGCTGGGTTTCCGTGAGATTGGCCCCGGGGGTCGGTGGTGGCCGCTGAGCACGACTTTCCAGCCCGAAGCGCTCCTGGATGCTGTACGTCAGGGACAGGGCCGAGACGATCTGCACGTCGATGTGCGTCAGAGCGCCCGTGGCCAGGGCGGTCTCCCACGCGGTATTGAGGAGAACGGGCGTTTCGATTCCCTCCATCACGTTCTTCAGCTCGGGCCGGGCTTGCGCGTTGCTCTGCATCTGACCCAGAAGGTCACGGATTCCCGCGTGGAATGGGCTCACCTCTTCCAGGGCGGCGCGGTTGCGGAGGATCTCCTGCTCGAAGATGCCGAGGGACTGGTCGGCCAGCTCGGCGAAGTCCCGGTTCTCTGCCCAGGAGTCCACTGCGAGCGCCAACAGGATGCTGCCCACCACGAAGAACGACTCGACGAGGCCCTTGAGGAGCCACTCACTCTTCAGGTATTTCACCCTGGACCTGGAACGTCACTAGCGAACGGCCCGCACGGACCAGGTGAAGGTCGGCACCGTATGATACACGCGGCGAGCCGGCGTCGGGGTCATCTCGTAGTACCGGATGGATTTGTCCTGGCCGAAACGCTCCAGGGACCGGAGGATGCTCGACGTCTCTGCCTCGCTCCCCGTGTGGGAGTGTATCTCGTTCCTGAGGTGCGGCTCGGTCAGATCGGAGCACCGTGAACGCGTGATGGAGAACGAAGTTGCCACGGTCTATCTCCGTAGTGAGCAGCCGGGAAGGCTCCCGGGAGGGATCTACAAGTTTAGCGGTATGGGGGGGTCCGGCCCACCCGTTGGGCGCGCGCTTGGCTGGAGTCAGCCCTCACTTCCGCCGATCAGATCCGTTGGTGATCCGCCGAGCGTCACATCGCCGGATCGGCGGAGGACATTGGAAGCCGCCGCGAAATAGGGTGCCGTCTGTCCCAGGGCGAGACGGAGCTCGAGGAGCCTGCTGCCGTCTCCGGTACGCCCGAGCACGCGAACCACCTCGGCCTGGCCGTGGACGCAAAACACTCGTTCACCCACCCTGGGAACGCTCCCGTCACCTGGGCGCCAACCGGGTCGTTCCGACGAAGTGACGCGGAGGCCGCTCCGGCCGGTGGGGGCTTCGTGGTCCGATGTCACCTGGAACCTCCGTCTGGCGGATCGCGCCTGCGACGACCGCGCGTGAACAAGCCTAACGGAACACGAGGGCCTCCGGCGACCCCCGTTTGTGGCGCAGCGCTCCCGGATCCCTGCCGCTATATTGCCGGATGGTCCTGACACAAGCCGAGGAGATCGCGGTTCGCCGTGCCGTCGAGGCCTACAGCGCGATGCAGAGCAAGGCCACCAAGGGGGTATATCGGGGGGTAACCGCCGACCAGATCCTGGAAGAACTTCATCCCACGCCCCTTCGTTGGGTCGCGCTCGCGTCCCTCGTGGTCTCGCGGGCGCAGGCGGGCGCCTGATCCGAACCCGCGCGTTATGTGGCGTCGTGCTCCGCTTCCCGTGGCGACGCCCAGGACCGCTCGAGCCGGCCTTTGCGAAAGAGCTGAACCTCTCCCGAGACGCATTGAAGGAGTAGCCCCGCAACGGGGGCTCCATGGTTGCGGAGGAGATCCAACATCATGGCCTCTTCGCCGTGCCACGGATACGCGAACACGAGATCGAAGTCCTCAAGCGACTTGCCGAGCTTCAGGTAGCCCGACGCCCCCTCGCCCACGGTGCCAAGACGCCCGTCCGAGTCGCGGGGTCGCCAGACGTAGCCCTGGGGTAGGAAGCTCCCGGTCGCGAAGCGCGCCCCTGAGGAATAGCGCACGGCCGTCGCGCGGGCCAGGGTGACGAGGGCGTCGTCGAGCTCGATGCCGTACGCCTCGTATCCGAGGAGATCGGCCATCACGGTGACGATCCCTGTGGCCGATCCGAACTCGAGAAATCGGAGCCCGGGTTGCCGCAGCGCCGCGAGCGCCACAAGGACCCGGTCGTATTCGGCCGGTACGAAGGGATGCCACCTGCGACTTCTCACTTCGCGATCGAAGCGCGCCCACATCTCCCAGCCCTCATCACCGAGTCGAGCCAACGTTTGGCGCAGGGCCGGATCGAGCGCTTCGACGGGGCTGTGGGCCAAACGTGGCTCCTGTGATGATCGGGAAAAACGCGACGCCCCCCGGCGCCAGCCTCGGCGCCGGGGGGCATCTTACGGGGTCCTCGGACCCACTCAGACCTTGACGACGTTCTCCGCCGCCGGGCCCTTCGCTCCCTGCGTGATGTCGAACTCCACGCGGTCGCCCTCATTCAGCGACTTGAAGCCCTCCGCCCGTATGGCGGAGTGGTGCACGAAGCAGTCCTTGCTGCCGTCAGAGGGCGTGATGAAGCCGAAGCCCTTCTGATCGTTGAACCACTTCACAGTGCCGGTGCTACGCATGTTCCTACTCCCTTGTGATGCTTTGGTCCTCGGTCGGAGTTTCGGACGATCCGTAGCTGCCGACTGCTGACCCGCGCGGTCGATACCCCCGCGCTGGGTGGTGGCGACGTGCCACAAGACGACAAACGGGAAGACTCCCGCAGGAGCTTCCCGATGGCATCCGATCGATGCTGCAACAAGTCCTTCCCGTGTCGTCCTTCGCCAGGAAGGTCGCGGCACGGGCTGCTCCCGTCAAACCCCCCCTGCCCGAATGAACACCAGCCGATACCGCTGCGGAAGTGCATTTCAAAGGGGGGCCATCGGATCGCCACCGCAATCATGGGCAGCGGTATACCAGCGAGTTGACGTTCATTCCCGCTCCGACCGCCGCGAGAACGACGACATTGCCCGACTGTAGCCGTTGGTCGAGGATCTCCTCCCGCCGGACCAGATCGAGGAGCGTAGGCAGGGTCGCCACCGAGCTGTTGCCCAACCAGGAGATCGTCATGGGCATGATCCCCTCGGGGACCTCCGGTTGCTCGTAGAGCTTGAAGAGGCGCGCGAGGATCGCCTCGTCCAGTTTCGCATTCGCCTGATGGAGTAGGACCTTCGCGACGCTCGTCAACGTCAGCCCGACCCGGTCCAGACTCTCCTTGACCACGTCCGGGACGGTCTGTACTGCGTACTGATACAACGCACGTCCGCGCATCTTGAGGTAACGACGATCAGGACCGAGCGCTGGATCATAGGAACTCCCCATGGTGAGCAAGCTCACGTGCCCGAGGGCGTCGGACCGCGTCACGTGGCTCAGGATCCCAGTGGGGTTCTCGGTCTCGACGGCCTCGATGACGACCGCGCCTGCGCCGTCGGCGTAGAGCATGCTATCGCGGTCGCTGGGGTCACATACGCGAGAGAGGGTCTCGGCGCCGACCACGATGGCCCGCTGCGAATCGCCGGAGCGGAGGAAGTAGTCGGCATGGATCACCCCCTGCAGCCAGCCGGGACAGCCGAAAGGGAGGTCGTAAGCTACACATCGCGGGTTGCGGATGCCCAGGTGCTCCTTGATGCGCGCAGCGAGCGTGGGGCAGAAGTCGAGTCGCCCCGTCTTGGCGTCGACGTCGCCGAAGTTGTGTGCGACGATCAGGTGGTCGAGTGTCTCCGGGTCGATGTCCGCGTCGGTGATGGCCTCGCGGGCTGCCGTGGCTCCGAGATCCGAAGCCATGACGTCGTCGGGGGCGTAGCGCCGAGCCGAGATGTCGGTGATCTCCCGGAACTTGTCGATCACCCGCCCGTTGTCCGTACGGTCGATCGGATGGTTGTGGTCCAGGAAGAATGCGTTTCGGAGAAACGCCCGTCCCTCGACCACCCGTGATGGAACGCAGCTCCCCGACCCCGTGAATATCGAGTACCGTCGTGTGGCCATGGATCCGTGGGTGGCGAGGCGCGAGCGTCCAGCCTAGGGGTCCGGACGGCCCGCGTCCAGAACCCAGCGACGGGACGCGTCGGGGTCAGCGTCTGCCGCGGCGGGGGGCTTGTCGGGGTGGGGTATCGTCTCCCTTGTGTCGATACGTGATGCGTCCGCGAGACATGTCGTAGGGGGACAGCTCCAGGGTGACCCTGTCGCCCACCAGAACACGGATGCGGAACTTGGACATCCTTCCCGCGGCGTAGGCGAGAACCACGTGGTCGTTCTGAAGGCGGACCCTGAAGTTCTGGTCCGGCAGAACCTCCGTGACCAACCCCTCCAACTGGATCGCTTCCTGCTTTGCCATGTCAGCCTCGGTTGGGGCTCGGCCCCACCAACGAGAAGACGCCGGCGGCAGCACCGCGGGAGTGCTCGCCGCCAGCGTCGGTCGCGGGGGCCCAGGCCCCCGCCTCGATGGAAGCCTAACGGAAACGGTGCGCGGCCGTCGACCCCGGTCAGCGTGCGGGCACGGTTGCGGACGCTCCGCAGACACTTGCACCGGATTGCGCCGAGGGGCGACTTTGGCGGTGCAGTGCAGGCCGTCGGGGACGGGAGCGGCGGATGTCGGTCTTGCCCTGGACCCGACGGGCGTCGCAGGCCGCTGGCCTGCAGGATGGCGGTGGGAGATGGGCTCGCTTCACAGCGATGCTGGCGATGCTGGCGGCCGGAAGAGCGGCCTCCTGCTGGTGCCGACGTTTCCCGCAGACTCCTTCTGGAGCTACCGCTATGTGATGCGCCTCATCGGGCGCAAGGCGGCGTTCCCTCCGCTCGGTCTCTTGACGTTCGCGGGCTACCTTCCCGACGAGTGGGACCTCGAACTGGTCGACCTCAACGTGCACGCGCCGTCCGCCGCCGCTCTGCGCGAGAAGATGTCGGGAGCGGATGCCGTCTTCATCACGGCCATGTCCATTCAGAAGCCATCCGTGGTCAACCTCCTACGGGGACCGGCCTCGGGTCTCGACGTTCCGTTCGTCCTGGGTGGACCGTTCGCCTCCTCCTACCGAGACCAGATCCTCGACCCTCGGTCGGCGTCAGACCGCATCCTGTGCACCGGGCTGGACGCGCTGGTCTGGGGCGAGGCCTACGGTTCCATCGGGGAGCTGCTCGCGTGGCTGAAGACCGCTCCCGTCCACGACGTTGGGGCGCCGAAGCTCTTCATTCCCGCCGCTGTGGCCCAGGTCGATGCCGGATCGAGGGCCTACCTCAACGACCGAACGATCTTCCGCTCCCTCGATGACGTCCCGCTTCCGCGCTGGGACCTCGTCCGCGTATCCGACTACCACTCGATGATGATTCAGACCACGGCCGGCTGTCCGTTCCGGTGCGACTTCTGTGACATCATCCAGTTCAATGGAGGCTTCGCCAGACCCAAGTCACCGGCGATGGTCACACGGGAGCTGGAAGCCCTCTTCTCCACCGGGTACCGGGGCAGCGTGTTCGGGGTCGACGACAACTTCATCGGGACGCCGACGGCCACCTCTGAGATCCTGGACGCCATCATCGAGTTTCAACGAGAACGTGGCTATCCATTCTCCTTCTATACGCAGGCCAGCGTGAACCTGGGCGCGCCGAAGCACCGTCATCTGATCGGGAAGATGAAGCAGGCGGGCTTCGACGCGGTATTTCTCGGCATCGAGACCCCAGACGAAGACGCCCTGCGCTGCATGAACAAGAAGCAGAACCTCAAGGTGGATGTGCCGGAGACCATCGCTGCCATCCAGGCCTCGGGCATCGAGGTCTACGCTGGCTTCATCTTCGGGAGCGACTCCGACATGCCGAGCACGGCCGACAGGATCGTCGAGTTCGTGAAGCGTACGCGGATCTTCACCGCCATGACGGGTATGCTCACGCCGGTCCCCCACACGCCCCTCTGGGAACGGCTGAGGGTCGAAGGGAGGCTTCGGCCGGCCGAGTATTCGGGGAACAACACGGACGACGAGGTGCAGTTCGTCCCCCTGCGGATGACCGCTGAGCAGATGTACCAGGGGATCCACGACATCCTCCGTCGCCTATTCCGTCCGCCCGAGTCCTACCGGCGGGCGATGGACATGCTTTCTTCCGTGCAGCCGCACATCTTTTCGGGCAGGCGCCTCGCGCCGCGCTATGTGAAAGCCGCGCTCGTATCGCTCTGGAAGCAAGGCATCCGACGCCTGGACAGCGCATACTTCAGCTTCATCTGGCAGGCGGGCAGGCTGGACCGCAGTCTTCGCCGGAGGGCGAGAGGCGATGCGCGCCGGCTAAGGCGACTACTGAGGAAGCTCCAACGCGAGGGAGCCGTGCGGGTGCAACAGGACCTGGCTTGGACGGAGGAGCTCGTAATGAAAGCCCAAGACTACCTGGTCCGCTTTCGGCCCGAAACACGTTTGGAGCAAGTACGGAGCTGGTCCGCGGAAGTTCAAGCGCGGATACGCTGTGGTCCCCTGTCCGCGGAGGACGCTCGAACGCTCTACGAGAGCGCGCAGCGGTACATGAAGGTCCAGATGCGCCGCCATCGCTTTCCCGGGATCGCTCTCGCCCGGGCCTTCGAAACGGCCATCAAGGGGCTTCACTACGAGCGGGTGATGAATGCTGTCGTAAGCAGCGAACCGCCCGCCGCGAGGTAGCCCGTGAAGACCCGGCGAGCGTGAGGTGGACTGCCCCGTCGGCGCCGACCTCGTTCGCGGACGACGGAGCGCAGCGTTGGCGCTCGCGGGAGCTACGTCTCCCGCGAGCCCACGCTTCCCGGGTTCAGTCCTTGTTCATCTCGTTCGTGATCGTGTTGAATCGGACTCCCCTCATCCGGGTGATGCCCTTCGCGGTCTGCTTGTAGACGGTGACGCCAGTTCGTTTCTCGCCGTCTTTGTCCGACCAGAAGTAGGGGGTGGGGGTACCGTCCTTCTTGAAGATCTTCGTCTTCGCCATGAATGCCTCCGCGGGCGCGGGTGAATCCTCTCATACCCCGCGACGCGCATTTCGATCATCTTACGCGCGCGCATGACGGACCTTCTGCCGCTGCCCGGGGCCAGCGCGGGGCCGGCGCGCTGCCCTCGATTCGGGCGCCCTTTCCGGCCGCCAAGCGCCCCGAATCGGCTCGGAGGAGCCCTCACCTACCCCCCCGGGTGGGTGACCCGGAAATCAATGTCGGCCAACTGGGTGGGCGCCTTACCGATGTCCTGCAGGAAAGGCAGCCATCTGGGATCGGCCCGGAGTCTCGCAAAAGAGTTCTCGATCACGACTTCCGATAGCCCAGGATCGTTGTACTCCGACGCCTTGGCGAGCCATGCGAAAGCTTCATCGATCTCCCCTCGGAAGGCCGTCACGTAGGCGATGTTGTAGGCCGCCTCCCGTTCCCACCCTTCCGTGAGCTCGGACAGCGCGGCATCCGACTCGGCCTGCCGACCCAGCGCCGAAGACGCCATGGCCGATCCGATGAGCCTCCAAGGTGTGGAGGACTCGAGCATCGTCGCTTCGAGGGCGGACGCGGGGTCACCCGCGCCGAGCAAGGCTTGGCTGATCCCGGTCTGGGCCCCGATGTACCCGGGGCTGAGGTCCAACGCCGTCCGGTAACTGGCAATGGACTCGCTCCAGCGTCCTGCCCAACGGTACGCATTCGCCAGATTGTGATGTGCGCGGGGGTTCACGGGGTCCCGAGCCACCACGTACTCCTTGAGGGCGATGGCCTCGTCCAGGCGGCCCAGACTCTGGAGGAGCGTCGCGGCGTCGCCGATGATCTCCGTGTCGGTGGGGGACAGCGCGAGGGCCCGCTCATAGTATCCGGCCGCGGCCGCGAGGTCCCCGTCGTGGGCCATTGCGACGAGGCCCAGATAGGAGATGGCTGGTGCGTACGACGAGTCGCTGTCCAGGGCCCTTTGGGCCGCGTCACGTGCCAAGCCGAAAGCCTCGTCGAACGACCGATCGCCACTTCCCGCCTGAGTGGAATAGACCCGGGCCAGCTCACCCCAAGCTGGGGCATAGTCGGGCTGAATCGCGAGGGCCCGCTCCAAGACCTCGATGGATCTCTGGAAACCGTCGGCGGTGCGCCGCCTCCCCAGTTGACGACCCTGAAGGAAGAGTGCATAGACCTCCGGGTCGGTGCGTCTAGCCCTCGGCGCGACCCCCATCAGCGTGATCTCGAGTCGTTCCGCCACCTTGGCGGCGATCTCATCCTGAACGGCGAAGATGTCCTCCAGCGTCCGTTCCCACGTCTCCGACCAGAGGTTGGTATCCGATGCGGCATCCACGAGCTGAACCGTGATCCGGACGTCGTTTCCGACCTTGCGCACCGATCCTTCCAGAAGGTGAGCGACGTTCAGGCGCTGGGCGATATCGGAGATTTCCAGCTCCTGGCCCTTGAGGGAGAACACCGACGTCCGGGAGGCCACCCGCAGCCCGGGGATCAGGGCGAGCAGGCCCAGGAGCTCCTCGGAGATGCCATCGGCGAAGTACTCCTGTTCCGGATCGGAACTCATGTTGACGAAGGGTAGCACGGCGAGGGAAGGCGGGGATCCGCTGGGTGGGCCTGCTTGCGCCAACGAGACCGATTGCCTTCCTGCGAACCACACCCCGGCCATCAGAGCGGTCATCCCCGCCAGCGCGAACAGCCCGTAGGGCCAGCGTTGGGAGGCCGGGGCCGCAAGGATGTCCGTCAGTTCTCCCGGCGCGGCTGGGACGGTGCGCCGCACGCCGTCCGGCGTCAGCTCGAAGGCCCACTCCAGCAGAATGGCTACCGGAGCGCCCACGACGAGAAGCACCGCCATTACCCTGGTTACCGAATCGGACAGCCCCAGGAGGGGCACCAGGAGGTCGACGCTCTGGAGCAGAGCGAAGGACGCCGCTCCATAGAGCGCCATGACGCGAAAGA
>QJYK01000344.1 GCA_003248075.1 Gemmatimonadota bacterium | reverse complement strand
CGGGCCTCGTCGGGCCAGCCCTCCGGTGGACGTTCGGCCGCGCGCTTCCGGAGCGCCCTGGTCACCGGACAGATCGCGCTTTCCATGGCGCTCCTGGTCTCGGCAGGACTGTTCATCCGGAGCCTCATGAATGTCCGGAACGTCGACCTGGGCCTCAACCCGGACGGCGTGATCACGTTCAGCATCTCTCCCTCGCTGAACGGCTATGACGACGAGCGGGCTCTCCAGCTGTTCATCGAGCTGGAGCGTCGCCTGGCGGCGATACCGGGCGTCACAGGGGTCACGGCTTCGCTCGTTCCCGTCCTCACCGGCAGCAGCTGGGGCAACGACGTCTCGGTGCAAGGCTTCGAATGGACTCCGGGGGTCGACGCCAACTCGCGGTACACCGCGGTCGGGCCCGGCTACTTCGGGATGTTCGAGATCCCGGTCCTGGCGGGCCGTGAGTTCACGCCCCGGGACGCCGAGGGCGCCCCCCGCGTCGCGGTCATCAACGAGGCGTTCGCACGCAAGTTCGGGCTCGACCCGCACGACGCGGTCGGGAAGTTCATGGCCCGCGGCGTGAACCCCGACGAGCTCGACACCGAGATCGTCGGCGTCGTACGGGACACCCGGTACAGCGACGTGAAGGGGGCCCCACCGTCGATCTTCTTCCTGCCCTATCGCCAGCGGCCCGGCTCTGTCTCCCTCCATTACTACGCCCGTGCGGCGATCGATCCCACTACGGTCATGCCCGCGATTCCCCGCGTCGTGGCCGACCTCGACGCGGACCTTCCCGTGGAGCGCCTGAAGACCCTGCGCCAGGACATCCGCGAGAACATCGTGCTGGACCGCCTCGTGAGCACGCTCTCGGCCGCCTTCGCCGCTCTGGCGACGCTGCTCGCCGCGGTGGGCCTGTACGGGGTGCTCACCTACACCGTCGCTCAGCGGACCCGCGAGATCGGCCTGCGCATGGCGCTCGGTGCCGGCGGCTATCGGGTGCAGGGGATGGTCATGCGACAGGTGTCGCGGATGACGATCGTCGGCGGTGTGATCGGTGTCACGGCCGCGCTCTTCGCGGGGCGCTACGCCCGGTCGCTCCTCTTCGGTCTCGACGCGACGGACCCTGCCGTCGTCTCGCTCGTCGCGGCCGCTCTGGGCGTGGTGGCCTTCGCCGCCGGGTACCTACCAGCCCGGCGTGCCTCGCGGATCGATCCGATGGTCGCTCTACGCCAGGACTGACGCGACGCGGGGGCCCGCACGTCGCTACGTAGCCGTACGTATTTAGGACTGTCGGCCTCCAAGGTACGCTGAGTCAGCACCAACGTGGAGGTCATCATGCATCGGCTCGACCCCTTACGCCTCAGCCTGCCCCTGGGGGTCGTTTTCTTGGTGGGATGCTCTCCCGGCGTCTCGTTCGACTTCAGCCTGCCGTCCAACCCGGAGGACGGTGAGTACTGGCTCTGGACATTGGGCGACGAACCGGTAGACCCCAGGGCAGCACCCGGGTCCGCAGCGACTGGGCACGGGACGCTCGCCATCGACTTCGGAACGGATGACGAGCCCGTGACGCTTGTCCTGAGCACCCTCTTCCTCTCGTCCTGGGGTGGCTCCGACGGAGACTACCATCTGACCTTCACGTTCTGCCGAGCCCGAGTGGCTGCCGGGACGATGTGCAACGGAGGCTATGTCCGGTGCAGTTGGTCGAGCACCTTTGGGCGACAACCGCAGAACGACGGAGTCACTCTCAGCTTGTCCGCCGTCGAGCCCGAAGTAAGCGACACCGGATGGACGTGTCCTTTGAGGCCCGCGTCCTGGACCGTCACCCACTCGACCTCGATTCGGCCGCCAGGGACCAAGGTTGCCTTGACCTGGCTGTTTCACGCCGATGACTCGCCGCCCACGAGGGAGGCCCTCTTTTTCCAGCCGTTGCGCTGAGAAGGGAGACGACCCTCAGGCGCCCTCGTCCACGAAGCGCTCCACGGTCGCGACCACCTCCGGCCACAGACCGGCGAGCGTCGGTGTCGCGTTCAGCCGATCGAGCAGGCGCCGGGCCTGGTCGGGTCGGAAGTGGTTGCGCCAGTCCCCGATCGTACCCTTGCGCACGAACGCCGGCATCCCGGCCGGGCGCGCACTCGCCCAGCGGAGCTGATCTCGACTCATCGCCGCGAAGCTGGAGTGCTCCAGGATCCGGTCCAGGATCGCCTCGTCGTGCACCGTGCCCCCGAGCTCGGGTCCGAGGAAGTCGCCGACCGCGACCACCGCCCCGACCGGGTCGGCCTGCATGTGCTCGTAGGTGAGGAACAGGAAGCCCGGCTCGCCGCGGTGCGCGAGCCACGAGGACACGTTGTCGAAGTAGTCCCCGAAGTCGACCTCACCCGCGAGGAAGCACTCGAAGTAGTCGTCGAACGTCCCCTCGGCGAAGTCGTAGTGATGTACGAAGCCTCGGGTGTGATGGTAGTAGGATACCGCGCAGTCGAACGGATTGCGGCTCACGTAGATGACCCGTCCCTCGGGGTGGGTCGGGGTGAGCGCGAAGGGCAGATGGGTCTTGATCACGCGCGGCTCGGGCAGCCGCTCCACGGCCTCCCGCCCCACCTCCTCGAGGTGCGGGATCGCCTCGGTCATACGCGCGCCGGCCGGTAACGGATCCCCCCGGTGCAACACCAGCCACACGATGTTCTGCATCCACGTGGTGCCGCACTTCGGGTAGGCCGAGACGAAGATGTCCCCGGGCCGCGCGCGGTAGCCGAGCGCGCTCTGGAAGCTTTCGACGGGGAACCCCATGGGCATCCGAAACCCGTCGTGCAGGATGTAGCTCGGGGTGCGCGTCATTGGAGTGTCAACGGTTGGAGCCACTTTCGTAGCCGACGATCTCAGGCGTGCCTTCGTCGATCAAACGGCATCTGCGAATGCCGACGTCAGCGATGGCCCGGCTACCGGAGCGTGAGCCCAGCTCGCGACTGACCTCAAGGCCTTCGATGGAGATGGGCACCATAGGCAGCTGGACCTTCAGTTCGAGGGCGCCAGGCGCCTCACTTCTTCGAAAAAGTTCGTCACAAGCACGAGCTGAGACGTAGAGCCCCTGCTGGGTTCGGCGAGGAGCAGGTGGCGCCCGTCGGGCCCGATGTCGTGCGAACGGCCCAGGACATTCTGGTACGGACCCTCGAACAACACCCGTGGGGGGCCGGGACGGGAACCCGGAGAGGCGGGTGGAGTCACGGCCATCCATCGTTGTCCCTCGCGGTAGACCAACTCCCCCTCGGGGGACCACACCGGCTCTTCGCCACCCCCTGGCGAGACGTGGAACAGGTCGTATGGTGGCTCTGCACGGAGGAGGTAGATCTCGTACCCGGCCTCTTCCGTGACCTCGGAGGTGAAGCCGATCCACTGGCCCCTCGCGCTTACTGCGGCGCCCCAACCGTCGAACTCCGCGTCCAAGACACGGGGAGGAGCGTCCGGAGGATTGGCTGTCCGAATCGCCAGCCCGGAGGGAGAGGCGACCAGGAGGGTGCCGTCCGCCGCGGTCTCGACCAGGGCCCAGCCGGGAATGGTGTCCCGCGCGCCGGAGTTCGCTGCGTCCATGACCACCGTGGCCACCGGGTCGCTCAGGCTGAAGGCGAGCCGTCGCCCGTCGGGCCACCATTGCACGCCCCGCGTCGGAACGCCGCCGAGCACCGATCGGACACCCTGTACGAGATCGAGGTGCCAGACCTCAGCGGGACCCGCGGCGGGCAGGACGCGAACCACGAGTCGGCTACCGTCGGGTGATAGATCCAGAGCACCATACTGAGCCGCTGGAAACGCGGAGAGCGTGTCGACCGCGCCTGATCGATCGCGCCACACGAGTCGGGTGAGGCCGGCATTCTCACCCCGGGCGTAAACCAGCGTGCCGTCGTCGGCCACGCCCAGCTGACCGGCGCCCCAGACTCCCTCCTGGCGGACTCCGTCAAGGACGGCCTCCGGCGTCCCTCGCACTTCGAGCCTCGCACCATCGAACGGTAGAGCGAAGACGACGCCGTCCCCCGACAGATATAGAATGTGCCCCGATGCGAGATATCGTGGGTTGGACCCGTAAAACAGGTCTGACGTCTCGGCGACCTCCGACTCAGGCACCAGACCCTGTCGATTGATACCGAACATCTCGCCGGTCTCGAGCGACATGACGATCAACCGGCGGTCCCTGCCCGCGGAGATGACCCAATCACCCGATCCGAGGAACTGAGGAAGCACTCCGCTGAGCCCATCGATGGGAACCGGTGAGCCTCCGCCGGAAGCTACCCACGCAAGTCGATCTCCCTCCTGAACGGAAACGAGGATTCGGTCGTCCGGGCTCCACGCGGCCCCGTAGGGCAGCTGAAGCTGGGCAAGCGTCAGAGGTGCCCCGCCGGTAACGCGCACCTTCTTGAGCTCTGCGCCCGAAAAGTAGCCCACCCACTCACCATCGGGGGAGAAGAAGGGGGCGTAGGCGCCGTCGGTACCCGGCAACGCCATGACGTCCAGTTGATCGAGCCGTCGCACGTACAGTTGGACCGAGCTCGAGCCCTGTGCCACGTAGGCCACAGTGCCCCCGTCCGGTGACACCGCGAGCGCCGGCAGGCCCACTCCCAAAGGTGTCTCTCCCACGAAGGCCAGCATGGCCGTGTCAGGCAGGACCAGGTCCGCACGACGGACGCGCTCCGGTGGTGTTGGGCCGACCTGAATCAGCAGCGCTACCCCAAGCACGGCGGCGAGCGCCCAAGGGATCGCCCCACGCCACCCACGCGCGGAAGCTCGAGTCGACGCGCGAGGTGCGCCCGTCGCGAGGGCTCCGTGCTGGAAGCCAGGATCGGCCAAGGCCCGCACGAAGTCCTGCGCACTCGGGAACCGGTCGGCTGGCAGCTTCTCCAGCGCCTTCCTGATCGCCGCGTCGACGTTGGGCGGGATCGAGGGGCGTACCACACTCGGTGCCGGTGCCTCACCCGTGAGGATCTTCGCCAACACAGCCTGAGCCGAGCTCCCGGCGAAGGGAGGCTCGCCTACCAGCATTTCGTACAGGACGCACCCCAACGAGTAGACGTCACTCGCCGCACTCGGTCGTCGATCGGCTGACGCCTGCTCGGGACTCATGTAATAGGGTGTTCCCATCGAAAGTCCCGTCTCCGTAAGCCTCCCTCCACCCGCGGTGGTGACGGCCAAGGCGATACCGAAGTCGGCGACGAGCGGGCGACCTCGACTGAGCAGAATGTTCGCGGGCTTGATGTCCCTGTGGATGACACCCTGCTCGTGCGCAGCA
>QJYK01000130.1 GCA_003248075.1 Gemmatimonadota bacterium | reverse complement strand
GGCGCTCCGCCCCGACGCCCCGGGGGGTGCGGGAGCCGGGGATGCGGCTGCCGGTGGGGCGGCGCCCACGATCCGGGTGATGATCCTCCCGCTGGCCAACCGCACCGGGGACCCGGCCTCGGAGATCCTGGGAACGCTGGTGGCCGAGACCGCCACGCGACACCTGGAGCGGGTCGCCCCGGATCTGGAGGTGATGCCGCCCAGCGCGGTGGCGCCCATCGTGGCCGAGCTGGGGGGCGCCGCGACCGCCACCGCCGCCGACGCGGGCCGCCGGGGCGACGCCGCCTACGTGGTGTCGGGCGCCTACTCCCGCCTGGGCGAGTCGCTCCGGTTCGACGTCGAGATCACCGACGTCGCCACGGGTGCGCTGGTGGTGGCCCCGGAGCCCGGGGTGGCCGCCGCGAATGACGCGAACGCGGCGGTGGCCAGGGCGGCGGAGGTCCTGGCGGCGGCCGCCGCCTTCCGCCTCGAATCCGGTCCCATATCCGGGACTACGGGGTACTCCCCGCCCCGGTCGCTGTCGACGCTGGAGACACTGGGCTCCGCTTCCTTGGCCTTCTGCCGCCAGGACTACGACGAGAGCCTGCGGCTGGACGAGGAGATGATCCGCCTCGAGCCTACGTTCATCCCTCCGTATCTCTATGGGATGGCCTCCTACGGCAATGGAGGGCGCTCCACCCTGACCCGTGCCCAGATCCGCGAGCTCCTCCGGGCGCAAGAGGGGCGTATGACCGCCGTGGAGCGCGCAGCGCTCCGATGGTTGGAGGGCGCCCCCGACGAGGCCTTCCAGGCCGCCCGCACCCTGTTCGCCACCGACTCGACGTACTACGCGTACTGGCTGCTGTGGGCGGGCGTGCGGGCCAACCAGCTGGCCGACGCGGTGCGGGGTGCCGACTGGATGGACGCGAGCCTCGGGGGCTGCTATGCCGGTTGGAGGCCCGCGTGGAGCCTACCTCTGACCGCGTACCACCTGGCGGGCGACGGGGCCGCGGAGGGGGAGGCGGCCCGCGAGGGCCGCGACCGCTTCCCCCAGGAAGCCGTCTTCCCCTTCGGCGAGGCCCGGTCCCGCATCCTCCTGGGAGACCCTGACGGGGCGGAGGCCATGGCCGCCGAGATCGAGGCCGTGCCCACGACGTCCGCCAACGTGACGTGGTACCTGTTGTACCTGGGGGAGGAGCTCCAGGCCCACGGCCACCCCGAGGCCGCGCGGCGGGTCTACGCGCGGGCGTGGGCCTGGGTCGGATCGCGGACCGACGTGGGCATCGGGCCGCGCTCCGCGGCGGCATACCGGGCGCTCCCTCCGGAGGAGGCGCTTCCCCACCTGGAGGCGGCACGGGATGCCCTTCCCGCGAGCAACGACGCCCTGGGCCGCTTGGCCGTCACCCTGCAGCGGGTGGGGCGGGCCGACGAGGCGGAGTCCCTGGTGGCGCGGATCCGGGAGATGCTCCCCACGTCGTATTGGCCCGCCTACGTGGCGGCCAGCCGCGGTGACGCCCCCGCGACGGTGGCGGCGCTCCGGCGGCGGTTCGCCGCAGGCGGAACCTTCAGTGACAACATGCACCGGGCGCCCGAGCTCCTGCCGGTGGCCGGTGACGCCGCGTTCCAGACCCTCATGCGTCCGAAGACGGGGGGTTGAGCCTCAACGGGGCTCCCCCTCGGCGTGTCCCCCGAAGGAACCCAGTGACCCGAAATGCGGAGACGATCGGGATGAGGTCGAGTGCCGGAATCGGAGGTTGGCCGCTGGCGCTGCTCGCCCTGGTGGTCCCGGGCGACGTAGACGCCCAGCAGGATACCACCCGCGCCGACACCACCGTCTTCCGTATCGAAGGGATCCGCATCCAGGCGGAGCGGCCGGTCACGACTGTCGGCGGTGCGAGCGCCGTCGAGGTGACCCTGGACTCGTTGCGCGTGCCCCCGGCCGCGACGACCGAGGAGGTCCTGCGGGCGATCCCCATGGTGCACGTGCGCACGAACTCGCGGGGGCAGGCGGAGATCTCGGTGCGCGGCTCGGAGTCGCGTCAGGTCGCCGTCCTCTTCGACGGCGTGCCGCTCACCCTGGGATGGGACGCGCGCACCGACGTGTCGGTCCTCCCCGCCGATGCGGCGAACGAGGTGACGTTCGTGCGCGGCCTGTCCTCGATCCTGCACGGGCCGAACGTCCTGGGCGGAGTGGTCGAGATGAACGTCGTCGGGAGCAGCCGGCTTCCCTGGCAGCCCGCCCGCTCCTTCTCGGCGATGGTGGATGGAGTCGGCGGCTATGGGACCGCCGCGTCGCTCACGGCGCCCTTCGAGACCACCAGCGGCCGGGGGGTCGTTCGCGTGGGCGCGGGCTTCCGTGACTCACCGGGATCCCCCCTGGCGGACGGTGTCGCCGAGCCCGTGCCGACGGGGGACGACCTTCGCCTGAACACCGACCTCCAGAACCTCGACGGGTTCATCGGGTTCCGGTACGTGTCGGACGGCGGCGCCTGGGGCGGCCTCTCCGTCGTCAGTCACAAGGCCGAGCGCGGCATCGCCGCGGAGCTCGGCTCGTCCGAGCCGCGCCTGTGGCGGTATCCGCACGTGAGCCGGACCATCATGGCCGTCACCGGCGGGACGGGTCACCAATCGACGGGCCTCGGCGTCGGTGACCTGGAGGCCAGCGTGGGCATCGACGTGGGGCGGACCGAGGTCCGCTCCTACGCGACGCGCGCCTACGACCAGGTCGAGGGGACGGAGGACGGCGACGACCGCACGCTCACCCTCCGCCTGCTCGGCGACCACACGCTGGGTGGGAGCGCCGAGCTACGCTCCTCTCTCACGTTCGCCGACATCAACCACGACGAGACCGTCGACGGCGTGCTGGCGGAGTACGAGCAGCGGCTTCTGAGCCTCGGAGCCGAGACCGTGGTGCGGCTGACCGAGCGTGGCGGTGCGCTCGAGAACGTGCGCCTGAGCTTGGGCGGTGCCTACGATCGGGGGACCACACCCAAGACCGGCGGGCTGGAGTCCCTCGGTACGGTCGAGGACTGGGGCGCCCGGGTGGGCCTGTCGGCCCTCGTCGCCGACGGCTCGGCGCTGATCCACGCGGGGGTGAGCCGCCGTGGCCGCTTTCCCGCGCTCCGCGAGACCTATTCGGAGTCCCTGAGCCGCTTCGTGCCGAATCCGGACCTGACGCCGGAGCATCTGCTCGCGTTCGAGACGGGCGTGACCACGCGCGTCGGAAACGGCGACCTCCAGGTGGTCGGCTTCCATCACCAGCTCACCGACGCGATCCGACGCATCACGCTTCCGGACCGACGCCGTATGCGCGTGAACTCGGAGGAGCTCACGAGCACCGGCCTCGAGATCCTCGTGTCCCAGACCTTCGGGGGGCTGGCCGTGGGCGGGGACCTGACGCTCCAGAAGGTCGAGCTCCGGGATCCCGCGACGTCGGCGACGGCCGAGCCCGAGAACGTCCCGGAGCGGGCGGGGAGCGCGTACGTGCGTTTTCCCGTGGGCGGAGGCTTCGCGGCCACGGCCGAGGCCGAGTACACGGGCCCCCAGTTCTGTCAGGACCTGGACACGGCGGCGGACGTGCGCCTCGACGGGGGCACCTGGCTCAACGCGATCCTGTCGAAGGTGTGGCGCGTGGGACGTGGTGGAGTAGGGCGCAACATCGAGACGCGTGCATCCGTCGACAACCTGACCGACACGGCGCTGTACGATCAGTGCGGGCTGCCGCGGCCGGGACGCCTGTTCAGGTTCCAGATCCGAATCTCTTAGGGAAGAAACCCCCGCCGGAACGGTCACGTAGGGCTGCCACGAAGTCAGCAAGCCGTGAACGGGCGTCCGGGGAGGGGCCGTGTCGGGACTCGTGCAGGATCTGCGCTACACCCTTCGCGCGCTCAGGCGCGCCCCGGCGTTCGCCGTGGTCGCCACGGGAACGCTCGCCCTCGCCATCGGCGTGAACTCCGCGATCTTCAGCCTGGTCAGCGAGATCGTCTTCGCCGATCTCCCGATGCGCGACGCGGAGACCGTGGCGGTGGTTCGGGGAGTGAACCGCGCGCTCGGCATCGACCAGGGGAGCGTCTCCATCCCCGGATTCCTGGACCTCGAGGAGCGGGCGGCATCCTTCGAGGCCATGGCGGCGCTCGCGAACGAGCAATACGTCCTGACGGGCGACGGCGAGCCGGTGCGCATCACGGGGTACCGCATCTCGGCGAACATGCTCGACCTTTGGCGCCTTCCCCCCGTGCTGGGCCGTTCGTTCGCCCCCGGCGAGGACCAACCCGGTGCGCCGCCGGTCGCCCTGATCTCCTATCCGTTCTGGCAGGGTCGCTTCGCCGGTAGGCCCGACGTCATCGGCTCCACGCTCAGGTTGGATGGGGTCGCCCATACGGTGGTGGGTGTGACCAGTCCGGACATGGGCTTCGCGGACTTCGGGCGTGCACAGGTCTGGACGCCGCTCGTCCTCGATCGCACGGAGCCGTCTCGGGACCAGCGGGAGCTCTTCGTGACGGCGCGACTCGCCCCCGGGGTGACACAGGAGCGCGCCACGCAGGAGGTCGCCGCCGTCGGCAGCGCCCTCGCCGCAGAGCATCCCGAGACGGACGCGGGTTGGGAGCTCTGGTCCGCGCCGGTCATGACCTCGCTCCTCGGCGATGAGGGCAAGATCATCATGCTCATGCTGATCCTCACGGTGACCGCCGTGGTCCTCATCGCCTGCGCGAACGTGGCGAACATGCTGCTGGCACGTGCTTCCGCCCGGGGGACCGAGCTCGCGGTGCGCGGCGCGCTCGGTGCGGGACGAGGTCGCCTCGTGAGACAGCTCCTGACCGAGAACCTCGTGATCTCCCTGGTCGCGGGTGGGATCGGCCTCGGCCTCGCCCGCGCGCTCCTCGACTTCCTCGTACGGGTGTCCAACGGACAGGAAGAGCTCTTCATGATGGCCGAGCTCGACGGCAGGGTCCTGGGATTCACGCTCCTGGTGGCGCTGGGGGCGCCCCTCCTGTTCGGAGGTCTCCCGGCGCTGAGAGCCACGCTGGGCGCCATGGGCGCGCTCAGGGAAGCGCGCAGCACGGGCGGCGGCCGTTCGGGTCGCCGCACGCGCGCGGTCCTGGCCGGGGCCCAGGTGTCGCTGGCGCTCACGCTCATGGTGGTGGCCGGACTGCTGACCCGCACGATCATCAACCTGCAGACGCGGGACCTGGGCTTCGATCCCGCCGGCCTCATGACGGCATTCGTGGACCTGCCCGAGGCCTCCTACCCTGACGCTGCCGCCCGTGTCCGCTTCTTC
>QJYK01000332.1 GCA_003248075.1 Gemmatimonadota bacterium | reverse complement strand
GCGTGAGGGTTTCGACCTCCGCGACGCCGAGCGCCTTCCCGATGCCGAAGTCGGCGACCATCGCATGCCCTTCGAGGAGCATGATGTTCTCGGGCTTGATGTCGCGGTGCACCACGCCGCGACGATGGGCGTAGTCCAGGGCCTCGGCGACTTCCCGGGTGATGCGCACAGCCGTGGCCACCGGAAGCGGGCCCCCATCGTCGAGCTGCTCGCGCACGGACTGCCCTTCGGCATTGGGCATCACGTAGTACAGGAGTCCGCCCGCCTCACCCGAGTCGAACAGCGGGAGGATGTGGGGGTGCGAGAGGCTCGCAGCGAGGCGGATCTCCTGGAGGAACCGCTCCGCGCCCACGGTCTGTGCCACGTCCTGGCGCAGCACCTTGATCGCGACCTTGCGGTCGTGCTTGAGGTCGTCGGCCAGATAGACGGTGGCCATGCCGCCTGCGCCGAGCTCGCGCTCGATGCGGTAGCGGTGGGCCAGAGCCGCGCCGAGCTGGGTCGCGACTGGGTCGGTCATCGGTTGGCCTCGTCCACGGCGCGCTTCATCATCGTCACCCAGTCCGGAATCACGCGGAGGTAGCGCTTCGGCTCGTCGCCTGTCCCGCGCACGTAGAGCACGCGTCCGTCCGGCGTGAGCTGGTAGGACTCGCCTGCGGTGTCGATGAACCCGGGCAAATCCATCCAGGTGCGCCGGGTGACGACGGGGGTGCCGCTCGACGTGTCGACGCTCGCTCGAACCATGGTTATTTCATAGTTGTCCACGCCACCCCACGACTTGTATGTGAGCTCACGGTCGTCGAGCCAGTGCGGCTCGTCCGCGGAGCCCGAGGCTACCTGATAGCGCTGCCCCCCGGACGGTAGCGGCGCGAGCCAGACGGCCGAGAGGTCCACGTCGTTGTAGGCGAGCCAACGGCCGTCCGGCGAGGCCGCCGCAAAGGTGGCGTCGGTGGCGAGGGTATCCCACTCGGCGGGCCGTTTCGTCAGATCCAGCGACATGGCCCGGTAAGTGGACCAGAAGCCGCCGATGACCCGATCCGGGTTGATCCAGGTGAAGGCCTCGAACTCCTGGCCCGCAGCCAGGGCCACCAGCTCCGGCGGCGCCGACCGATCGGGGTCGCCGACGAAGACGGAATCCAGCCCGCTGAACAGCAGACGGTCCCCCCGAGGGCTCCACACGGGCTGATGGATCACGGGTCGTCGCGCCCACACCTGATGGTCCCCCGAGAGCAGGTCGTAGATCCGGAGCTCCTGCGCCTGAAGCCCATCGACCACGGCAGCGAGCCGCCGCCCATCGGGACTCATGGCGAAGAGGTGGAACGCATCGCGCCCGACGGCGAGCGTGTCGACGGACCGGCCGTCGGTGGCCACCAGGTTGCCCACGGCGCGGTTCGTGCCCAGGGCGTAGACCAGCGTCCCGCCGCTCGACAGGCCGTAACTCCCGAACCCGAAATACGCACTCCGGTCCAGGCCGGTCACCATCCGGACGGACCGACCGACACGCCTGCTGGGGACGTCGACGGGAGCGGCGAGGAGGTCTCCCCCCATGGAGAGGTACACGAGGTAGCCTCCGTCCA
>QJYK01000106.1 GCA_003248075.1 Gemmatimonadota bacterium | reverse complement strand
AGGTCCAGCGGGCGAGGGGGCACTCCGACATCAAGACGACGCTCGACTATGAACACATGGTCGACAGCGACCTGCTGGAGCTCGTGGAGCCGCTCGACAGCAGCCCTCGGTCGGGCACAGCGGGCTAGTTTCTTGTGACCATGTGCCCCGATTTGTGCCCATGGGGGTGTGGAAAACCCCAGGAAACCCCAGAGGCGCCTCCCGGACTGAGCTGCGGCGAGACTCGGGATGGGCCGCACCGCGGAAGTCGGGATTGTCTCGCCTCGCTCGTCTCGCGGACGGCACGAAGCTCTTCGAGTCCGTCTGTGGCCGCTCGGCTCGAACCTGCGGTTCTCGTCCGGGCTCGGGAACCCGAGAAGAAACCCCGGCGCCGAAATGGCACCGGGGCTTCTTCAGAGGCGCCGCCCGGACTCGAACCGGGGATCGAGGATTTGCAGTCCTCTGCCTTACCAGCTTGGCTACGGCGCCGAACAGAAGAGGGGCAGCATCGGGCTTCCGACGCCGCCCCCCGGAGAGCGGGAAACCGGACTCGAACCGGCGACCCCAACCTTGGCAAGGTTGTGCTCTACCAACTGAGCTATTCCCGCATGTGCTGTGGTTTAAGAAGGTAGAGACGCCCCCTGGGGTGGTCAAGCGCTCCGGGTGGCTCCGGGCACCGTGTTCCTCGGAGGTGTCCAGGCCTGTATGTTTCGCCTCCGCCGGGGCTTCCCGGCTTTCGCACCCATCGCTTCCACAAGCCCACGCATGCCCCTGCGACGACCCTCATCCGGACCCGCGCGCGCAGGCCGCCCGGCCCCGCGGCGCGCCCGGCGCCGGTGCGTGGCGGGCGCCCTGGGGGGCCTGGCCTTGGGGCTGCCGGCCGGCGCCCAGACCATGGTCTCGCCGCTGGTGCCGCGGGGGCATGTCCGCCTCGATGCGGTTCCGTCGTTCACGTCGTGGCACTCGAGATTCGGTCTGGTTTCCGGCGCGGACGTGGTGGAAGAGCTCGGCTCGGACCTGACCGATCCGACGGGCAAGACGCTCTTTCCGGGCCTCACGACCCTCGAGGAGAGCCTCCGGGAGCTGAGCGGCATCCCCGGCTACCAGGCGACCCTCGGATCCACGTCGGCGGATGTCGCCCACGACGTGACCCGGTGGGACCTGGGCGTACGCGTGGGCGTGCTCGGCTGGCTCACCGTGGGAGCCGTCGTCCCGTACGTGAAGACGAACACCGCCCTGGACGTCTCGTTCCGGCCCGACTCGGCCGGCGCGCTCGGTCTCAACCCTGCCGCCGAAGGCGAGCAGGCCGTGACCACGCTGCTCGACCGCCTGTCCGCGACCGCCGATGCGGCGGCGGCCCACGCGGCCTCGGTCTGCGCCGTGGATCCCGGCCCCGCGTGTGACCAGGCGCAGGCCCTGTCGGCGCGGACGACGGGCTTTCTCGATCTGACGCGCACCGCCTACGGTGCGTCCGTGTTCTTCCCGGTCGGGGGCTCGCCGATGGGGGTCGGGCTTCAGGGCGCCCTCGCGGCGCTGAACGCCGACCTGGCGGCCGCCGGCCTCAGCGGCGTGGGCGTCCCGATGGTCTTCGCCCAGTCGATCCTGGACGAGCAGGGGTTCCTTGAGCTGCCGGCGCGTTTCGGATCGGGATACCAGGCCAACGAGCTGCGCGGGATTCCGGGTCTGTGGACGCTGGGCGACGTGGAGCTCAGCGCTGATGTACGGCTCCTCGACACGACGCCGTCGGAGTCCGCTGGGGGCTCGGGCTTCGGCGTCACTCTGAGCGGCGGCGCCACCGTCCGTCTGCCCACCGGCACGGTGGACGACCCGTCCGTCTTTCTCGACATCGGCTCCGGGGACGGCCAGATGGACATCGAGGGTCGCGGCGACGCCGCCCTGCGCCTGGGCCGCTGGCTCGGTCTGAGCCTGGGAGCACGCTACGGAACGCAGCGGGCGAGGACCCTCGTGAGACGCGTCGCTCCCCACGAGCAGGTGCTGGTGCCCATCACGCGCGCCCACAGCGTTCGCTGGACGCCCGGAGCGTACCTGTTCCTGGAAGCTTCCCCGAGGCTGAGGCTCACGGAGGACCTCGCGCTGGCCGTCGACTTCCGCCGCCTGCACAAGTCGGCGGACACCTACGAGGTCTTCCGCCCCGAAGGCGACACGCTGCCGGAGATCGACACTTCGGAGCTCGAGGCGGAAACCGAGGCGACCGTTCAGGAGATCGCGGTCGGGCTCCGCTATTCCACGGTGCTGTCGTGGGCCCTGGGCCGCACGCGCACGCCGGTGGAGGTCGGTGCCCGCTGGTCCAGCGCGGTGAGCGGATCGGGAGGAAGCGCGCCCAAGACCACGCGTCTCGAGCTCGCCGTCAGCCTCTACCGACGTCTCTGGGGGAGCTGACTCGGACGCGTCACCGGGCCGCCAGCAGCTCCCGGGCGTGCTTGCGGGAGGTGGCGGAGTCGGGATCCCCGCCGAGCATGCGCGCGACCTCGTGGATGCGGGCTTCGCCCCCCAGCGCGCGGACTCCCGTGACGGCCCGACCTTCGGTCTCGTCCTTCTCCACCAGCAGGTGCGCGTCCGCCCGGGAGGCGATCTGTGCCTGGTGCGTGACCACGAAGACCTGATGGCGCTCGGCCACCTCCGCGAGCTTGCGCCCGACCGCCGTGGCCACCATCCCGCCGATCCCCGCGTCGATCTCGTCGAACACGAGGACGGGCACCCGGTCGACGTCGGCGAGGATGGCCTTGAGCGCCAACATCACCCGGGACAGCTCTCCGCCGCTCGCGATCCGTGCCAGGGGCATCGGATCGAATCCCGGGTTCGTGGTCACCAGGAACTCGACCGCCTCGGCGCCCGAGGAAGCCACCTCCTCCAGGGCCCGCAGCCGAACCTCGAAGCGCGCGCCCGCCAGGCCGACCTCCGGTAGCGTCGTCCCCACCCGGTCGCCGAGGCGCTCGGCGGCCTGACGGCGCCGCTCGGACACGGCCCGCGCCGCCACCTTCAGCGCCGTCTGCGCGGCGTCGCGCTCCCGCTCGAGGCGTTCCAGGTCGTGGTCGGCATCCTCGAGCCCCTTGAGCTCCTCACGGACGCGCTGCCCCGTGGCGAGCACGTCGTCGAGCTCCGGACCGTACTTCCGCTTCAGCCGGAAGAGCGCATCGAGTCGCCGTCGGATCTGCTCCAGGCGAGCCGGGTCGTGTTCCGCGGAGGCAGCGTAGTCGCCGAGCCGACGCCCCGCATCCTCCACCGCGTGGTAGGCGTCGGACAGCCGCGTGGACAGCTCCTCCAGCTCCGGGTCGATCCGGGCGAGCCGGGCCAGCTGCTGACGTGCCGCGGACAAGCGGTCGGCCACCGCATCCTCGCCGGCGTAGAGCGCGTCGTGGAGCGCCCCGACGCCGCGCGTCAGCTCCTCCGAGTGCTCCAGGCGCCTACCCTCCAGCTCGAGCGCCTCGTCCTCCCCGGACGACACCCGCGCCCCCTCGATCTCGCCGAGCTGGAAGCGCAGGAAGTCGGCCCTGCTCTCCACCTCGCGACGCCTGGCGTCGCGCTCCTCGATCGCCCCGACGAGCGACCGGACCCGAGCGTGCAGCTCGCCGATCTCGTCGACCTGACCCTGGACGCCCGCGAAGGCGTCCAGGATGCGCCGCTGCTCGGCCCCCCGCAGCAGCGTCTGGTGCTCGTGCTGGCCGTGCAGGTCGACCAGCGCGTTCCCCAGCTCCCCCACGATGGCCGCGGTGGCCGGAGAGCCGTTGACCCAGGCGCGGTTGCGACCCTCGGCCGCCACCTCCCGACGCAGGAGGAGATGGCCCTCCTCCGTTGCATACCCGAGCTCGTCGAGGCGCCGCTCGAGGTCGGACCGCCCCGACACGTCGAAGACCGCCTCGACGGTGGCACGGTCGGCGCCCGAGCGTACCACGCCGGACGACGCGCGCTCTCCCAGGAGCAGGGACAGGGCGCCCACGATGATGGACTTGCCCGCCCCCGTTTCCCCGGAGAGGGCGTTCAGGCCGGGGCCGAGCTCGAGGGTCAGGTCCTCGACCACCGCGTAGTCGCGGATGCGCAGTTCGACGAGCATGGGTCCCGAAGCTACCTCCGACCGTGCGGGCGCCTCAATGGCCGCGTGGGGGCGGTCAGGCCCGCTCCGGGGGTCGCGCCGCCCAGTTGAGCTTGCGCCGCATCGTTCCGAAGAACGTCTGGCCCGGGAGCCGGACCAGGGCGACCTGATGACGGCCGGGCGCGACACGCAGGCTCTCGCCGGGTCCGATCGGATGCTCGATCTGGCCGTCGAGCGTGACCTGGAGCGACTGGGTCGGATCGAGGCCTCGCACCGTGATCGGCGCGTGTGCCGGGACGACCAGGGGGCGCACGGCGAGCGAGTGCGGGCAGATCGCCGTGATCACCAGGCACTCCATCTCGGGCGAGACGATGGGTCCCCCCGCCGACAGCGAGTAGGCCGTCGAGCCGGTGGGCGTGGCGATGATGACGCCGTCGGCGGAGAAGCTCCCGATGTGGTCGCGGGCGTCCCCCTCGCCGACCGAGAGGTCGAGCGCGCACATGCGCGCCGCTCCGGGCTTGTGCACCACGACGTCGTTGAGGGCGGCGTGCCCCACGGACGTCCCTCCGTCGCCGATGATGTGGGCCTCCAGAGTCAGGCGCCGATCGAGGATCCCCCCTCCGTCCAGCACGCGCCCGAGCCCCGCCTCCAGGTCCGCCTCGGCGGTCGTGGTCAGGAAGCCCAGCTGTCCCAGGTTGACGCCGAAGACCGGGATGTCGCGCTCGTTGACCAGCCGCGCGGCCCTCAGGAGCGTGCCGTCGCCGCCCAGCGCGACGATCGCGTCGACCGGGTCGCGATCCAGGTCGAGCGCGGGCGTTCCTTCGGGGGCCACGTCGAGGTCGTCAGGGTCGACGAAGAGCCGTACCCCCCGGGCGGCGCACACCCGGCTCACCCCCTCGAGCGCGCCGCGGGCATCGGGTCGCTGACGCCTCACGACCACGCCCAGCGAGGCGAAGGGGCCTCGGAGCGGCTCGCGCTGCCGCCCGGACGTCATCGGACGACGCTGCCCTCCCGCGACGCGACCAGGGTGCGGACGCGCTCCGCGATGCCCTCGGCATCGAGCCCGATCTCGGCGAGCAGGGCGCCCCGCGCGCCGTGCTGGATGAAGCCGTCGAGGATTCCCAGCGCGGACATGAGGGGTCGACGGTCCGGCCCGAGCGCGTCGAGCTCCCGCGACAGGAAGGCCCCGAAGCCGTTGGTGACCTGGCCCTCCTCCACGGTCACGACCACCGGATGGCTCCGCACCATCTCCTCGAAGACCGCGCGGTCGTACGGCTTCAGGAACCGGCAGTTCACCACGGTGCACCGGATCCCCTCCATCCCCAGCTGCTCCGCGGCCCGCAGGGCGGCGTGCACCATCGTCCCGACCGCGAGGATCACCGCGTCGGGTCCGTTGCGCAGGATCTCCCAGGTGTGGGGCTCCACCGGGGGGATGTCCGCCAGCGACGGAACAGGGTCCGGCACTGCGTCGCGGGGCCAGCGCACGCTCCAGGGTCCGTCGTGGCGCTGGGTGGCCAGGCGCAACAGAGCCAGCATCTCCGATCCATCCTTGGGAGCCGTCACGGTCATCCCCGGGACCCCCAGCATGTATACGATGTCCAGCGTGCCGTGATGCGTGGGGCCGTCCTCACCGGCGATGCCCGCCCGGTCCATCCCGAACACGACGGGAAGCCCCTGCAGGGCCACGTCGTGCACGATGTTGTCGAACGCGCGCTGCAGGAACGTCGAGTAGATGGCGACGATCGGCTTGATGCCGCGCGTGGCGAGGCCGGCCGCGAAGGTCACGCCGTGCCCCTCGGCGATGCCGACGTCGAAGTACCGGTCGGGATGCGCCTTCTGGAAGATGTCCGTGCTGGTCCCGTCGGGCATGGCCGCCGTGATCGCGACGACGCGCGGATCGGCGTCGGCCAGCTCCACGAGCCCCTGGCCGAAGACCTTCTGATACCGAGGGAGCCCGCCGCCGCCCTTTGTGCCCTTGCCCGTGACCTTGTCGAAAGGCCCCGAGGCGTGCCAGGTCCACGGGTCCGCCTCCGCCGGGACGAAGCCCTTCCCCTTCTGCGTGAGCACGTGCACCAGGATCGGCCCTTTCATCGTCCGGACCCGCCCGAGGGTCTCGACCAGGGCGTCCACGTCGTGCCCGTCGACCGGCCCCACGTAGCGGAAGCCGAGCTCCTCGAAGATGAGCCCGGGGGTGAGCATGTGCTTCACGCTCTCCTCCAGGCGGCCGGCGACCTCCTCCATGACCCCCCCGATGCTGCTGGGGGCCCGGTGCAGGATCTCCTTCACCAGGTTGCGCGCCTTGTTGTAGGCGGGATTGGTGATCATGCCGGTCAGGTATTTGTTCATCGCGCCCACCGCGGGCGCGATCGACATGTCGTTGTCGTTGAGAACCACGATGAAGTCGCGCTTCGTATGTCCCGCGTTGTTCAGCGCTTCGTATGCCAGGCCACAGCCCATGGCGCCATCACCGATGATGGCCGCGACGCGGAAGTCCTCGCCCATGAGGTCACGCCCGACGGCCATGCCCCAGGCGGCCGAGATCGACGTCGAGGCGTGCCCCGCCCCGAAGGCGTCGTACTCCGACTCGTCCCTTCGCAGGAACGGCGCCAGGCCGCCCAGCTGCCGGATGCTCGGGAGCCGGTCGTTGCGCCCGGTCAGGATCTTGTGGATGTAGGCCTGATGGCCCGTGTCCCAGACGATCTGATCCCGTGGAGTCTCGAACACGTAGTGGAGCGCGACGGTGAGCTCGGCCACGCCGAGGCTGGCGCCGAAGTGCCCACCCTTCTGCGACACGACGTCGATGTGACGCTGGCGCACCTCGTCAACCAGACGGCGAAGCTCGCCCTGGGGCAGCGCACGCAGGTCCCTGGGGTCCCGGATCCGATCCAGAAATGACACCGGATCACTCCTTTTTCGTTCGTGTCCGTGAGCCGTAAAGATATCCCAAGGCCCGCCGCCGCACAGCCTTCCGGGTCGCCCGAGACCGCACTGGCTTCGGGCTCAGCGCGAGCGCGTCATGACGTAGCGCGCGATGGCCTCGAGCTCCGGGGCGTCCAGCCTCACGCCGCGGAGCTCGCCGACGGCCTGGCGCACCTGCTCCTCGCCGAGTCGCCGAGCCGCCGCCAGGCCGTGGCGCGACACGTAGGTCGACTTGTGGAGGAGCGCGTCCGAGGGGTTCTTGCCGAGGACGTCGGCGGGCTGCGTGGCGTCGAGGATGTCGTCGGCGATCTGGAAGGCCAGCCCGACGGCGGCCCCGTACCGCTCCATCGCGGTCAGGACGGAGGGCATCGCCCCGGCAGCGAGGGAGCCCAACCTCAGGGAGGCGGTGAGCAGCGCGCCGGTCTTCCTCCGGTGCAGGTCGTCGAGCTGCTCCGAGCCCAGCGCGGCTCCCTCCCCCTCCAGGTCGATCCACTGGCCCCCCACCATTCCTCCCGCTCCGGCAGCTTCGAGCAGAGCGCCGACGACCGCCCGGGCACGCGCCGTCGAGCAGCCCAGCGCCACCGCCGACCGCCAGGCCTGCGCCGCCGCGGCGGGGATGAGCGCGGCCCCGGCGCGCATCGTCACCTCCTCGCCGTGCACCGTATGCGTCGTGGGGCGTCCGCGGCGCAGCTCAGCATCGTCCATGCACGGCAGATCGTCGTGCATGAGCGAGTAGGCGTGCACGAGCTCGAGCGACGCGGCCAGGTCGTAGCTGGCGTCGGAAACCTCCCCACCGCACGCCCGGTAGGCGGTGCTGCACAGGATGGGCCGGAGCCGCTTCCCGTCGGACAGCACCCCGTGCGCGAGCGCCGCCGCCGCGTCCGGATCGATCATCCCGGCGATGCGGGCCACGGCACGCGCGAGCGCCCGCTCCACCGACGCGCGCTCCGCGGACAGGTAGGCCTGGAGGTCCAGGGTCCGGGTCAAACCGCCTCGTCCTCGTCCAGGGGGACCGTTCCGCCGGTGGCGAGCAGCTCTTCGACCCGGAGTGTGGTCGTCGACAGGACGCGCTCGGCGCCCCGCACCAGGCGCACGCCCTCCTCGAAAAGGGCCAGCGCCCGCTCCAGCTCGACCTCGTCGGCCTCGAGCTGTCCGAGGATCTCCTCCAGCCGCTTGAGACCCTCCTCCAGGCTCCCCTCGGGCAGGGCGTCCTCGGGCCGCGTCGATTCGCTCTCCTTCACGTGTCCTCGCTGTCCAGGGGGGCGACGGTTTCGCAGGCCACGGTCCCGTCCACGACGCGCAAGTGGAAGGTAGCGCCGGGCGCGAAGTCCTCCACCTGCCGCAGGACCCGGCCGCCCGGCGTGCGCGCCACCGAATAGCCTCGCTCCAGGATGGCCAGGGGCGACAGCGCGGCCAGCCGGCCGGCCAGGGCGGCGACCCGCGCGCCCCGGCGCTCGATCGCCCGGCTCATGCCCCGCTCGAGCCGCTGGGCCGCCCCGTCCACCGCCTGCCGGAGCGGACCCAGGATCCGCTCGACACCGCGGGTGAGGCGCCCCAGGGACTCCGCAAGGCGCGCCGCGCGGCGTTCCATCGTTCCCCGCAGCCCCCGCGTCAACCTCGCGGGCACGCCGCGGAGCTGTGCCAGGACGGCGGCCCGATCGGGGGCGACGGATTCGGCCGCGGCCGACGGGGTGGGCGCCCGCACGTCCGCCACCAGGTCCGAGATCGTGACGTCCACCTCGTGCCCCACCGCCGACACCACCGGCACGGGGCTGCCGGCGATCGCGCGTGCCACCGGCTCCTCGTTGAACGCCCACAGGTCCTCCAGCGACCCGCCGCCGCGACCGACGATGATCACGTCGCACAGCCCGCTCGCGGCGAGCGCGTGGAGGGCGCGTGCGACGTCCCGGCTCGCGCCCTCGCCCTGGACGCGGGCACCGGCGACCACGACCCGCACCCAGGGCGCCCGACGCCTGAGCACGCTCAGGATGTCCCGCAACGCCGCGCCGCTGGTGGACGTGACGACCCCGATCGTCTTGGGGAATCTGGGGAGCCTCCGACGACGCGCCGGGTCCAGCAGCCCCTCCCCTTCGAGCTTCTTGCGCAGCTTCTCGAAGGCGAGCCGCCACAACCCCTCCGCGCCCTCCGCCTCGAGGCGCTGCACCGACAGCTGGTACTCCCCACGGGCCTCGTAGAGCGTCAGGGCGCCGAAGACCCGCACGCTCATGCCGTCCTGCGGCTCGGCGGGAAGCCGCTCGGCCTCGGTGCGCCAGAGGACGCATCGCAGCTGGGCCCGGTCGTCCTTGAGGGTGAAGTAGCAATGCCCGGCCCGGGAGCGGGTCCAGTTGCCCACCTCGCCGCCGACCCACAGCGCCTCCACGGTGCCCTCCAGGAGTGCCCGCACCGCCCGGTTGACCTGGGACACCGACCAGACCCTGGGCTCGTCGCGCGGGGGCGGGGGTGGCTCCGGCTCGTCCGGACGAGGGTCGAAGAGGTCCAGGCTCAGGTCGTCGGCCACGAAGCTCCCCGCCTCAGCGCCCGACGACGGACCGCGACGCCGACTCTACCGTGTTCGACAGGAGCATCGTGATGGTCATGGGGCCGACGCCGCCCGGCGATGGGGACAACGCCGACGCCACCTCCTTGACCTCGTCGAAGAGCACGTCCCCGCACACCCGGTAGCCGCGCTCCGAGGACGGGTCGTCGACGCGATGGGTGCCCACATCGATGACCACGGCGCCGGGCGCCACCATGTCCGCCGTGACCATCTCGGGTCGTCCGATCGCCACCACCAGGATCTCCGCGGTGCGCGTCACGGCTCCGAGGTCCGGGGTCCGGGAGTGGCACACCGTGACGGTCGCGTTCCCTCCCCTGGACTTCCGCAGCAGCAGCGACGCCAGCGGTCTGCCCACGATGTTCGACCGCCCCGCGACCACGACGTGCTTTCCGGCGGGGTCGTGGCCGCTGCGCAGGAGCATCTCGATGACGCCGGCAGGCGTGCACGGCGCGAAGAACGCCCCGGAATCCGTGGCCAGGCGGCCCACCGAGATGGGGTGGAAGCCGTCCACGTCCTTGGAGGGGTGGATGGACTCGATCACCTTCGCTTCGTCGATTCGGTCCGGGAGGGGGAGCTGGACGAGGATGCCGTGGATGTCCGGGTCGGCGTTGAGCCCGACGACCAGGCCCAGCAGCTCCTCCTCGGGCGTCCCGGCGGGGAGCGTGATCTGCCTGGAGTGGATGCCCAGGGCCCCTGCGGCCCGGTTCTTCATCCCGACATACATCTCGGATGCGGGATCCTCGCCCACCAGGACCGTGGCGAGGCCGGGTACGACGCCGTGGTCCCGGGCCAGGGCCGCCACGCGCTCCGCCAGCTCCGAGCGGATCTCCGCCGAAATGTCCTTGCCTGAGATGATCTGCGCGCTCATGCGGTGATCCGCGGGTTCGGTGTCTACGGCCGCCTGGGGCCGAAAAGTAACACCTGCGGGGTCGTCGGACGGGCTCGATCCACCGACCGGCGATCGCCTCCGGTCGAGGTCCGCTTCAACGCGCGAAATCGATGGCGCGCGTCTCGCGGACGACGACGATCTTGATCTGGCCCGGATACTGGAGCTCGCTCTCGATCCTCCGCGCCACCGCCTCGGAGATCTGGGCCATCTCCCCGTCCCCCACCTTTTCGGGCTCGACCATCACGCGGAGCTCCCGGCCGGCCTGGATGGCGAAGCAGCGCTCCACCCCGGGATGCTCCATCGCGATCTCCTCGAGCTTTTCCAGGCGCTTGACGTAGCCCTCGAACATCTCCCGACGCGCCCCCGGGCGCGATCCGCTGATCGCGTCCGCCGCCGTGACCAGGAAGGTTTCGGCGAAGAAGTGCGGCTCCTCGTCGTGGTGGGCCCGGATCGCGTTGAGGACGAGCTCGGACTCGCCGTGCTTCTTACACAGGCGGTAGCCGAGCTCGACGTGCGTCCCCTCGTGCTCGTGGGTCATCCCCTTCCCCACGTCGTGGAGCAGCCCGGCCCGCTTGGCGGCCTGGACGTCCAGACCCATCTCCGCCGCCATGTTGCCGGCGAGGAAGGCCACCTCCTTGGCGTGTTGGAGCTGATTCTGGCCGTACGACGTGCGGAAGCGGAGGCGCCCGAGGGTCTTCACGATCTCCGGATGCACGTTGTGGATCCCCAGCTCGTAGAGGATCTCCTCGGCGGCGCTCACCATGCCCTCGTCGACTTCGACCGACGCCTTCTGGACCGTTTCCTCGATGCGACCGGGGTGGATGCGCCCGTCCTCGATCAGGGCCTCGAGCGCCAGGCGGGCGACTTCCCTGCGGACCGGGTCGAAGGCGGACAGCACCACCGCCTCCGGCGTGTCGTCGATGATCACGTCGACGCCCGTCGCCTGCTCGAAGGCCCGGATGTTCCGCCCCTCACGGCCGATGATCCTCCCCTTCATCTCGTCCGAGGGGAGCTGGACCACGGAGACCGTGGTTTCGGCCGTCTGCTCCGCGGCCATCCGCTGGATCGAGAGGCCGATGATCTTCTTGGCTTCGCGCTCCGCCTCGCGCTGCGCCTGCTCCTTGATCTCCCGGATGCTGTTGGCCGCGTCCGCCCGGGCCTGGTCCTCGAGGGCTTCCGTGAGCTTCTTCAGGGCGTCCGCCGCGGACATCCCGGCCAGCTGCTCCAGGCGTTGCCGTACGTCGTCCTCCGCACGGGCCACCTCGGTCCCGCGCGTCGTGACCTCCGCCTCGGCGCGATGGAGCTCGCCGGCGCGCCCTTCCAGCTCGGACTCGCGCTGGTTCAGGCGATCGAACTGGCGGTCCAGGGAATCCGAGCGCTCCTGGAGCCGGCGCTCCGAGCGCTCGGCCTCCTCGCGCCGCCGCGTCTCTTCCCGCTCCCACGACTCGCGGAGACGGAAGCCCTCCTCGCGACCCGCCAGCTCGCCGGCACGGCGGAGATTCTCGGCCTCTTCCTCGGCTCTCTTGAGGACGCGGGAGGCCTCGTCTCGCCCGAGCGCTTTTTCGTTCTCTTGGCGGGACCGCTCACGACCTCGTGCAACGACGAAGCCCACCAGGCCACCGAGAATCAGCCCCGCCGCCGCGGCCAGCGCCATCAGCGGCGTGTTCATGTATCGACTCCGACACCGGAACCCAGCACGGGGGTCCGAGATTGGACGCAACGCGAGTCCGGCCCGGGCCATGAAACCGACGCCGGCCGGCTCGTAATGGGGGAGGAGAATAGGCGTCCGGACTGAGCCGACGCAAGCTCGGGAACCCCCGCTACGCCTACGCCTTGCCCGGTGAGGCGCCCCGTCCGTCGTTCTGGACGCCGAGTCCCTCCTCGAGTCTGCGGGCGAGCTTCTCGACCCGGCGCGCGGTGTCCCGCCGGGCGCGCTCGCCGTCTTCGAGCGCCTGGTAGTAGTCCCCGGCGATGGACAGGGCGGCGAGGATGGCGGCCCGGTGGGTTTCGATGAACTGGGCCTTCGAGCGGATCTCGTAGATCCGGTCGTCCACGAGCCTGGCGCACTTGCGCGTGTAGTCGGGCTCCACGTTGGCGCGGATGGTGTGATCCTCGCCCGCGATCCGTACGGTGACGGGCTCGAACTTGTCGGCGCTCATCGCTGCTCCTCGAGGAACCGGATCTTCGCGAGCAGGCGTTCCACGCCTTCTCGTCCCTTCTCGACACGCACCCGCAGATCGTCGTTCTCGGCCTCGAGGGTACGAAGCCGGGAGATCATCCGCTCGGGCTCGGTCTCGTCCTCGGTGAAGCGCCTCACCAGAGCCTCGTATTCGGAGCTCCTGGCCTCGGCTTCCTCGGCGTCTCCGCGGGTCTCCTCGAGACGTCGCAGAGCAACGGTGATCGCCCGCTCCAACCGCTTCAGGGCCGCCTGGTCCTGGGACACACCGCTATCCGCGCCGTTCGACACCCAACTCCTCCTTCAAGCGCCCAACGATGGCCTGCACCGCGCGATCCACCTCGCGGTCCTTCAGGGTCCGGTCCGCGGCTCGGAAGCGCAAGCGGAAGGCGAGCGACCGCGTCCCCTCGGGGATGCCCTCGCCTCTGTAGTGGTCGAAGATGTCCACGGACTCCAGCAGCTCTCCCCCGGAGCTCTGGATAAGGGAAAGGACCTCCTCCGCCGCCGTGCGATCGGCCACGAGCAGGGCCAGGTCCCGGTCCGAGGGGGGATGGAGCGGCGGTCGGTGGAAGATCCGCGTCGCCCGCGGCGGTGCCTGCGCGGGGAGTGCCATCTCGAGCCCCCAGACCGCCTCAGCCCAAGGGGGCGTGTCCACGCGGTCCTGGCGGACGCGACCGGCGAGGCCGATCCGAGCTCCCACCTCGTCGAGAAGCGCGAACGTTCCGCCCGGCTCGAACGGTCCCTCCTCCTCTGCGGCCGGGATCACCTTCGAGCCAGGGTGGGCCAGCCGGGCGGCCTCCTCGGCCCATGACTTCAGGTCCCATAACGTCACGGGCTCGTCCGGCACGGACCAGTGGGCCGGCTCGCGGAGCCCCGTCGCGACCAGCGCCAGGTGGCTCCGCTCGACCGGAGGTCCGCCGGGGTTCCCGGCGCGGAACGACGTGGCGATCTCGAAGAGTCGGACGTCGCGATTGCCCCGCGCGAGGTTGTACTCCACCCGGCGCAGGAGAGACGGCAGGACGTCTCGCCGGACGAAGGGCTCCTGCGTGTTGAGGGGGTTCGCAACCCGAACCTCACCCTCCAGGTCGCCCACGAAGGCGGGCGTCTGGGCCTCCAGAAAGCCCAAGGCCACGAGCGCGTCCCGGAGCGCGTCCTCCAGCTGGAACATCGGATCGTCGGGAACGGTGCTCGGACGATACGAGCCGGCCTCGCTGGGAAACGCGTCGTACCCGTGCGTCCGAGCGACCTCCTCGATGAGGTCGATCTCCCTGCTGACGTCGTAGCTCCGGTACCCGGGCACCCCGAAATCGAGTCGTTCGCCGTCCTCCGCCTCGACCGTGAACCCGAGCGGCTCCAGAAGCCCGCGCACCCGCCCGGCGTCGAACGGAACGCCCAGCACGCGCTCGATGCGGGCGAGCCGGAGCGGCACTACCGTCGGCTCGGCACGCCGGGGATGCACGTCCAGGACGGGTCCGTCGAGCGCCCCGCCGGCGGTCGCCAGCATGATGGAGACCGCCCGCTCGAGGGCCGTGCGCATGCTGTCCGGGTCGACTCCACGCTCGAAGCGGTAGGACGCGTCGGTCGACATGCCCAGGGTCCTGCGGGTCGCCCGGATCGACGCCGGAGCGAAGAGCGCGCACTCCAGCAGGACGTCCACCGTGTCGTGCTCGACCTCGGAGTTCTGCCCCCCCATGACCCCGCCGATCGCCACCGGGCGCTCGATGTCGCAGATCATGAGCATGTCCGGGCCCAGCGCACGCTCCTCGCCGTCCAACGTGACGAAGCGCCTCTCGTCGTCGCGGGGCCTGCGGACCACGATGGCATCGCCGGTCAGACGCCGGAGATCGAAAGCGTGCAGGGGCTGCCCGAGCTCGAGCATGACGTAGTTCGTCGCGTCCACCACGTTGTTGATGGGCCGGGCTCCGGCCCCGCGGAGGCGTTCCTGGAGCCAGGCCGGCGACGGACCGATCGAAAGACCCCGGATCACGGCCCCCAGATAGCGCCAGCACAGGTCCGCGTCCTCGACCGTGATCGACACGCTTCCCACGCGCACCGCCCTGGCGTCCTCCGCATACGTCGGCGACAGCGCCGGATCCCCCGGGATCGATGGGAGCCGGATGTTCCCCGATCCTGCGGCCGCGAGCTCACGGGCGATGCCCACGTGGCTCAGCAGGTCGCCACGGTTCGCGGTCACTTCGACGTCCAGCGTCACGTCGTCCAGACCCATGGCTCCGACGAACGACGCGCCGGGCCGGTGGTCCCCCTCGAGCTTCATGATGCCCGAGTGGTCCGTGCCGAGCCCCAGTTCCCGGGCCGAGCACAGCATCCCCTCTGAGACCTCGCCGCGGATCTTCGACTTCTTGATGCGGATCTCGCCTGGGAGGACCGCACCCACCGGGGCGAAGGGGTAGTAGGAGCCCGCCTCGACGTTCGGGGCGCCGCACACGACGTGCACGACCCCAGCCCCGGCGTCCACCGTGCAAACGGACAGGCGGTCGGCGTTCGGGTGCGGCCCGGTCGTGACGACCCTCCCGACCACGATGTCGCCGAGTTCCGCACCGGGCGAGACCGCTCCCTCGACCGGGGCCCCCCGCCTGGCGAGGCGCACCGCGACTTCCTCCGGCGACGCCTCCAGCCCCGGGACGATGTCGCGGAGCCACCGATACGAGACGTTCATCGGGCGAACTGGGAGAGGAAGCGGACGTCGTCGTCGAAGAAGGTCCGCAGGTCGTCGACCCCGTGCTTGAGCTTTGCGATGCGCGCCGGACCCATCCCGAACGCGAAACCCGTGAAGCGCTCGGAATCGTACCCCGCGTTGTCGAGCACGTTGGGGTCGACCATCCCGGCCCCCATGATCTCCAACCAGTCGGTCTCCTGCCTGGTGCCGTCGGGTCGGGTGATGACGCGCTTGACGTCCACTTCGGCGCTCGGCTCGGTGAACGGGAAGAACGACGGGCGGAAGCGTACCTGGGTATCCGGCCCCCAATAACGACGCGCGAATTCCGCCAGCGTCGCCTTGAAGTCCACGAAGGTGATCCCCTCGTCCACGACCAGGCCCTCGATCTGAAGGAAGACCGGGGTATGCGTGGCGTCGTACGTATCGCGACGGTAGACCCAGCCGGGCGCGATGATACGGATCGGCGGGTCGTGCTTCTCCATCGTGCGCATCTGCACCGGCGACGTGTGACTGCGCAGGAGCACGGAGTCCACCAAGTACAGGGTATCCTGCTCGTCCGCGGCCGGGTGGTCGAGAGGCGTATTCAGCGCGACGAAGTTGTACCACTCGCTGTCGGCTTCCGGGCCGCGAGCGCGTGTGAAGCCCATCTGCCGGAAGATCCCCCAGATGTCGTCGATCGTTTGCGTCACGGGATGGCGCGCGCCCTTCCACGCCCGCCGCGCCGGAAGCGTGAGGTCATGGTGCCCACCCCCCCCTGGCCCCGCTAGGATCCGCCCACGGGATTCGATCGCGCGCGCGACCGCTTCCTTGACCCGGTTCGCCTCCTGACCCAGGGCCGGCCGTTCCTCCGCCGGTACGGTCCCGAGCAGACGCATCACCGCCGAGATCTTCCCTTCCTTCCGGCCGAGGTACGCCACGCGCACCTCCTCGAGGGCACGCTCCTCGGCCGCTTCCGCGATCGCCGAGAGCGCTTCCTGCTCCAGGTGCCGGAGGGCGTCGATGGGTTGCGTCTCGCTCATGGGGGCTCGCGCGGGGTCCGTCCGCGGTCGTTGGAAAGGCCGTAAGGTACTAGGGAAGCTCTGCACAAGGGGAGGGCGCCACGCCGAGTCGAGCCGCGGCGGCCGGAAACGACGAAGGGGCCCGCGGGCACACCGCGAGCCCCTTCGCTGTACGTCGCCGGCTCAGTTGCTCTTGGAGGCGAGTCCCTCTTTGGCCCGCTCCACCAGCACCGCGAACGCTTCCGGGCTGCGCACGGCCAGATCGGCCATCGCCTTGCGATCCATCTCGACGCCGGCCTCCTTCAGGCCGTTGATGAACCGGGAGTACGAAAGGTCGTGCTCCCGGACCGCCGCGTTGATCCGGGTGATCCAGAGCCCCCGGAAGTTGCGCTTCTTCTTCTTCCGGTCGCGATACGCGTGCTCCCACCCCTTCTCCACCGCGTCCTTGGCGGTCCGATAGAGGTTCTTGCGGCCTCCGAAGTAGCCCTTGGCGACCCGTAGGATCTTCTTCTTCCTCTTGTTCCGCGCTGGGGCGGACGTTGCGCGAGGCATGGCTCTTCCTCCTCAGGCGCCGTAGGGGAGCATGCGCATCACGCGCTTGTGGTCCGACTTCGCGACCAGGTCGGGCTGGCGCAGCCGGCGCTTACGCTTCGTCGTCTTCTTCGTCAGGATGTGGCTCTTGTTCGCCCGGTGCCGCTTGAGCCGGCCCGTGCCGGTGCTCTTGAGGCGCTTCGCCGCACCCCGGTGCGTCTTCATCTTCGGCATACTCTCTCCTCCGTCCGGGACCACGCGCCCCGGAACGGCCGTGGCCTACGTTTTCACT
>QJYK01000200.1 GCA_003248075.1 Gemmatimonadota bacterium | reverse complement strand
GATCCCGCCCGGTAGGGCCTCGCTCCAGAAGGTGAGCGTGTCTCCTTCTATCCGGAGGAATCCGTCCGGCATGAGGAAATCTGGGGTCACCGCTCCCGGCTGCGCAGCGAAGGCAGTGGTCGCTACGAGCAGGCGCCGGTTAGCCGTATCGCCGATGAGATCTGCCGGAAAGTGGAACTCCTGGGCGGTTTCTGCAGAGCGGAGGAACATGCGCGACAACAGATTCTCGCCCGTGGATTCCGAGACCATCTCGATGAACTGGATCGTCCCGTCGGCGTTCGAGAAGATCTCGCTGATCTCCCAGAGGTGCCCGAAGGCACTCGCTGGGGTGGGCACCGCAAGCAGGGCAGTCGGTGCGGTGACGAGCCATGCGACGAGGAATGCGCGCGGCATCTGGGAGCCCCCTCGAAGCCCCCGATGAGGAAGTAGCGCCCCACGATCGATAATGTCACCGATCGGACCACCGGGGCCGAGGTGCACGCAGCGCGCGGTGGGCGTAGCGACGGTCCCAGGCGGTCGGACCACCAGAAATGCCGGTCTGCGTTCGGGGTGGCAGCAAGGCCGCACGGACGGCGCACCGACGACCAGGCATCCAGCGCGACGCTTGGAAGCGAAGCCCCGCTAGTACTGCCTACCGCCGCCGTATTTCTTGGCTTGGCCCGGCGGAGCACCGTGGGGGTGCCGCTTTGCGTAGAGACGGGCCGGAACGGTGCTCGCCGCAGCCACGCGCCACGGGCCGCGGGTGCCGGCGCTCATTTCCCAGTGGTCGCCGCTGATCCGGAAATAGGCGCCATCGAGGAACCACACGTTCGCGAGGCCTACGACGAGGTACACGCCGAGATCGGAGTCGAAGACGAGGTCGTGGCCCTGATGGTTGCGTCGGTAGCCATGGGCTGGAGCGTGGGGGGGCGGGCCACTGGCGTAGGAGTAGCCTCGGGACGCGTCGAGCACGACGCAGCCGGTGACCGGGAAGGCGAGCGCGGCCGCCAATACGATGGCAAGTCCAAGTCGGGAGGTCATCGCAGTCCTTCGCCCTGGAGTCCGTGGATCGGGCCGCCGCGTTTCCGAGGATGTGTGAGGCGTCACAGAATCCGCGGAGGGGCCCGGAGCGCATCTCGGGTCGGCGCGATGGCGGGCGATGAGTCGCTGGCATGGTCGGAGGGATCAGGGGAAAGGGCCGTCGGGCCGTCACATGGACGGCCCCTTGGGTGAGCGCGAACGACCGGCTCGGCCTACAGCTCGACGCCGTAGATCCGCGCCGGCGTGTCCTGGAGCACCTTCCGGACGGTGTCCTCCGGAACGTTCGCAAGCGCCTTCTGCGCGTAGTCGGCCGGGTGCTCGGCCGCGCTGTTCGGGCTGGGATACTGGGACGTGGGATGCGGATAGTCGGTCTCCCACATCAGGTTGTCGGGGAAGTCGACGAGTGCGGCCTCCACCCCCTTCCTCTCGAACCAGAACGAGCCGTAGACCTGGCGCCTGAAGTACTCGGAGGGCAGCAGGTCGTAGTCGGGGTGCTCCTTGGCCACGTCCCCATTGGTCCACTGCCAGTCGAACATCTCGAGCACGCACTGCAGCCA
>QJYK01000206.1 GCA_003248075.1 Gemmatimonadota bacterium | reverse complement strand
CTCGCGCACGAGCTCCGCCACGAAGAAGCGGACCGGATCGGAGGCGATCTCGTCGACCGGGTAGAGGAAGGGGCCGTGGGGCAGTCGCGCGGCCATGGCATGCATCAGCTCTTCGACGCCCGCCCCGGTCTCGGCCGAGATGCGATGCACCTCCGCACCCGGCAGCCGCTCGCGCACCCACCGCTCCCACGCGCCCACCGCAGCATTCGCCGCGACATCGGCCTTGTTCAGCGCGACGAAGATCGGGGCGGAAGCGCCGGCGAGGACGGCCTCGAAGCGCGCGGTGTCGTCGGAGGTGGGCCCCTGAGCTCCGTCCACGACGAGAACCACTACGTCGGCCTCTTCCAGGGCCTCGAGCGCGGCCGCGAGCATCGCCCGCTGGAGGAGGTCGCGGGCTTCGAGGAGGCCGGGCGTGTCCAGGAAGATCATCTGGACGTCGCTCTCGGTGCGGATGCCCGTGACGCGCTGCCAGGTGGTCTGCGCCTTCGGCGTGACGATCGAGAGGTGCTCCCCGACCAGCCGGTTCATGAGCGTCGATTTGCCCGCGTTCGGGCGGCCCAGGAGGGCCACGTACCCCGCGCGCGTGGGCGCAGACGGTGGGGGGGCGGACATCCGCGGAAGGTACCCGGGCCTCCGGCCAACTCAAGGGCGCCGAACGATCCTATAATTACGCGCCATGCAACTCCCCTACGCGCTCCGCGCGCTCGGTCACCGCCTTCTGGGTGGGGTGCCCGTCAGGATCCGCTCCGGCACGAACCGGGGTCGTCGATGGAGCCTCGTGGCCCTCGGCCGGGGATACGGCTCGGGATCGTTCGGGAGGGACCGGACCGCCGCGCTGGCCGCGGTGACCCGGCCGGGCGACTGCCTTTGGGACGTGGGGGGCCACAAGGGGTTCATGGCCCTGGCCGCGTCGCGGATGGTCGGCCCGACCGGGCACGTGGTCACGGTCGAGCCCTCGGAGACGAACCTGCGCTTCCTGCGTATGCACCTGGCGTGGAACCGGGTCGACAACGCGACGATCGTGCCGGTGGCGCTGGGCGATGCGCCCGGCGAGGCCGCATTCGGGGGGCGGGGCAGCTCGATCGCCTTTCGCCTCGGCGAGGGACCGGAGACCGTACCCGTGCGAACGCTCGAAGGGCTCGTCGACGAGGGGGCCCTGCGAGCTCCGGACGTGCTAAAGCTCGATGTCGAGGGCTCCGAGGCGGCGGTTCTCCGGGGCATGGGTCGACTCCTCGGCGGCGATCAGGCGCTCTTGATCTCGACGCACGGGCGCGCCCTCTACGATGAGTGTCGCGCGCTGCTCGAGGATCACGCGTTTCGCATCTACCCATCGTGGGAGATCGCGCAGCGGATCCGCACGGGACGGCCGTGGTCGAGCGATCACGACATGCTGGCCATCGGGCCGGAGCGGGAGGTCGACGAGCGCGCGATCCTCCGACTCCACCTGATCGCGGAGCACGACCGCTAGGCCCGCCTGGGTCGCGTCCCGAGCCTTGTCGGCGACGTCCGGTCCCGTCGCCGTCGACCCGGCCTAGAAGGGCCAGACGACCGTGATCACCGCCGTGAGGACGAGCGCCCCCGCCCAAATGGCGTTCAGGTTGATCCACGCCACACGAAGCAGCCGCAGGCCCAGCTTCTCGTAGACGAGCGCCGCGATGAGACCCGACATCAGCAAGTAACCCGCTGTATGGACGAGCGTAGCGGTCAGGCCTACCGAGGCGTCAGCCGCGATCCCCGCGAGAGCTGGTCCTGACCCGAGCGCGTGGCCGTGGTTGAGCCCTTCGCCCATGACTCCCGCGACTTGCGTCGCGCCGTCCACCGCTTCGCCTCCGGTCCCCAGCAGGAAGGGGAGCACCATGAGGCCCGCGCCGTGCGCGGAGGCCATGAGGAACGACCAGAGCGTCAGGTCCTTGGCACCCACGCGCATGCCAGCCAGCCGGGGGTGGCGATGCCGCATGAGATGGAAGAAGCCGAAGGAGAGCAGCAGCGCCGCGGCTACCAGCCTCAACGCGCGCACTGGCACCAGCACGCCCAGCGCCGCTGCTCCCGCAATCGTCGCTGCGATCGCAAGCGCGTGGCCCAGCGCCAGGGGGGCAAGCGAGGTCCATACGGCTGCCCGCCGTTGCTCCTGGAGCCCCAAGGAGACGGAGAAGAGCCAACCCATCGCGGGGTTGATCCCATGCACGGCGCCAAGGACCAGAATCATCGCCATGGACATGTCCGTGGTGTGCATCGGTCAGGTCTCCGCCGTGAGCGAGCCGCGTGGGACGTCGGGCCCCGGGGAAAGCCCGGGGCCCGATCGGCCGGCTACGCGTAGCAGAACGAGTCCGAGGAAGCGTCACCGCCCTCGAGGCGCACCTGGTGCGGCCTGAGGCCGCCCTCGAATTCGACCAGGAAGCGCTCGTCGAAGGCGATCCCCCCGTTCTCGCCCACGTCGATCTTCGCCATCCACCCGTCGATGCCGTCCGGATAGAACTGGGCATCCCAGGGCGTGTAGAGCGAGTTGGTCACGTAGACGCGACGACCGTCGCGGCTGACCTCGACCATCTGCGGGCCCCCGCTGAGCGCCTTGCCGGGCGCGGAGGGGTGGGCGGTGCGTCCGACGATGCCACCGATCTTCAACGAGCCCGTGAGCTTTGGCGCGAACGGGTCGCTCACGTCGTACTGCTGCAGCTCGCCCGTTCCCCAGCAGCTCACATAGAGGAAGCGGTCGTCGAGCGACAGGTTGATGTCCGTGACAAGCGGCGGCACTGCTCCGAACGGAGCGATCACGGGCGGCAGATCACTCGCCTCGGCGGGCTCGGCCGGGATCTCGATGACCTTCTTGGCCTTCCACTCACCCGTGGACTCGTCGAGGTACCACATGAAGATCGAGCTCGACAGGTCGGTCAGACTGATCACGACGCCCACGAAGCCGTAGGCCTTCCGCGGGTTGTGGGCCGGCCGCAGCTCGAGGACCATCTGATGCTCGTCGCCCAACTCGAGCTTCTTCAGGTGACGGCGGGTCTTCAGGTCCCACACGTGCAAGGCGTTGCCGTACTTGCCGCCAAGGAGGAGCTCCGCGTTCACGCCGTCCTTCACCATGTTCGGCGTGCCCCACTCGCTCGTGATCATCGTGTCGTGCCCCAGGTGCCACCAGAAGTCGTAGGAGAGGTGCTGCGGTCCGCGCTCCTTCTCCCATGCCCCCTTCAGTTCGAAGGTCTCGTGATCGAGCATGAAGATGCCGCCGGGCCCGTTCCCGTCCGGTGCTCCCAGGGCGTTCATGTAGATCCCGTCGGGCCCGCAGTGGACGGTGTGCGGGAATGCGTAGCCGGTCTTGGCCATCACCTCGTCGCCCTCGATCACCTTGATGAGGCGCGGGCTCCTCGGATCCGGCTTCGTGTCGACCACGTGGATGCGGGACGAGTGCGTGCCCGGCAGCACCAGGTAGCGGCGTTCCATGTGGGGATTCGGCGCGTACCCACACAGGTGCGAGCTACAGGCGTTCCAGCCGAAGTGGTGCAGTTCGTTGCCGCCGTTCGGGAAGTCGACCCGACCGACGATTCGCCCGTAGTCGGGGGACGCCGGGTCCGTGTCGATCACGCCCAAGGCATCGGTCCTGTCGTCTTCGCCCGTGGCGAGCAGCGCGACGTACGCGAGGCCCTCCGGTGAAGCCTCGCCCGCCATCGCAGGGGACGGATAGAAGGTCGGATCGGGAAGCATGCGTGCCATCGTGTCCTCCAGGTCTCATCGTTGCCGTTCCAGCGTCCTGGAGGGGCTCCCCGGCCCTTCCACGGCCGCCGGAGAAGGATGCCCCGGGGCCCCACGGGTTGCTTGGAGGCAGCCTGGAGAGAACCTGGAGACCGTCCGGAGATCACGCAAACGCGCTGCCTCCACGAGCACCATGGGCCTCACGCCCTGCCACGGAAGGGGTGGCGGCTCGGCCACGCACGCGCGGGCCCGCGGCGACAACGCCCGCGAAAAGCGAAAGCCCCCAGGACCCGAGGTCCTGGGGGCTTTCATCAAGGAGCCGGCGACGACGTACTCTCCCACCGGGCGGCCCCGGCAGTACCATCCGCGCTGTAGAGCTTAACGGCCGTGTTCGGGATGGGAACGGGTGTAGCCTCTACGCAATTGTCGCCGACAAAAGCTGACCGTTGAAATCGGCGCCTGGCGTCGTCGGGGCTGCGGACTCGCTCGCTGCGAAGTAGGTACCAACTACTCCTCGCTCGCTCGCCTTGCCCTCCTAGCCATGCATCCGATTTGAACGGTCTCGACCGTGCAGCCACGAGACCGTTCGACGGTGCCAAGAACTACCGAGGTCGAGAGTGTGAAGAGCCTGAGTTGTAACGGCCGCGCTTTCCTTGCGGAATGCGGCATCGATGCGACGGGGGAGGAGGAGCCGGTCAAGCCTCACGGGCGATTAGTACGGCTCAGCTGAACGTGTTACCACGCTTACACTTACCGCCTATATACGTACTCGTCTCGTACGGCCCTTCTGAGGGTCCGAAGACCCTGGGAGCATTCATCTTGGGAGGGGCTTCCCACTTAGATGCTTTCAGCGGTTATCCCTGCCCGACATAGCTACCCGGCGGTGCCCCTGGCGGGACAGCCGGTACACCAGTGGTCGGTCCTTCCCGGTCCTCTCGTACTAGGGAACGCATCCCTCAATGCTCCAACGCCCACGATGGATACAGACCGAACTGTCTCACGACGTTCTGAACCCAGCTCATGTACCACTTTAACGGGCGAACAGCCCGACCCTTGGGACCTTCTCCAGCCCCAGGATGTGATAAGCCGACATCGAGGTGCCAAACCGCCCCGTCGATGTGAACTCTCGGGGGCGATAAGCCTGTTATCCCCGGCGTACCTTTTATCCGTTGAGCGATGGCCCTTCCATCCGGAACCACCGGATCACTAAGACCTGGTTTCCCACCTGCTCGATCCGTCGATCTCGCAGTCAAGCTCCCTTCTGCCTTTACACTCTACGCGCGATTGCCGACCGCGCTGAGGGAACCTTTGCGCGCCTCCGTTACTGTTTGGGAGGCGACCGCCCCAGTCAAACTACCCGCCTGTCACGGTCTCCGACGAGGATTCACTCGTCTGGGTTAGAGCCTCAACATCGTAAGGGTGGTATTTCACCAGCGACTCCCAACCCCCTGGCGAGGGCTGTTCATAGTCTCCCACCTATCCTACACATGCGGTGCCAAGACCCAATGACAGGGTGTAGTAAAGGTGCACGGGGTCTTTTTGTCCTGTCGCGGGTAATCGGTATCCTCACCGATACTCCAATTTCGCC
>QJYK01000039.1 GCA_003248075.1 Gemmatimonadota bacterium | reverse complement strand
CCGGAACCTTCTCGTAGACGCGGTTGACCTCCGCGGCAAAGACGCTGTTCTGGTCGAGGGTGGAGTCAGCGGCCGCGTCGAGGATGCCGAAGATGACCCCCCGGTCTTCCGTCGGCGCCAGCTCCTTCGGGGACATGATGTACATCGGCACGGCGCACAGCGATACGAGGACCCAGACGAGGTAGACTGCCGGACGCGCATTCAAGGTGGCGTCGATAACGCGGCCGTACGCTTTTTTGATCCGCTCGAAGTCGCGGGTGATGCGGCCGGCCAGCCCGCGCTCCGCCAGGCCCGGTTTGAGCATCGCGCCCGACATGACCGGCGACAGGGTCAGGGCCACGATCCCGGAGATGGCGACGGCCCCGGCGAGCGTGAACGCGAACTCGCGGAAGAGCGAACCGGTCAAGCCCCCCTGAAGGCCGATCGGAACATAGACGGCCGCCAGGGTGATGGTCATGGCGATGATCGGTCCGACCAGCTCGCGGGCTCCGACCAGGGCCGCCTCCAGGGGCGTTTTCCCCTCCCGGATGTGACGCTCCACGTTTTCCACCACCACGATGGCGTCGTCGACCACAAGCCCCACCGACAAGACGATGGCCAGCAGCGTGAGCAGGTTGATCGTGAACCCGAACGCCTGCATCAGGAAGACGCCGCCGATGAGCGACAGGGGGATCGCGACCACCGGAATGAGGACCGACCGGAACGACCCGAGAAACAGGAAGATGACCACCATGACGATCATCAGCGTGTCGCCCAGGGTCTTGAGCACGTCGTGGATCGCGCTCGAGATGTACTTCGTCGCGTCATAGGCGATGCGGGCGTTCAGACCCGTGGGCAGGCCGCGCTCGACGGACGCCATCTCGGTCCGCACCCTCTTTATCACGTCGAGGGAGTTGGCGTTGGGGAGCGGCCAGATCCCCATGAACACGGCGGTCTGCCCGGAGAAGTGGACCTCGGCGTCGTAGTCCTCCGCTCCCAGCACCACGTCCGCGACGTCGCCCAGGCGCACGACCGTCCCGTTGCTCTGCCGAACCACCAGTTGCCGGAACTCCTCGGCCGTGCTCAAGTTCGTGTCCGCGGTTAGGTTGACCTGAATGTACGCTCCCTTGCTTCGCCCGAGCGCGGCCAGGAAGTTGTTGGCGGCCAGGGCCTGGCGCACCTGGGCCGGGCTGATGTCCTGCGCCGCCATCCGGTCGGGTTTCAGCCAGATCCGCATGGCGAACGTCCGGGCGCCGAGGATGTCGGCGCGCTGGACCCCCGGCAGGGCGGAGAGGCGGGGCTGCACCACCCGCACCAGGTAGTCGGTGATCTCGTTCTGCTTCAGGAGGTCGGAGCTGAAGCTGAGGTACGCGGAGGCGAACCGGCTGTCGGCCGACTCGACGTTGATGACGGGCACCTCCGCCTCCGGGGGGAGATCCCGGCGCACCATGTCCACCTTGGAGCTGATCTCGGCCAGCGCCCGCGTGGCGTCGTAATTGAGCTTGAGGCGTACGCTGATCGTGGATTGGCCGAGGGTGCTCTGGGACTCCATGTACTCGATTCCGTCGGCCGCGGCGATGGCGCGCTCCAGCGGCGAGGTGACG
>QJYK01000150.1 GCA_003248075.1 Gemmatimonadota bacterium | reverse complement strand
CGTCGGGTCGGAGAGCGCCCTGGCGAAGTCCGCCGCCGCCAGGAAGCGGTCCGCCGGCACCTTCTCGAGCGCCCTCTGGATCACCGCGTCCACGTGCGTCGGTACTGTGCGACGCATCTCGGTCGCGGAGACCGGCTTCGACTGGATGATCTTGCCCAGGATGGCCTGGGGCGTGCTTCCCGTGTACGGCGGCTCGCCGACCAACATCTCGTAGAGCACGCACCCGAGCGCGTAGACGTCGGTTGCCGGCCCCACGCTCGCGTCCCCCGTCGCCTGCTCGGGCGACATGTAGTGGGGCGTGCCCAGGCTGAGCCCGGTCTCCGTGAGACGGCCCGCCCCGCTCGCGGTCACCGCGAGCGCGATGCCGAAGTCCGAGACCAGCGGTTCTCCCTTGGACAGCAGGATGTTCGCCGGCTTGATGTCCCGGTGGATCACGCCCTGCTCGTGCGCCGCCTGGAGGGCCGCGGCGACCTTCGTCGTGATCCCGAGCGCCTCGTCGATCGGCAGCTGGCGCTCGCGGTCGATGCGCTCGCGGAGCGTCTCCCCTTCCACGTAGGGCATCACGTAGAAGAGGAACGAGTCAGCCTCCCCGGAATCGAAGAGAGGCAGGATGTGCGGATGTTGCAGGTTCGCGGTCGTCTTGATCTCGGCCAGGAAGCGCTCCGCGCCGACCACCGCGGCGAGCTCCGGCTTCAGAACCTTGAGCGCCACCTTCCGCCCGTGGCGCAGGTCGGCCGCCAGATAGACCGTCGCCATCCCGCCTTCGCCGAGCTGACGCTCGACGCGGTAGCGGCCTTCGAGGGCTGCGTTGAGGCGGTCGATCACGTCGCTCACGGGACTACTCGGGCACCATCTGCTCGAGGACCTCGAAGAAGTTGTTGACGAGAACGACTCTGGCCAGAGGCGCCCCCTCGACTCCACCGCCAACGCCAGGCGCCAGCGCGTTGAGTCCGATCAGGAAGCGCTCATCGTCGGGTGCGACGTCGTACGTGAAGTTGGTCTGGGGGCCGCCGGCCCAGCCGTCCGGCCCCTCGAAGAGCACGGTGGGCGTGCCGTACTCGAAGCGCTCCGAGGACTCGTACTCTACGACCCACATGGGCGTAACCGGGGAGCCCTGCTGGAAGTAGAGCTCGTTTCTGTTGTGCGCCCACTGCGGCAGGCGCCCTCCTTGGCTCGACACCTGCCAGCGGCGCGCGCGTACATCCGGGAAGGGACGTACGTAGACCTGGTGCTCTCCGGTCTCGTTCGAGGCGTACGCGATCCAGCGTCCGTCGGGCGACACGGAGGGCTCTGTCTCTTGCCATGAGTCGCCCAGCAGGACCGTGGGCTCGTCGTCGACGCGGGGACGGAAACCGAGAATGTCACCGGCGACGTCCATGACGAGCCACTCCCCGTCCGGGCTCCATTCGGCCGTCCGAATGGGGGCGTCGATGTCCAGGAGGAGCTCCGCCTCTCCGGTCCCGTCCCACGGCCTGGACCACACGTCGAAGTTCCCGTTCCTGTCGGAGAGGAACGTGACGTTGTCCGTGCCCGGCTCCCATACGGGCATGCGCTCGTGAGCCTCGTTGGGGGTGAGCAGGGAGCGGGGA
>QJYK01000261.1 GCA_003248075.1 Gemmatimonadota bacterium | reverse complement strand
TGCTCGACGAGTCCGATACCGGTGAGTGGCGGAATCCAGTTCGCTCAAATCAAGGTGGGGGGTGACCACGCCTGCGGCCTCGCCATAGATGGAGCGGTCTATTGCTGGGGACGAAACCACATCGGACAGCTCGGTGATGGCACCCTGACGAACCACCCGACGCCCGTGGCCGTGAGGCTGAACTGATGCGAGTATACGGAACCGCCCCGATCGCATCCGCGCGCGCGTGGTCGGGGCGGTCCGTGACGTCATTCCCACGGGGCCTCGCGCCCTGTCGTCGCTGCCAGCTCAATCCGGCAGCGGCAAGGGTGCGAGCCTCCAGGAGCCCTGGATCGTCTCGCCGGGATCGAGTCCGGCTTCGAGGAGATCCGGGTCGTCGGCGAAGGGGAACGTCGAGTCGCATGTCCACGCGCCGGAATACCCACCAGCGAAGGCGATCGCGGCTCCCGCGACCGTGACCGGGTAGGGTCCGGAGACCACGAGTCTCACGCTGTCCTGACCGAGAGCGTCGAGCGTGACAGCGACCGCGATATCTTCCATGTGGGAGACCGGTAACGATGCGCTACCGGCTTGCCGCTGCACCTCCATGACTAAGGTGGAGGTCCAGGGTGGCGCGATGGGAGGCGGGTCGTCGGTGAGGATCTGAACCATGCGGCAGGAAACGCCCAGCCCGGATTGCGCCTCATAGCGGTTGGCGGTGAAGTCGAGCTGCCACAGACGATCTTCCGGCCCAGGACCGACCGTGTCCGCGCACCCGATGGCCGGAAGGGTCACGAGCGCCGCCAGGCCCCTCGTCATCATCCGATTCGACCTCATGCGCCGACCTCCTGGCTCGCCGTACCCCATCTCCCCTCTGACGTGACGAGCCAACCGGGTGGTTCGTGACGCCCACTCGCCGTCGATGGGTGCCGTCCACCGCCTGGCGGCTACACGCTGCGCTCGCCGGGGTCGCCCCCGCGCCACAGGACTCCGTAGAGGTCGGTGCGGCGATCCGCCCATGGCCGCACGCCCCCCTCGCGCCGGTGGCGCCGGAGACGCTCCAGGTCGACGTCGGCGATCACCAGGGTCTCCACGTTCGGGGTCGATTCCCCGGCGATCCCATCGCGCGCAAACCCGAAGTCGAGGGGCGTGAAGATGCCGGATTGGGCGTAGTGGGTGTCGGCGTGGGCCACGAAAGGCAGGTTGCCTGTGGTTCCGGCGGCCACGACGAAGACGTCGTTCTCCACCGCCCTCGCCTGGCAGCAGTAGCGGATGCGGAGATGTCCAGCCCGATCCTCCGACGTGTACGGCACGAAGAGGATCTGCGCGCCCATCCCGACGGCCACACGCGCCAGCTCCGGGAATTGGGCGTCCGAGGATGTGAGGAGCGCGACCTTGCCCCGATCCGTTTCGAACACGTCCAGCCGATCTCCGGCCTGCACGCCCCACCACCGCTTCTCGTCCGCGGTGATGTGCAGCTTGGGTTGCTGCTCGATGGTGCCGTCGCGTCGGAACAGGTAGGCAATGTTGCGCAGGCGGTCCCCGACCAGCGTGAACTGCGAGCCGCCCACGATGTTGACGTTGTACTTCACGGCAGCCCCGGTGAAGAAGTCCAGATACTGAGGCGTGAGGCCCGCCAGGGTACGGACCGCGTCGGCGGGGCGACGCCCGGGCTCGACACCCATGAGCTGGTTGGTGATCAGCTCCGGGAACAGCACGAAGTCGGCCCGGCTCTGAGCGGCCGCGTCCACGAAGAACGAGCACTGGGCCTCGAAGTCCGCCCACCCTTCGATCGCGCGCATGCCGTACTGCACGGCACACAGGCGGACCTGCGTGTCCCGGCGAGCGGGGTGGGTCGGATCCCGGACGTGGTCGAGGTTGATCCACTCGAGGTGCGTGGCATATCCGCGCGAGGCCTCGTCCGAAGGAAAGTAGTCCGCGATCAGCTCTACGATCGCAAAGCCGTTGGCCACTTGCGTCGTGAGCACGGGGTCGTACAAACCCCGGTCCGTGACCTTGTCCACGTACTCCCGTGCGGTCATCTCCGGCGGCATGGCGCCAAAGCCCGGAATGCGTCCGCCGATGACGATCCGAGCCAGGTTCAGCCGTCTGCACAGGTCCTTGCGGGCGTCGTACAGGCGTCGCGCCAGGTGCATCCCACGGAACTCGGGATCGACCATGATCTCGATACCGTAGAGCGTGTCACCGTCCGGAGCGTGGTTTCGGATGTAGCCGCCATCCGAGACGCGCTTCCAGTCGTGCCACGCCGCATGCCGATCGTAGTCGACCACCAGGGAGCTGGACGACGCCACGAGGCGGTCCTGATAGTCCAGGCAGATCTGCCCCTCCGGGAAGATCTCCAACTGGCTCGCGATCTGATCTCGACTCCACGGGATCATTCCGGGGAAGGACCGTTCCTGCATGGCCACGAGCGCCGGGTAGTCCTCCAGGGTCAGCATTCGTACCCGGATCTTTTTCTCGAAATCCTTCAACCGTAGCTTCGGGGCCGCCCGGGGGGTTCTGGGCTTCTCGGTCATTTCACGCCTTGATGCGATGGGAGGGGTCTGAGCACGATGCTCATCGACTGCCACGTGCACCTCAACAACTACTACACCAAGGAGGGCGAGAACACGCGTCCCACAGAGGAGAACGCCCAGCGTCTGTTCGAGACGATGCAGGCCAACGGCGTCGACCACTCCGTGGTGATCACCTCCTACAAGGTTAACGTGGACCGGCCGAGCGTGGAGCGCGTGTTGGAGCTGCTGTCGGAGGACCCACGCGCGACGGTCGTCGAGGGCCTGCGTTGGCGCGGCGACTCGCGTACGGACCTCTTCCACATGGAGGAGCGCATCCGGGACGGGGTCGTGAACGGTATCAAGCTCTACCCGGGATACGACCGCTATGCGATCAACGATCCGTCCCTCGAGACGGTCTTCCGGATCGCGGCGAAGTACGACGTCCCGGTAATGATCCACTGCGGAGACACGTTCGCGCGGGACGCCAAGGTGCGCATGGCACACCCGCTTCTGGTGGACGACGTAGCTGTGGATTACCCGGACGTGCGCTTCGTGATTTGCCACCTGGGGAACCCGTGGTTCCAGGACACCGCGGAGGTCCTGTATAAGAACGACAACGTCTACGCCGACATCTCGGGGCTGATCCTGGGAGACTTCACCTACGAGTTCGAGCGCTACCTGGTCACGCGCGTGAAGGACATGATCGCGTATATGGGCGACCCGGGCCGGCAGATCATGTACGGGAGCGACTGGCCGCTTGTGGAGATGGGTCCCTACGTGAAGTTCCTCGACACGCTCGAATTCGACTCGGAGGCGCGCGAGAACGTCTCCTGGCGGACCGCCGCCGATCTCTTCCGCATCGACGTGTCGAAGCTCGGTGGCTGAGCCCGGCAGGTGCCGGGGCGCGGCACGAACCGCGGGCGCTCTGGCGCTCTGGGTCACCTCGGGGGCGTGCGTCGTGGAGCCGCCGGCGCCGGCCGACCTGCTCTTCGTGGGCGGTGCGATCCACACGATGGATCCGGCCCGTCCGAGCGCCGAGGCGGTGGCCGTGCGTGGAGGGCGGATCGCCTTCGTGGGCGACGAGGCCGGTGGGAGGTCGCTCGCCGGGGAGCGCACGGAGGTCGTAGAGCTCGGCGCGCGCATGCTGCTTCCGGGGTTCCACGATACGCACGTCCACCCTGTCTCGGGCGGGGTCGAGTTGGGCGAGTGCGATCTGAACGCGGCCGAGACGCGCGCGGACGTGTCGCGCATGGTGTCGGAGTGCGCAGCGCGGGATCCTGAAGCGCCTTGGCTGCGTGGCGGCGGCTTCCAGCTGCCGATTTTTTCGGGCGGGGCGCCCCCACGGCAGCTGCTCGACAGTCTGGTGCCGGGACGGCCGGCGTACCTCTCGTCGGCGGACGGGCATTCCGCATGGGTGAACTCGCGGGCTCTCGAGCTCGCCGGGGTGACCGCGGAGACCGCCGACCCGCCGCCGGATGGTGTGATCGTTCGAGAGGCGGACGGCGCGCCTCAGGGGACGCTCCGGGAGAGTGCGATGGCATTGGTGGCGCGACACATGCCGCCGCACACGGACGAGGAGCTGCTCGCCGGCCTGGAACGGGGCCTCGCGATGGCCGCCTCGTACGGCATCACCACGCTGCACGAGGCGAGCGCAGACGAAGCGTTTGTTCGGGCCTACGCGACCGCGGAGCGGCAGGGGCGACTCACCGCCCGGGCGATCGTCGCGCTGAGGGTCGACACCGACCGGGGAGTGGAGCAGGTCCCGGAGCTCGTGACGCTCAGGGACCGGTACCCGGGGAGGCTGGCGCAGGCGAGGGCCGCCAAGATCTTCCTGGACGGCGTGATCGAGGGGCAGACCGGTGCGCTGCTCGCTCCCTACCTCGACCGGCCCGGGTGGCGGGGCGAGCTCAACGTCCACCCCGACACGCTCCGCGCCCTGGTGGCGGCGCTGGACGACGCGGGATTCAAGGTCCACGTGCATGCGATCGGGGATCGTGCGATCCGCGTGGCGCTCGACGCGCTGGAAGCCCGCTTTCGCCAGGACCGCGGCGAGGGCCCGCGACACATCCTGGCGCACATCCAGCTCTTCGATCCCGTCGACGTGGGTCGCTTTGCGGAGCTGGGCGTGGTGGCCAGCTTCCAGCCGCTCTGGGCGTACGCCGACAGCTACATCACCGACCTGACCGAGCCTCGCCTCGGGGCGGAACGCTCGCGATGGCTCTACCCGATCCGGAGTGTCGTGGAGACGGGGGCGGTGGTCTCGGGCGGGAGCGACTGGTCCGTGTCGTCCATGGATCCGCTGCGCGCCATGGAGGTCGCGGTCACCCGGCGAGCGCCGGACGCTCCAGCCGACACCTCCGCTGCGGGAGCCTGGATCCCGGAAGAGCGCGTCAGTCTGGCGACCATCCTGCGTGCGTACACGCTGGCAGGGGCCATGGCCGGCGACCTGGAGCACGAGACCGGCTCGATCACGGTGGGCAAGAGCGCCGATCTCGTCGTGCTCGATCGCGACCTGTTCGGCCTGGAGGCCGCTCGCATCTCGGATGCACGGGTCGAGCGCACGATCCTGGAGGGCCGGACGGTCTATCACCGGTAGACAGGGAGTCGGCCTCGCTTGCTCGCCGGAACGACTGGGCAGATACTGCCGGGTCGGCACGCCACCCGCGAAGGCCGACCGGACCTCCTCGGCCCGATCAAACCCCACGTTCTCGCGTGCGAGGTGACCCATGCGCCGCATCCTGCCGGTGGCCGCCCTCCTATCCCTCACCGCAGCCTGTTCCCCATCGACACCGGAGCCCGTCAGGCCTGCGACGGCATGGACGCTGGAGGACGCCGCACCGAACACGGTTGACGGCATCCGCGTGCTCATCATCCACGACATGGAGGGGCTCTCCGGC
>QJYK01000154.1 GCA_003248075.1 Gemmatimonadota bacterium | reverse complement strand
TGCGGCAGGATCGTCTTGCCCCCCGGTCCCGTGTAGCCGCCGACCAGCCCCTGGATGTTGATCGTCGGCTGCGTCACCAACCGAAGCTGCGCGTCGTGCCACGACTCGTCGGCGTACCAGCGCTGGACTCCGAGCGCCCTTTTCGTCGCCGCCTCGTTCATCTGGGGGAGTGAGGCGTCGAAGATCTGCCGCTGCCGGGTGGTCAGCGGCGCCACCTTGTCGAAGAAGCCCGCGACCGCCGGTGTGTGACCATCCTCCTCGACCAGCGTGTTCAACGCCTGCACCAGATGCCAAGCGGGGGAGTCGATCATCGCCTCGAGGCTCGAGTGCACGTCGAGGGCGGGGCCCCGGCCCCACTTCTCGCCGGTCGCGACCAGCTCGAGCTCCACGATGCCCTTGGCCCCGAGGTTCATCGTGACCGCGCCGTCCGACTCCTGGTTGCCCAGCGGTATGACGATGCCGACGCAGCGACGCAGCGCGGCCTCGACCTCGGGCTTGAACACGATCTCCCGGAAGTTCGGAGAGCCGATCTCCTCCTCGCCCTCGCACACCAACACGAGGTTGACCGGAGGCTTGCGGCCGGCGGCCTTGAAGGCGTGGAGCGCGGCCAGGCACGCGGTCTGCGGCCCCTTGGTATTCGTCGCGCCACGTCCCACGATCACCTTGCCCAGGCCGGGGCGATCGACGAGACGGCCCTCGAGCGGCGGGGAGCTCCATTCGTTGGGGTCGTACTGCTTCACGTCGTACATGAAGTAGAGGCCCAGCGTGTTCGCGGCCCCCGCGTCCAGTGTCGCGAAGACGCCCGGCTTCCCCTTGGTGGGCACGACTTCGACGTGATCGAAGCCCGCGTCCCCGGCGAGCTTTGCCATGTGCTCGGGGCCCTGAGGGTATCCCTTGTTCTCCGCCGCGATCGAGGGCAGCGCGATCCAGTCCCGCAGCATCTGGAGCGTGGCTCCGTGCCGCTGCGCGATCTGAGCGAGCACGGGGTCGTCCTGGAAGCCCAGTCGATGGAGCGAAAGCCGGCCGTCGAGCGCGAACGCGGCGGTGCCCGCGACGGCGCCGTGGAGGAACTCGCGTCGATCGATGCCGCCTCCGGACGCGATTTCCCGATGATCGGACTTCGACTCCATGCTGCCTCCCAGTGATCGTGAGGACCGGTCCTACGGCCCGGACGCCGCGGCGGCCAAGGTGGTTCGGGGGCACGGCGTGCGGCAAGGCGGTCGGACACGACCGAGGGCCGGCTGACCCAGGTCGCACCGCCGCCGGCCTCCAGTCGGCGTCTACGGGGCCGGCCCTCCACCGGAGGGCCCTACACAGTCGTCTAGGAAGGGGGCCCCTGGGGGACCTTCGCGTCCCCGGATCGCTCGGGCGTCTGATCGGCTGCGACCCGCGGCTCCTCCGCGTCGGCCGCCGGACACCAGTCGGTGTGGTCACCCCCCGTCATGCCACATTCCATGCACCGGGGGCCGGTATCGCCGCTTCGTTCGCGTCCCTTGCGGGAGAATCGGCCGAAGAGACCCATGCGGCTCCTCCTACTCGAGGTCGTGTCCCCCGATACTCGCGCCTATCGCGCCGACGCGCCACCCGCCGTTCCCGCGCTACTCGTCGCGCAGAGCCACGACCGGGTCGACGCGCGTCGCCTTCCGGGCCGGGACCCAGGCTGCGACGACCGCGACGGCGAACAGCACACCGGAGACGGACGCGAAGGTCGCCGGGTCCGTGGCGCTCACCCCCACCACCAGGCTCTCGGCGACCCGACTGAGCGCCAGCGAGCTGACCAGGCCCAGCACGATTCCACCCAGGGCCAGCACGACGCCCTGGGTCAGCACCAACCTCATCACGTCCCGGTCGGTTCCGCCGAACGCCATGCGCACGCCGAGCTCCCGCGTGCGCTGGCGCACGGAATAGGAGATCACGCCGTACAACCCGAGCGAGGCCAACACGAGGGCGACGGCCGCGAAGGTGCCGATCAGCGCGAGAAGGAAGCGCGTCGGCGCCATGGCGTCGGAGACGTAGGACTCCAGGGATGCCACGCCGGAGATGGGCACGTCGGGGTCCACGGCCTCGACCTCCGTTCGCACCTTCGGTACGAGGCTCGCGGGATCGACGCGCGTCCGCACCGTATACGTGAGCGGCAGGAAGGCGGAGAAGAAGTACGGGACGTAGACGGTCTCTCGCCCCTCGGCCGCGAGGGAAGTCGAGCGCACGTTGTCCACGACGCCCACCACCTGGATGGGCACGCGCTCGAACGTGAAGGTCTGCTCGTCGAAATGGTCGACCAGCAGGTCCTTCCCCAACGGGTCCTCACCCGCGAACGCCCGAGACGCGAACTTGCGGTCCACGACCGCGACGGCGAGCGCCCCCTGGCGGTTGTCCGAGGGAAGGAGGGTGCGGCCGGAGACCGGCGTGATGTGCATCGTCTCGAAGTAGCCGGGAAGCGTCGCACGGAAATCCGCTTTGTTGGCCCGGAACACCTCGTCCGAGTCGCCGGGCCGTGCGTACGAGGCCACCCAGTACTGCTCGCCTCCCGCGAGGGGGAGGGGGGTGACGCCCCCGACCGCGTCGACGCCGGGAATCCGGGCGAGCCGTTCGCCCAGGTCGTTGTAGAAGGCCGCTCGCGTATCCGAGTTGTAGTACTTTGTGAACTGGAGCGGCGCCGTGAAGGTGAGCACGCTGTCGGCATCGAATCCGGGCTCGACGCGCCTGAGCTCCGACAGGCTGCGCAGCATCAGGCCCGCTCCCACCAGGAGGACGAGAGAGAGCGCGACCTCGGTGATCACGAGCCCGGTGCGCAGCCGGTTGCCGCGAACGCCGCCCGAGTCGCTCCCCCGGTCCTTCAGCGCGTCGGCGAGTCTCCCCCGGATCGCGCGGTGCGCCGGCACCGTGCCGAACAGCATGGCCGCGAACGCCGTGACCGCGGCGGCGAAGGCCAGCACCCGGGGGTCCATCTCGACGGCGGCTTCCACGCGCGGGAGGTTGCCGGGGCTCAGGGACGTGATGACGCGCACGCCCCACCACGCGAGCAGGCAGCCGACCACGGCACCCGAGACGGCCAGCACGCCGCTCTCCGTGAGCATCTGCCGGACGATGCGTCCGCGCCCGCTTCCCAGGGCGGCCCGGATCGCGATCTCCCGCTCCCGTCCCGAGGCCCGCACGAGCAGGAGGTTCGCCACGTTGACGCAGGCGATGAGGAGGACGAAGACCACGGCGCCCAGCAGCGCCAGGAGGGTGGGCCGGGCATGCGCGACCACGTCCTCGTGCATGGGCGCCACCACGAGCTGCAGGTCCTGGTTGGCGTGGAACTGGTAGGTCGCGCGCAGACGGGCCGCGAGGCGGTCCATCTCCTGCTGCGCCTGTGCCGGCGTGACGCCGCTCTTCAGCCGGGAAACGACGGTGAGCCAGGCCTGGTCGCGTGCGAACTCGGAGATGTTCGACGGAAGCAGGCTCCATGCGTCGATGTCGGTGGGCATCGCGGCGTCCGCGGGCAGATAGATGCGGAAGTTCTCTGGAAGCACGCCCACCACTACGGACCCGAACCCGTCCATCTGGATCGTTCTTCCCACCACCGAGGGGTCGCCGCCGAAGCGGCGCTGCCAGAGGCCGTGGCTCAGGACGACGGTGCCGGGAGGGAGGTCCGGGTTCGGGACACCGAACATGTCCGGTGAGATGTAGATCGCATCGTCCGACTCGAAGCCACGCCCGATCATGGGCTGGACGCGGAGCACGTCGAAGATGCTCCAGGTCGTGTACGCCGTCATGATCTGCTCGGCGGGCCCGTCACCGGTGAGGGTGCCCGGCACCGCTACGGCGCCGGCGAAGCCGTCGAAGAGCGACGTCTCCTTCTGGAAGTCGTTGAAGTCGGGACCGGAGATCAGGCTCCGCGCCACGTTGGTGGCGGGGAGACGGCTCCAGATCAGCGCCAGCTGGTCAGGGTCGCCGTAGGGCAGGGGCCGGAAGAGGACCGCGTCGGCGACGCTGAAGATCGCCACGTTGCTTCCGATGCCCAGCGCGAGCGTGAGGACGAGCGCGGACGTGAAGACGGGGCGCTTCGCGAAGGCGCGCACGGCGTACTTCGCGTCGCGGAGGAGCTCCACCAACATGGGACGCCCTTGGTTCGGGAGGGTCGGACGGCCTACTCACGCACGCGGTGTGCGCTTCAGCCTCCGTCAAGCGTCGACCAGGCCTCCGACGTCTCGATCCGCCGGGGCCTGGACAGGATACCGAACAGAAACCGAAATCGCCAGTGTCGCGTCGTGCATGCCGGTGGGGAGGTCGGCACCGGGGCGACGATTCACCGGGGCTCCGCGAGGAAGACCGTGCTTCCGGGATAGAGGAGCTCGGCGGGGAACGCCCCCGGGGTGAAGCCCGTCGTGCTCCGGAACTCGTGTGTGAAGTGGGGCTGATCGGAGTACCCACAGTCCAGCGCGATGTGCGAGATGTTCGAGCAGCCGGTGCGCACCAGCTCCATGGCTCGCTGGAAGCGGATGATGCGCGCGAATACCTTGGGAGGCACGCCCACGCGCTCCTGGAACACCGAGGTGAAGCGGGTCTTGCCGACCCCGAGCGCGCCTCGCAGCGCCGCGATCCGCACATTCCCCCCGGAGGCGGTGATCTCCCGCGCCGCGTACAGCGCGAACGGATCCACGTTTCCCTGCCGACGAATCAGGGACCCCAACCAGTCCGCGACGGCGCGCAGCCACGCTTCCGGTGAGCCGCCCCGGGGGAGGCGTCGCTCGAGCTCCGCCAGCCCGGACGGCATCAGCTCCCCGAGGTCGTGCTGCCCATCCCGGAGCTCGTGAACCGGGCGTCCGAGAACAGAGGCGGCCCCCGGACCGTGCAGGCGAATCCCGACCTGAGCGGTGTCCCCGTCCGGCACGGCGACCGTCAGCGCACGGGTGATCTGCCCCGTGATCGTCCCGCCCTCGAGGGCCGCGGTCGGCGGTTCGCCGGGAATCCGTTCCAGGGCGAGCGTGAGGTCCACGGTACCGGGCGGCAGGATCCGCTCTCGCGCGTGGGCCAGCGAGCCCTCGAAGTACCAGATCGCCCGGACGGAGCCCCTTAGGGCGGGCGGCGTCCACACCGTCTGGCGCCACCGACCGAGCGGCGTGTCGTACTCGACGACATCGGGGCGTTGCGGGATCATCGAGTCCCTGGATCGCGGCGTCCGCGCGAGGGTCGGAAGCCGGGGCGACGGTTCGCGGTCTCCCTGGGCGTCCCGGCGGAGGCCGGGCCGTTGCCCATATACGGACCACCCGGCCGGGCGTGTCAGCACGTCACCGCCGGATTCCAGTCGGCGAACAGACCGGACGGGTTGGGCTCCCAGATCCAGACGTGGAGGTACCAGATCCCCAGGGAGGGCGCGGGCTTGAGGTCGTGGCCGAGGATCCTCGGAGGCTGCTCGCCGGTCCAGGCCGAGAAG
>QJYK01000137.1 GCA_003248075.1 Gemmatimonadota bacterium | reverse complement strand
CCTGAACACCGGGGCGAACCGGCAGTTCACCTTCGAGGGTCAGAATTTCGAGCCGCTGTGGTCCCATGACGGAGCGTACGTCTATTTCACGTCGATCCGGGAGGGGTCGCAAGGCGAAGACGGGTACCGCAAGGCCGTGGACGGTGCCTCGCCGGCCGAGCGCGTCTTCACCCGGGAAGGTGAGCAGCACCTCCTCTCGCGATCTCCCGACGGTCGATGGCTCGTGCTGGCCGAGGAAGGAAGCCAGAGGGGAAAGGACCTTCTCCTCGTCGACCTGGAGGCCGATCCGGTCACGATCCACGAGTACCTCGCCGCCGATTTCGACGAAATCGAAGGTGCGGTCTCGCCCAACGGCCGCTTCATGGCCTACGCCTCCGACGAGCGGGGCCAGTATCAGCTCTTCGTGCGCGGCTTCCCCGACCCCGTGGGGCAGTGGCGCGTGTCCGAGGCCAGCGGCTACGACCCCGTCTGGGCGCCCGACGGGTCGGCGCTGTACTTCCTGAGCGGAGGTAGCCTGTACCGCGCATCCGTGTCCACGGATGGTGCGTTCTCGAGCGAGCCTCCGTCCCGGCTCATGGCGTGGCCGTTCGACTCGGGGGGCGAGCTGCGGATCGGCTACGACATCGCGCCGGACGGTGACCGCTTCCTGGCCACCCTAGACGGAAGACCGGGGGCAGGCTTCGGCGACGTCTACGTCGTGACGAACTGGTTCGACGAGCTGCAACGTCGAATGGGCGAGGGCCACTGACGTGACGGACGCCTCCCACACCTCCCGCCTGAACGCCGCCCTCGAGGGCCGCTACCGCCTGGAGCGTCCGCTCGGCGAGGGCGGCATGGCCACCGTCTACCTCGCCGAGGATCTCAAACACGACCGCAAGGTCGCCATCAAGGTGTTGCGGCCCGAGCTGGCGGCGGTGCTGGGCGCCGACCGGTTCGTGCAGGAGATCAAGACCACCGCCAGCCTCCAGCATCCGCACATCCTCCCGTTGCACGACTCCGGCGAGGCGGACGGTTTCCTGTTCTACGTCATGCCGTACATCGAAGGGGAAACGCTCCGCGACAAACTCAACCGGGAGACCCAGCTCGGCATCGACGAGGCCATCAAGATCACCACCGAGGTCGGTGACGCCCTCGACTACGCGCACCGGCACAACGTCATTCACCGGGACATCAAGCCCGAAAACATCCTGCTCCACGACGGCCGGCCCATGGTGGCCGATTTCGGGATTGCGCTCGCGGTGAGCGCGGCGGCCGGCGGGCGGATGACGGAGACGGGCCTGAGTCTCGGCACGCCGCATTACATGAGCCCGGAGCAGGCGACGGCGGAGAAGGACCTGACGAGCCGGAGCGACATCTACTCGCTGGCCAGCGTGCTCTACGAGATGCTCACCGGACAACCGCCCCACCTCGGCGCCTCGGCCCAGCAGATCATCATGCAGATCGTGACGGAGACGCCCAAACCGGTCAGCCACCTTCGCAAGGCCGTCCCCCCGAATGTGGCGGCGGCGGTTTCCCGCGCCCTCGAGAAGCTCCCGGCGGATCGTTTCGAAAGCGCCGCCCGATTTGCCGAGGCCCTGACCGATCCCACGTTCACGATCCCAACGGCGGACGGCGCACGAGACGGTATCCCCACGCTCAACCGGTGGAAGCGTCTCGCCATGGCCGCCGCGGTGTTGGCGGTGTTTTTCCTGATCACCACCGCGTGGGGATGGCTGCGCCCTGGGCCTCCCGGTGCCGTCAGCCGGTATGCCCTCGTTTTTCCGAATGCGGACCCTCCAGCCGAGTTTGCGGGGGTCCCCATCGAGGCGCCGGACGGGTCGTTTCTCGTGTATGTGGGGTGGCGCCCCGACCGATCCACGGCGCTCTGGCTGAAGCCGCGCGATCGGGCCGAAGCCGTGCGTGTTGCCGGCGGAGAGGACGTGAGTTTCTTCGACCTGTCGCCAGATGGGGAGTGGATCATTGCGACGGGACCGAACGGCCTCACCCGGCGGCCCACCATCGGGGGCGCCGCCGTCACCCTGGCGCCCGCCGCCACCGTTGCGAGGGCGCATCCGGTGTGGCTCGACGACGGGTCCATCATGTACCGCAGTACGAGCCTCGGCGGGTGGGCTCGGATTCCCTCGGACGGAGGCGAGCCAGCGCTCGTGTTCGCGGTCCCGCGCGAAGTGTTATCGTCCGACGTCACGGGGACGCTGCCAGGTGCGCGCGGCGTGCTGGTGTCGCGGTGCGGATTGTCAACCACGGCCGCCGCAACGTCGAACGAGGCCTGTGCGCTGAGCGCGATCGATCTTCGAGACGGTACGGAACACGACCTGGTTCCGGGGCGCTGGGCACAGTACGCCGAGACCGGGCATCTCGTCTATCTGGTGGATGATCGATTGTACGCCGCTCGCTTTGATCCGGACGCGATGCGCGTGCTCGGAGCTCCGGTGCTGCTGGTGGACGGTCTCGCGCCCTCGGGTAGAAATCGAGCCTTCCGGCTGTCGCGATCCGGCACGATGGTGATGCGGCGCGGTGGCGAACGGGCCAGCACCCTGGTCACCGCGGTCTGGGTCGATCGAACCGGCCGCACCACCCTGCTGGATTCCAGTTTCGTCTTCGATCCACAGGTAGCAACGGGCGGCATCGGTTGGGCGCTGTCACCGGACGACTCCCGCCTGGCCATCAGCCTACATACGGTGAGCGGCGACGATATCTGGGTGAAGACGCTTCCGCGCGGCCCCCTGTCGAGGGTCACGTTCGAGCCGACGCCTGAGGTTCGGCCCCGGTGGACGCCGGACGGCCGGGCGTTGACCTTTGTCGCTGACGGGCGCGAGGTCGGAGGACTCTATCAGCGTCCAGCGGATGGAACGGGCATTGATTCACTCCTCTATCCCGGTGAGTTGGCAGAGGGTGTCTGGCATCCCGGAATGGAATGGCTGCTCCTCCGGACGGGTTCCCCGACGCCTGGTCGGGGCTTCCGTGACATCATGGGCTTCCGGCCCGCCATTGATACGTCGGCGGTTCCCGTGATCGTGACCCCCTTCGACGAGAATGCCGTCATGCCCTCCCCCGATGGACGATGGCTCGCATATCAATCGGACGAATCCGGACGTTACGAAGTGTTCATTCGCCCTTTCCCCGACACTGATGCCGGCAAGTGGCAGGTCTCTCAGAACGGCGGCCGGGGACCGCTGTGGTCGAAGGACGGACGAGAACTGTTCTGGCTGAGTGACGACGATGTCATGATGGGACGCCGCGTCACCGCCGGCTCGACGCTTCAGTTGGGCGAACCCGACGAATTGTTTCGCGTTCCTCGTGAAGTATTGATCCCGGGTGCACTGACCCTCTATACGCCCTGGGATGTGGCCGCCGATGGCCGGTTCCTGATGGTGCGAACGATCAGCGAGGTGCAGGCTGAACCTGGTGCGATCATCGTCGTGGAGAATTTCTTCGAAGAGCTCAGGACGAAGGTCGGACGGTGATGGGCAACACCGAGCGGCTCTCGGCGGCCCTGGCGGACCGTTACCGCATCGAGCGCGAGTTGGGCCAGGGCGGCATGGCGACGGTCTACCTGGCGGCGGACCTGAGGCACGACCGCAAGGTCGCGCTCAAGGTGCTGAGACCGGAGCTCTCCGCGGTCCTGGGCGGCGACCGCTTCATCCAGGAGATCAAGACCACCGCCGGGCTTCAGCACCCGCACATTCTGCCGCTCTTCGATTCGGGCGAGGTCGACGGCTTCCTCTACTACGTCATGCCGCACGTCGAGGGCGAGTCGCTGCGCGCGAAGCTCGACCGCGAGCGGCAGCTCGACATCGACGAGGCGCTGCACATCGCCAAGGCCGTGGCCAGCGCCCTCCAGTACGCGCACGACCGCGACGTCATCCACCGGGACATCAAGCCCGAGAACATCCTCCTGCACGCGGGCGAGCCCGTGGTCGCCGACTTCGGGATCGCGCTGGCCATCAGCGCGGCGGGCGGCGGACGCATGACGGAGACCGGCCTCTCGCTCGGCACGCCGCACTACATGAGCCCGGAGCAGGCCTCGGCCGACCGCGACCTCACCGTGCGGTCCGACATCTATTCGCTGGCGTGCGTCCTCTACGAGATGCTCGCCCGCCAGCCTCCCCACACCGGGCCCACCGCCCAGAGCATCCTGGTCAGGATCCTGACCGAAGAGCCACGATCCGTCACCGACCTGCGGCAGGCCGTGCCCGGGCATGTGGCGGCCGTCGTGTCGAAGGGCCTCGAGAAGCTCCCCGCCGATCGGTTCAAGAGCGCCGACGAGCTCAGAAGGGCGCTGGACGATCCCTCGTTCACCCACGTTCGCGCTCTGGCCGCATCGACGGCAGCCCTCGGCGGGGGGCGGATGCCGAGGGCCCGGTCCCGGAGCCCATGGGGGCTGGCGCACTCGGCGGTGACCGGGCTGCTCGCCCTCGCCACGGCGTGGCTCGCCTTCGGGGGGGAACGCGATGCCCCGAGCGTTCCGGAGTCTCCGCCGGTCGCCTTCGTGGTCCGGGATGCGATGCCCGGCGATGTCTATCTCGAGGTCGAGGTCGGAGCCGACGGAACGGTCGCGTTCGGAACACGTGGTGCCCTCTGGGTGCGGAGGCCGGGAGAGCTCGAGGCCACCCGGTTGATCGACGCGGAGTGGGCGGAGTTCGCCTTCTCTCCCGACGGTGAACAGATCGTCTACACCCCGGAGTATCCGGGCAGGAGTCTCCGGAGGATTCCCGTGGGAGGCGGGGCTTCCGTGCCCGTTTCGACCGGGTGGGATCGAGTCATCGGCGCCCCGGTCTGGGGCGAGGACGGATGGATCTACTTCGATGTCGGGGAGGACGACGTGGGGGTCCGACCCGGGCTGTACCGCGTGCCGGAGATCGGTGGGGACGCCGAGCCGCTCCTGGAGGTGCCCGGCAGCGCGCTCGCCCCTTCGGAGCTGCTTCCGGGTGGACGGGCGCTGGTCTATACGCAGCAGAACGGTGCTGCCGGAGAATCCCGGGTCATGCTCCTGGATCTGGAGAGTCGGGATACGACGGCGTTGGTGGAGCCGGGCAGCCAGGCTCGATGGTCCCCGACCGGCCACCTCGTGTACGGACATCCCACCGGCGCCCTGTGGGCCGTTCCGTTCGACCTCGATCGACTCCGGATCACGGGACCGTACGGGCCCGTCCGGGAGGGCGTGCGCGTCGGCCGATGGTGGACGCACTACGGCTTGAACCGGAGTGGGACGCTCGCGTATCTGACCGCATTCGGCTCCTGGGCGTTCACCTTGGTGGATGAGGAAGGGAACCGGGAGACGCTTCCCATCGAGCCCAGCGGCCACTGGGACATCGCGATCTCGCCGGACAGTCGATTCGCGGCGTATACCCGTGAAGACGACATCCACATCATCGATCTCGATCGCGGCGCGACGTTCGCGCTCACCGAGGGTGGCGCGGGAGG
>QJYK01000232.1 GCA_003248075.1 Gemmatimonadota bacterium | reverse complement strand
CCGTGGATGAGGTAGTTGAAGAGGAGGAGCACCAGGATGGCCCACACGACGCCCACGCCGAAGCTGCGCACGCGCTCCCCGGCCTGGCCGAGTACCTCACCTGCGGGGGTCGTCCCTTGGCTCTGCGCCGGTGCCTCGGATCCCCCGACCGAATCGAGTCGGGCCGCCAGTGCGGCCTGGGCGAGCACGATCTGATCCAGCCGCGCGCGGATCGCCTCGAGCTCCGTGACCGAGATCGGCGCCGAAACCGTCGCGTCCGACGGTGCACCTTCCCGATCCACCGACGCGAGGGTGGAGTCCTGTGCCGTCGCGCGGGTCGCCGCGCCGACCGAATCGGCGCCCGCGGCGGGGCGGGAGACGGATTCGCGCGGCGTATCTACGCCGGACACCTCGGCGGCGGTCGTGTCGGCGGCCTGTGTCGCGCCCCCGGGTGCGTCGCTCCCGAAGCCACAGGCCGCGGCGACGATCAGGAGGGCCCCTGGGGCGGCCCGCGAGACCGCGCTCATGACGTCCGCCCCCGCCCAGGTCGCAGCTCCACCAGCGCGTGTGCCCGAAGCTGGCCGCACGCGGCGTCGATGTCCCGACCTCGCGTCTCGCGTACCGCCACCGGCACCCCGGCCTCCTCCAGAATGGACGCAAAGCGGGAGATGCGCTCCGGTGGTGACGCGGTCCAGTCCTTGTACGGGATCGGGTTGAAGGGGATGAGGTTGACGAACGCGCCGACGTCGCGCGCGATCACCGCGAGCCGGGAGGCGAGGGTCGGTGCATCGTTCACGTCCCGGATCATCGTGTACTCGAACGTGATGCGCCGCCCCCCGGCGCCGTCGAATCTCCGCAGGGCGTCGAGCACCTCACCCAGCGGGTAGCGCTTCTCGAGAGGGATGAGCTCGCGTCGAAGGCCCGGGTCCGGTGCGTGCAGCGACAGGGCGAGGCCGAACTGCTCGGGTCGCTCGGCGAGCTCGAGGATGCCGGGCACGACCCCGACCGTGGACACCGTGATCCGTCGGGCGCCCACACCGTATCCCTGGTTGAGGATGGTCAGTGAGGCGTTCACTGCCGGGCGGTTCGCCAGGGGCTCGCCCATGCCCATGTACACGATGTTCGTGATCGGCCCGTAATCGTTCTCGTCGGCCCACCTGCGGGACGCCCGATACTGGCCGACGATCTCCCCGGGACTGAGCTGGCGGTCGAACCCGCCCCAGCCGGTCGCACAGAAGGTGCAGCCCATGGCGCAGCCGGCCTGCGACGAGATGCACAAGGTCAGCCGGCGATCCGTCGGGATCAGGACCGACTCTACGAGTTGTCCGTCCGAAAGGCGCCAGAGATGTTTGGCCGTACCGTCCACGCTGAGCGAGACCCGGTCCGTCTCGGGCTCGTCGATCCGGAAGGTCGCGGACATGACCTCCCGCTCGTCGACGGGCAGGTCCGTCATCCCCTCGAAGGACTGGCCGAGGCGCCCATAGATCCAGCGTGCGACCTGCTCCGCCCGGTAGGCCGCTTGGCCGCGGGACGCGAAGTGAGCGGACAGTGTCTGTCGGAGTGCATCCGGCTCGAGGGAGAGCAGATCGGTGCGGGAGGATTCGATCATGATGGGGAGCATAGGGTTCCGACCCAGCCCGCGAAACGTCGCGGTTCCGCCGGGGCTCCGTTTTCTTGAACCGGCATCTCGGGCTCCTTAACTTAGCCGCGCGTCGGAGCCCAACGAAGCGAGCAGTGCGGGTACCGGCGATGCACTCGACGTGCTTCGAGGGCCGGCCGCTGCCGAGCGACGGTCCTCTTTTTCGTTCCTCGAGCGGTGCGGTCCCCGGTCGCGGCCCGGCTCCTCGCAGATCCCACGACGGGGGACGGGGTACGGGTCGATCCTGGCGACACACGAGATGCCACGCACCGGCCACATGCACACCCTGGACTGGACCGTGATGACCGAGCAAGATATCGAGCGGACCGCGATCCGCGCCCGGATGGTCGGCGGCCTTACCGCTGCCAACGTCGGCGAGGAGCTCACGCTGGCGGGTTGGGTGCATCGTCGGCGTGACCTCGGCGGCCTGCTCTTCGTCGACCTGCGTGACCGGAGCGGGCTCCTCCAGGTGTCGTTCGGCCCGGACTGGACCAGCGAGGAGGGGCTGCTCCTCGCGCGAGAGCTAGGACCCGAAGACGTGGTGGCCGTCTCCGGGATGGTGGCGCTTCGCCCAGACCCGAATCCACAGATGCCGACCGGAGCGGTCGAGCTGCGTGCCGGCTCGGTGGAGCGGCTGAGCGTCGCCCGCACTCCGGCGATCCCGGTGTATCGGGGCCCGGAGGACGAGCTCCCGTCGGAGGATCTCCGGCTCCGCCACCGCGTCCTGGACCTGCGACGGCCGGAGCTGCAGCGCGCCCTCGGGCTGCGGCATCGGGTCGTGCTCGCCGCGCGGAACTACCTGGACGGCCTCGGCTTCATGGAGATCGAGACGCCGATCCTGACGCGTCCGACGCCCGAGGGCGCCCGTGACTACCTGGTCCCCAGTCGCGTGCACAAGGGTGAGTTCTACGCGCTGCCACAGAGCCCCCAGATCTACAAACAGATCCTCATGGTCTCGGGGTACGACCGATACTTCCAGATCGCCCGCTGCTTCAGGGACGAGGACCTCCGCGCCGACCGCCAGCCGGAGTTCACACAGATCGACGTGGAGGCGTCGTTCGTGGGGGTCGACGACGTGCTGCGCTGGATCGAGGGACTGGTCGTGGCGATATGCGACGTGGTGGGGATGCACGTCGAGCTCCCCCTGCCTAGCCTCAGCTGGGCGGATGCCATGGAGCGCTACGGCACCGACCGACCGGACCTGCGCTTCGGGCTCCCGATCGAGGACTGGAGCAGTGTCGTGCTCGAGACGGAGTTCCGGGTCCTGCGTGGCCCCGTGGAGGTGGGTGGGCGTGCCCGGGGGATCCGGCTTCCGGGTGGGGCGCGGCTGAGCCGCAAGGACATCGAGGCCATCGAGGAGGAGGCGAAGGCCGCGGGAGCCCCCGGGCTGGCCTGGGTCAAACTCGGCGACGAGGGTGCATCGGGCCCGCTGGGCAAGCATCTGTCCGAGGCGCATCTTGCCGAGATGGGCATGAAGGCGGGAGATCTGGCGCTGGTCGCGGCTGGGCCGGACCGGGTCACATCTCCGGCGCTATCGGCGACGCGGATGGCAGCGGCCGCCGCGTTGGGCACCCCGCGGGAGCGTGATCATGCCTGGCTGTGGGTTACCGGGTTTCCCGTGTTCGAAGAGACGGACGGTGGAGGCCTGGTGCCCGGACATCACCCCTTCGTGATGCCTCACCCGGAGGACATCGATCTGCTCGAGTCCGATCCGGCCCGGACCCGGGGCCTCGCCTACGACCTCGTCTACAACGGGACCGAGCTCGGATCGGGGAGCATCCGCATCCACCGTCCCGACCTGCAACGCACCGTGCTGCGGATGCTGGGGCTCTCGGACGTCGACATCGACCGCAAGTTCGGCTTTCTCCTCGAGGCGCTCTCGGCGGGGGCCCCGCCGCACGGGGGGATCGCGCTCGGGGTGGATCGGATCGCGCAGCGCTTCGTCGGGGCGGGGAGCATCCGGGACGTGATCGCGTTTCCGAAGACGACGGCCGCCCGGGCACTGTTCGAGGGAGCCCCCAGCCCCCTCGGTGACGAGGAGCTCACCGAGCTCGGGCTGCGTCTGGTCACCCGAGCGCCGACCCCCTAGGATGTCGGAGCGCGCTGAATCCCCCGAGAGTGGACCACAGGTGGCGAACGGCGACACCATCGTGGAGCACCGTCTGGACACCGAGGGCTCCGACCAGCTCATGCTCGCGGGGGTCAACGACCGCAACTTCCAGGAGCTCGCCCGGCTCTTCGGTGTGCGCGCGGTGCTCCGTGGCGACCATCTGATCTTGTCGGGACCCCTCGAGGCGGTCGAGCGCGCGGTGCCCGTCGCGCAACACGTGATCGAGCTCGCCCGCTTGCGCATACCGTTCGACACGACGGACATCGGTCGCTTCGCGGAAGGGCTGGACGAGCTGGGACCTGCGGGTCTCGTTCATCCCGGCGACCAGATCCGGCTCGCGCTCCCGGGATCGCGTCGGGTGATCGTCCCGAAGTCCGAGGGGCAGCGGCGCTACCTCCAGGCCATCCAGGAGCACGACGTGGTGATCGGGATCGGCCCGGCCGGGACGGGAAAGACCTATCTCGCGGTCGCGTGCGCGGTCGACGCGCTCTACAAGAAGCGGGTGCGCCGGATCATCCTGGCCCGCCCGGCCGTCGAGGCGGGGGAGAATCTCGGCTTCCTGCCGGGCGATCTCCAGGAGAAGGTGGATCCCTACCTGCGGCCGTTGTACGACGCGCTCGAGGACATGATGCCCCACGATCGGGTGAGGCGCGCCCTCGAGGACTCCACGATCGAGATCGCGCCGCTGGCATACATGCGCGGGCGGACGCTGGGGGACGCCTTCGTGATCTTGGACGAGGCACAGAATGCGACCACGGCGCAGATGAAGATGTTCCTGACGCGCCTCGGCCTGAACTCGAGGGTCGTCATCACCGGGGACAAGACCCAGATCGACCTGCCTCGGCGGTCCGACTCGGGCCTTCTCGAGGTCGAGCGGATCCTGAGCGACATCGACGGGATCTCCCTCGTCTACCTCGACGCCAAAGACGTGATCCGACATCGGCTGGTGAAGGACATCATCCGGGCCTACGAACGGGCATCGGATGCGGACGAGGGAGAGACCATGGGCGGTCCGTCATGAACGCCCCGAAGGACGTCGGCCATCCGGACTCCATGCTGCGGCGCCTCTCGAAGGAGCCGGGCGCGGCGGCCGGGGAGCGCATCTTCCATCACGGCGCGCGGCTCGTGTTGCTGATCGCGCTGGCGACCCTGGTTACCGGTTTCTTTCCCCCGGCGGCTCGGATGACCATCGGGCGCTTCGAGGTGGGACAGGTCGCCTCGGAGGACGTGATCGCACGCGTCCCGTTCCGGATCCCGAAGACCCAGGGGGAGCTGCAGCGGGACCGGGCTCTGGCCATGGGCTCGGTACCACCCACCTTCGACCGCGTGTCCCAGGCCGGCGACAGCATGGGGCAGGGGCTCCGCTCGTTCTTCGACGCGGTGGACTCGGCGAGCGCCACTGGCGAGAGGTCCGCCGTCGAGCGGGTCCTTCGCTCGCGTTCCCTTGCGGCCACGCCTTCCCAGGTGGACGCCCTCATGCGCGACGACATCCGCCGCCTGATGCGCGGGGTGGCGCTGAGGGCAGCGACCGAGCTGATTCCCCAGGGCGTAGTGGACGCTGGCCAGGCGCTGGATATCACGACGAGCACCATCACCGTGCACGAGGGCGACAGCGAGCGGTCGGTACCCGTGGGACAGCTTTCCACGCAGCGCGAGTTTTTCGACGCCGCGCTGGGCCTGCTCCCGCCCGGGACCGCACCCGACGTGGCGAACCTGCTCCGTTTGGTGCTGATCCGTCACATCGAGTTCAGCTACGTCCTCAACGTGGTCGCGACCGAACTGGACCGCGACGCCGCGGCCCGCTCGGTTCAGTTGGACAAGGGGGAAGTGCTCCAGGGACAAGCCATCGTCCGGGCCGCCGACCCGATCGACGCCGACGACATCGAGAGGCTCGAAGCCTATCAGCAGGAGCTGCGCACCCGCGGGCTCCTGGAGGACCGAGGTGTCCAGTTGGTGCCGGCTGTCGGGGCCTGGCTCGTCAACCTCATGCTGTTCGCGGTATTCGGTCTCGTGCTGCTCTTCTTCCGCCGCGAGGTATACGGAAACTTCCGCTGGGTTCTGCTCATGGCGCTCCTCGTGGCGGCCTACTTCACCGTGGGCAGGGCGATCGCCGCCAACGGCATGCGCGCCGAGTGGCTCCCCATCGCTTTCGTGGCACTGCCCGTAGCAATTCTATGGGATACACGCATGGCTCTCGTGCTCGTGTGCGTGCTCGCGACGGTGACGGGGACCCTGCCACCCTTCGAGGACTACGGCGTCGTGCTGACCGTGCTGGTGAGTGGGGCTGCGGCCGCGATGAGCGTCCGCGCGTTGCGCCGACGCTCCGAGACGTGGGTCTCGATCGCGATCATCGCGGCCGCCGCGGGGCTGGTCCTCCTCGGGCACGGTCTGGCCACGGAGCACGACATCGCCGACGTGACCCGAGCGGCCGGCGTGGCTGCGGGGAATGCCACGGTGTCGGCACTCCTTGCCATGGGATCGCTGTGGGTGTTCGAGCTCTTCACCGGCATCACGACGGATCAGACGTTGCTGGAGTGGGCGGACCCCACCCGTCCGTTGCTGAAGCGACTCTCCCTCGAGGCTCCGGGGACCTACGCCCACACGATCAACGTCGCGAACCTCTGCGAGTCGGCGGCCAACGCGGTCGGGGCCAACGGACTGCTGGCCCGGGTCGGAGTCTACTACCACGACGTGGGCAAGATGCTGAAGCCGCACTACTTCGTGGAAAACCAGCCGGACGGCCGGAATCCGCACGACAAGCTGAAGCCGGAGACTTCGGCCGCCGTCGTGCTCGAGCACATCACGGAGGGCGAGCGCCTCGCGCGCGAGGAAAAGGTCCCGGAGGTGATCGTAGACTTCATCCTCGAGCACCACGGGACGCAGCGCATCGGCTTCTTCTACGAGAAGGCGCTGGAGGAATCGGACGGCCCCGTGGACGAGACCCGCTTCTCCTACCCCGGTCCGAAGCCGCGATCCAAGGAGACGGCGATCGCGCTTCTCGCCGATTCGTGCGAGTCCGCCACCCGTGCGCTCAAGGACCCGACACCGGAGCGCATTCGAGAGCTCATCCACAGCATCGTCCAGTCCAAGATGGACGCCGGACAGCTCTCAGAGGCGCCGCTGACGCTCGCGGAGATCAGCAGGATCGAGGAGCAGTTCGCGAAGATCCTGACGGGGGTGCTCCACCGGCGTATCGAATACCCGGCCACCAAGCACCTCACCGACGCCCCGGGTGGGACCCGGCCCGAGGCCGATGGCCGGGCGTCCCGGGGTAGCCCGGCCTGGAAGACGTCCGACCACGCGTGAAGGGGGCCGGGCCGGACGTCACGGTCAACACCGGTGCGTTCACGGATGCGCCTTCCGGGCTCCTCGAGCGGGCCGTGCTGGCGACGCTTCGCGACGCCGGGGTTTCGGCCGCGGAGATCTCCCTCACCCTGCTCGACGACGAGGGCATCCGGAACCTCAACGCGCGCTACCTGGGCAAAGACCGTCCCACGGACGTGATCGCGTTCTCGCTGGGGGACGGGGGGCAGACCCTCGGCGACGTCTACATCGGCTACGTCCAGGCCGGGCGCCAGGCGCGGGAGCTGGGCCTCGAGTTGCGGGAGGAGCTGGTGCGCCTCGCGATCCACGGCACGCTGCACGTCCTGGGCCACGACCACCCGCAGGGCGACGAGCGTGAGTCGAGCCCGATGTTCGCCCGCCAGGAGTCCCTGGTCAGGGCCATCGTCGCGGACCTTCGCGACGCCTGAAAGCCCGTCCCTGTCCGGGCGTAACGCCGGCGCGGCGCGCCTTGCCGACCTCCGCCGTCGCGAGGATCTTCCGGTGCCCCCGGGTGTGTCCCGCCGCCACGCGCCGGGTGGCGGGAAATGGACTCGCATCCGCACGGAACAACCGCCATGAGCACCCCCGGACCGGAGATCGAAGCCGTCAACGAGCGGCTCGCCGAGCTCGTCGAGTCGGGAGACATCGAGGCGCTCCACGAGGCGGTATCCGAGTACCATCCGTCCGACCTGGCCGACGTGGTCGAGGGACTCCCGGAGCCGGACCAGGTCCGGCTCCTGTCCGCCCTTCCCGCCGACCTCGCCTCGGAGACGCTCGCCGAGATGGAGGAGGGGGAGGAGCGTGCCGACCTGCTTGCCGCGCTCCATCCGGAGAAGGGCGCCGAGCTGCTCCAGGAGCTGGCGGACGACGATGCCGTCGACCTGATCGGCGAGCTCGAGCCGGACGAGCGGCACAGGCTCCTCGCGGCGCTCCCCTCGGACGAGGCGGGCGACCTCCGGGGCCTGCTCCTCTACGACGAGGAGAGCGCGGGGGGCCTCATGACCACCGAGCTCGTCTCGGTGGAGGTGTCCCTCACAGCCCATGAGGCGCTCGAGCAGGTCCGTGAGCAGGGCCGGGAGGTCGAAGAGTTCTACCAGGTCTTCGTCGTGGACGGGACCCGCCGGCTGCTCGGCACCGTCCGCCTCGACCACCTGGTCACCGCGGACCCCGCGGAGCCGGTTTCGGGGCTCGTCGAGCCGACGACGGCTTCCGTGCACCCGGACGTCGACCAGGAAGAGGTGGGCCGGCTGATCGCTCGCTACAACCTCGCGTCGATCCCCGTGGTCAACGACCTGGGTGTGCTCCTCGGGCGAATCACCTTCGACGACGTCATCGACGTGATCGAGGCCGAGCAGACGGAGGACATCCTGCGGCTCGCCGGCATGAGCGACGACGAAGAGCTGCGCTCGAGCTGGACCGACTCCGTGCGGGCCCGACTGCCGTGGCTGGTGCTCAACCTCCTGACCGCCACGTTGGCCGCGTCGGTCATCCTCATGTTCCGCCAGACGATCGAGGACTTCAGCATACTCGCCTTTCTGGCGCCGATCATCGCCGCCCTGGGGGGGAGCTCGGGCACCCAGTCGCTCGCCATCACCATCCGACGCATCGCGGTGCACGGACGAGAGGCGGTGGAGGGATCGGTCGGCCGAGAGTTGCTCGTCGGGCTCGTCAACGGCGCGGTACTGGGCGTGGGCGTGGCCGGGGTGGCGCTCGTGACCGGTGCGAACCCCTTGCTCGGGGTCGCCGTGTTGTTGGCCATGTGGGGGAACCAGGTCGTCGCCGCCTTCGCGGGGGCGTTCATCCCCACGGCCCTGGACCGCCTCGGGGTCGATCCGTCGGTCGCGTCGTCCGTCTTCGTGCAAACGCTTACCGACCTCAGCGGCTTCTTCCTGCTCCTGGGCATCGCGACCCGACTGCTGATCTGATGCGGGGCCGGGTTGTGTGCGAGCCGGCACGAAGGCCGGAGGAGGTAGAGTGAAACGGCTTGCTCGCGGCGTCTCGGTGCTCGCTCGCCTGAGTCCGTTCGTCGTCGCCTTCCTGCGGGACCGGCGCGCGTGGGTCCTCTTCGGGCGCCCGGTCCCGCGGACCGTGGAGCACCACCGCAAGAGGGCGGAGCGCCTGACCGCCATGCTCGCCAATCTGGGTCCGACGTTCGTGAAGCTGGCCCAGCTCTTCAGCGCGCGTGCGGACATTCTGCCCGAACCCTATCTGTCGGAGGTGGGTCGGCTCCAGGACCAGGTTCCAGCCGACGACCCCGAGGAGATCATCCGCGTCATCAAGTCCGAGCTGGAGGGGCTCGCAGCCGAGATCCTGGAGCACTTCGAGCGCGAGCCGATCGCGGCGGCCAGTCTCGGCCAGGTGCATCGGGCTCGCGTTCAGGGGCGCGACGTCGTGGTGAAGGTGCTCCGGCCGGAGGTGGAGAGCGCGGTGGCGCTCGACCTCGACATCTCGTTCCGGCTGCTCTGGTGGCTGAACATCCTCTTTCCGAACCACCATGTGCGAGCGGTGACCAACGTGGTTCGCGAGTTCAGCGTCCGGGTGCGCGCCGAAATGGACTTCCGTCAGGAGTCGGAGAACATGGCCCGCTTCAAGCGGGTCTTCCGGTCCGATCGGAGGGTGCGCGCGCCCGACGTGCTGGAGCGCTTCACGCGCCGACGCGTCCTGGTGATGGAGCACTGCCCCGGAACCAAGATCGATCGGCTCCAGGACGATTTCGCGTCCGGGCGCCTCGCGTTCAATCAGATGATGGCGACCGTGACGGGGGTCTACCTACGCATGATGATGGTCGACGGCTTCATGCACGCGGATCCCCACCCCGGCAACCTGCTCATCCAGCGCGACGGAACCCTGATCGTGCTCGACTGGGGCGCGGTGCTCGAAGTGCCGAGGTGGACCCGCGAGTCGATCCTCAATATCGCCTTGGCCTTGGGGCGCGAGGATCTGGACGGGGTCATCAACGAGATGTATCGGCTCGGCATGATCAGTCCCGAGGTGTCGCGGGGCGAGATCCGGGAGGCCGCGGGCGAGATCCTTCGCATCGTGGAACGCGCCAAGACGACGAACCGGAAGCGAATCATCGAAGAGGTCACCTCGGCGGTGCTCGACACCTTCTACACCTGGCCCCTGTTGCTTCCGCAGGAGCTAGTGTACTTCCTGCGAACTGCGGTCCTGATCGAGGGCCTCGCCTTCCGCTACGATCCGGAGTTCGACGGACTGAGCTTCATCCGTGGCGTCGTGCGCTCGAACCAGGGTGACCTGGCGCGGACAACCGGCCACCAACCCGCTCAGATGGCGCGCAGCTTCGTGGAGGAGGCCCAGACCGCCGTACGCTCGATTCGTGATCTCGTGACCCGAGCCGAGCGTGAGGAGCTACGTGTGCGCGTGCACCCGCGAGACGTACAGGCTCAGGAGCGTTTCCTGCATCTCCAGGCACGACGGTTACTACTCAGTATATTCGCTACCGCGACGGCGGTCATCAGCTCGATCCTGTTCCTGGCGGTCAGGAATTGGTGGCTATTGGGTGCCGGGCTGGTCGTCTCGCTCCTGATGTTCGTCATCGTGCTCTTCCTTCCCACGCATCTCCTCGAGAACCCTCTGCGTCACGCTCGTGGCATCCGCCCCGACGAATGGCGCTAGCTGACATCCGATGATCGAGCCGGTCGCCGACCTCCCGTCCAGCCTCGAGCCTCTTCTCGAACGCTTCCGAGAGGGGAAGGTGACCGCCCTGGCCCGCGCGATCTCGGTGGTGGAGAACGAGCGTACCGGCTTCCAGGCGTTGCTGCATCGCGTGCTGTCCGCCGGCCCACGCGCGGCGCGCGTGGGTTTCACCGGTCCGCCGGGCGCGGGCAAATCGAGCCTGCTGGCGGGAATGGCGGCAGCCTATCGGCGTCAAGACGAGCGCGTGGGCGTCGTGGCGGTCGACCCCACGTCACCCTTCTCCGGAGGGGCGCTGCTCGGCGACCGAATCCGGATGAACGATCTGGCCACGGATCCCGGCATCTTCATCCGCTCGATGGCGACCCGAGGGTCGCTGGGGGGGCTGGCCACGACCACCAAGGAGGTCCTCGACCTGATCGATGCCTTCGGGATCGAGCGGGTCCTGGTGGAGACCGTGGGGGTGGGGCAGACCGAGCTGGAGATCACCGCGGCCGCGGACACGGTCGTGGTCGTCCTCGTCCCCGAGTCCGGTGACGGCATCCAGGCCATGAAGGCGGGTCTCATGGAGATCGCCGACATCTTCGTGATCAACAAGGCCGACCGCCCCGGCGCGGACCGGCTGGTGAAGGAGATCCGACAGGCCATGCACCTCCGCGCTGGCAGCGCCCTCAAGGACGTGCCCGCCCATCATGGGGTGGACCTGAGCCGGGTCGTCGCCAAGCGTCGGTCCCGGGACGTCGCGCTGGAGACGGGCACGTGGACGATCCCCGTTCTCAAGACCGTCGCGCAAACGGGCGAGGGGGTGGACGGGCTCCTGGACGCGGTTTCCCGCCACCGGGAGTGGATGGCCGAAACCAGCGAGCTGGTGTTGCGTCGGCGAGCGCGGGCGGGCACCCGCATTCGTGACGTCGTGGACCGCGAGCTGCGGCGCGTGGCGTGGAAGTCGCCCTCCGTGCAGGCCGGCCTGGAAGACGGACTCGACCGCATCGCGAAGGGCTCGGCAACGCCGTATTCCGTGGCCGGGGCGATTCTGGAAGGGCTCCTGGGCTCGCGGGCTTCGCGTTGACCGGGTTTCCGCGCGAGGGACATCTTTTGAGTTAGGGGGTAGCCTCTTCGGCCATCCCCAGGCGCGCCGGACGTGGGTCGGCGCCAGACTGCCCAGGAGCTCGCATGTCGACGATCGAAAAGGACGTGGCCGGACCGCAGCTCGCCGAGCTCGTCCGTCGCCGCGAGGAAGAGCTCGCCGAGCTGCGCGCACGCCTAGCGGCCTGGGAGGCCGCGTGCGACGAATCTCCGGAGCGCGATCACCCCTTCTCGACGGTCTCGGGTCGCGAGGTGCGCGCGCTGTATACGCCCTTGGACCGGCTGGGAGCGCCCAGCTACGAGGATGCCATCGGCTTCCCGGGGGAGTTCCCCTTCACCCGCGGCCCGTACGCGACGATGTATCGGACGCGCCTGTGGACGATGCGCCAGTTCGCCGGCTTCGCCACCGCCGAGGAGACCAACGCTCGCTACAAGTACCTCCTGGAGCACGGACAGACCGGGCTTTCGGTCGCCTTCGACTTTCCCACGCTGATGGGATACGATTCCGATCACCCGCGCTCGCTCGGAGAGGTGGGCGTGTGTGGGGTGGCAATTTCGTCGCTTGCCGACATGGAAACGCTGTTCGACGGGATCCCGCTCGATCAGGTGTCCGTCTCGATGACCATCAATGGGCCCGCGGTGATCCTGTTCTGCTTCTATGTCGTCGCCGCGGAGAAGCAGGGTTTTCGTTCCGAGATCCTCCGAGGAACCGTCCAGAACGACATCCTCAAGGAGTACCAGGCGCAGCATGCCTGGATCTTCCCGCCCGAGCCAGCGCTCCGGTGCATCGAGGACATGTTCGCCTGGTGCAGCGGAAACGCCCCCAAGTACAACCCGATCTCCATCTCGGGATACCACATCCGCGAGGCTGGCGCGACCGCAGCTCAGGAGTTGGCGTTCACCCTGCGCAACGGCCTGGAATACGTAGAGCGCGGGATCGCGCGTGGGCTCGAGGTCGACGCCTTCGCCCCCAGGCTCTCGTTCTTCTTCGACGTGCACAACGACTTCTTCGAGGAAATCGCCAAGCTTCGAGCGGCCCGGCGGATCTGGGCCCGCGCCCTGCGGGAGCGCTTCGGTGCGCGGAACCCGGAGTCGTGGCGGCTGCGGACGCATGCGCAGACCGCCGGCGTGAGTCTCACGGCCCAGCAGCCGGAGAACAACATCGTGCGTGTCGCCTATCAGGCCATGGCGGCGGCGCTCGGTGGCACGCAGTCGCTCCATACGAACTCGATGGATGAGACCTTGGCACTGCCCACGGAGAAGGCAGTGCGCATCGCGCTGCGCACGCAACAGGTGCTCGCGTACGAATCCGGCGTGGCCAATACCATCGATCCGTTGGCCGGATCGTACTACGTGGAGTCGCTCACCGACGATCTCGAGCGGGAGGCGCTCGAGCTCTTCCAGGAGATCGACGCCCTCGGCGGGGTCGTGCCTGCCATCGAGCAGGGATGGTTCCAGAAGGAGATCGCGGCCTCTGCGATGCGCCAGCAGATCGAGGTCGAATCGGGCGACCGGGTGGTCGTGGGGGTCAACCACTTCACCGAGGGGTCCGGCGACATCGAGATCGACACGCTGCGCATCGACCCCTCGGTGGAACAGCGGCAGCGCCAGCGCATGGCCGACGTTCGCGCTCGCCGGGACGACGCGGAGGTGGCTCGGACGCTGGACGCGCTCGCCGAGGCGTGCACCGGCGACGACAACGTGGTCCCGCGGATCCTCGACTGTGCGCGTGCCTACTGCACGCTGTACGAGATCCGCCACGCCATGGAAGGCGTGTTCGGCTCATACAAGGAGCCGGTGTTCTTCTGACGGTGACCGAGGCCGGGCGCTACAGCGCCATTCTCTTCGACGCTGGCAATACCCTGGTCCACCTCGATGCGCGCAGGCTGCGCGACGTGCTCCGGCCTGCCGGCGCCTCCACGGAGGTCGAGGAGATCCGCCGCTCCGAGCTGGAGGCTCGCAGGTTGCTGCACGAAGCGCTCGGCGCCGGCCACGTGGGGACGGAGCCCGAGGTGTGGCACGGGTACTTCATGGAGCTCTTCCGGCGGGCCGGCGTCCCCGAGGATCGCTTGTCGGAGGCCGGGCGTCTCCTCGAACGCGCCCACGCGGAGTCGCACCTTTGGACATGGGTGGAGGAGGGGACCGCGTGGGCCCTGGACTGCCTGCGCGAGGCCGGCTACCGCCTGGCGGTGATCTCGAATGCCGACGGACGCGTCGAGGGGCTGCTCCAGGAAGTGGGCCTGGCGGCGCGCTTCGAGTTCGTGGTCGACTCCGAGGTCGTGGGCTTCGAGAAGCCCGACCGGAGGATCTTCGACTACGCGGTCACCCGGTTGGGCGTCCCCGCGGACGCCTGTCTCTACGTTGGGGATCTGCTCACGGTGGACTATCGGGGCGCCACGAGGGCGGGCATGGCGTGCGTGCTGGTGGATCCTCTCGGGCTCCACGCGTCACGGGCTCCGACGATCTCGACCCTCGCCGCGCTTCCGCAGTTCCTGGGGATACCGGCAGGCAGTTGACGTGGCCCGTGCGACCGCGTGAAGGCCCGCTCACGGTGCCGGACCGTGGGGCGTCGCGCTTACCGTATGGCCGCTTCGTGTCTACATTTCGGCGCCTTGCGACCGAACGCGCAAACCGCTCAGGAGCCGAGCGCATGTCCGATGAGCGCAAGATCAGAATCCTCGTGGCCAAGCCGGGGCTGGACGGGCACGACCGTGGCGCGAAGGTGATCGCGGCGGCGTTCCGCGACGCCGGCTTCGAGGTCATCTATACGGGTCTCCACCAGACACCCGAGATGATCGTGGCCGCCGCGGTGCAGGAAGACGTCGACGTGGTGGCCATGTCGATCCTGTCGGGCGCCCACATGACCCTCTTTCCCCGGGTTCGAGCGCTCCTGCTGGACGCCGGGGTCGACCACGTGCTCCTGACCGGTGGCGGGATCATTCCGGAAGACGACGCCAAGGCCCTGGAGGCGCAGGGGGTCGGGCGCCTGTTCGGCCCTGGCACCTCGACCGCCGACGCCATCGCCTACGTGCGGGAGTGGTTCGCCTCCCGGCCCGCGGTCTGAGGCCCCACCTCGTGGCTGCGGTCGCCTGCCGGTGAGCGCGGGCGAGCGGGGGCGACTTGCCGAGCTCGCCGCCGAGCTCGAGGAGCTGCGCCGGGCACTGCGCGCGGGCGGAGGGCCCGAGCGCATCGACCGCCAGCACGCTCAGGGGAAGCTGACCGCACGGGAGCGCCTCGAGCGGCTCCTGGACGACGGGGCGACCTGGCTGGAGGTGGGACTCCTGGTCGCGCACGACCGCTACGACGGCCAGGCGCCGGGCGCGGGCGTCGTAACAGGCGTCGGTCGTATCGAAGGAAGAGAAGCCGTCGTGGTCGCGAACGACGCGACCGTGAAGGCGGGGTCCTGGTGGCCGGAGACGATCAAGAAGATGCTCCGTGCGCAGGAGATCGCCATGCGCTGCCGCATTCCGATCGTCTACCTGGTCGACTCGGCCGGGGTCAACCTCCCGTATCAGGGTGGCGTGTTCCCGGGTCAATACGGCGCCGCGCGGCTCTTCTATTACAACTCGGTCATGCGGCGGTATCTCGGTATTCCGCAGCTGGCCGCGGTCATGGGACCGTGCATCGCCGGGGGCGCGTACCTACCCGCGCTCTCCGACGTGATCCTGATGGTCGAGGGCACGTCGTTCATGGGACTCGGCGGCCCCAACCTCGTCAAGGGCGCGACGGGCCAGAGCGTCGGAGCCGAGGAGCTGGGCGGCGCCCGGGTCCACACCCAGGTGAGCGGCGTCGCACATTACGCGCTGCCCGACGATGGGTCCTGCATCGACAAGCTGCGCGAGCTGGTGCGTGAGCTGCCGCGGCCGACTCCCGCGCCTCCTCGCCCGGTCACCCCGCCGCGGCGGAGCCCGTTCGACCTGTACGACCTCCTCCCGGACGACCACCGCCAGCCCTACGACGCGCGGGCGGTTCTCGAGACCGTGCTGGACGGGGAGGGGCTGGACGAGTTCCAGCCCGGACACGCGGCCGAGATGATCTGCGGTACCGGCTTCCTGGACGGCCTGCCCGTCGGCGTGATCGCCAACGCACGTGGGCTAATGAAGCCGGCGGGCGGCGGAGCGCCGCGGTTCGGTGGGATCGTCTACACCGAGAGCGCCCGCAAGGTGGCCTACTTCATCGAGACCATGAACCGCCACCGGACCCCGCTTCTGTTCGTGCAGGACGTGTCTGGGTTCATGGTGGGCACCGAGGCGGAGCATTCCGGGATCATCCGGGCCGGCGCCGAGTTCGTGGAAGCGATGGCCACCGCCACGGTGCCCAAGCTCGTCCTCACGCTCAACCACGCGTCGGGTGCAGGGTACTACGCCATGGCAGGGCAGGGGTTCGACCCCGATTTTCTCCTGTCGCTCCCCACGGGCCGTATGGGGGTCATGGAGGGCGAGAGCGCGGTCATGGCCTTGTTCAGCGCGCAGCTGGACCGGCTCAGGGCCGAAGGGAAGATCCCGGACGAGGACCTGACCACGAAGATGGACGAGGTTCGCGCCGAGTACGACCGGCAGCTCGACGCCCGTTTCGCGGCGGCTCGGGGCTTCGTGGACGCCGTTGTGCTCCCCGAGGAGCTACGGCCCGCCCTCGGTCTGCTCCTGCGCGCCGCCCTGCACAACCCGGGACCTCACCTGGGCCCGTTCCAGCTCCCGGAGGGAATCCGTTGAGGATGATCCGGGTCGCCAGCGGCCAGGGCTTCTGGGGGGACGACCTCGAAGCGCCGGTCCGGCAGGTCGAGGGAGGGCCGATCGATTATCTGATGCTCGACTACCTGGCCGAGGTCACGATGTCGATCCTTCAGAAGCAGAGAGCCCGGGACCCGGGTGCCGGGTACGCACGCGACTTCGTGCCGCTCATGGAGCGGATCTTCCCGGCCTGCATCGAGCGCGGCATCCGTGTCGTGACGAACGCGGGAGGCGTCCATCCCGTCGGGTGCGCCGAGGCCCTCGTCCGCGTCGGTCGCGAAGCCGGTGTCGGCGGCAGGGCCCGCGTCGGGCTCGTACGCGGGGACGACCTGATGGACCGCCTGGATCACCTTCTGGACGAGGGTCACTCGCTCAGCAACATGGAAACCGGCGCTCCCCTTTCGGAGGTACGGGAGCGGGTCCAGAGTGCGAACGCGTACATCGGTGCGGTACCGATCGTCGAGGCCCTCCGGCGGGGAGCCGACGTCGTGGTGACGGGACGCAGCACAGACACGGCGCTGACCTACGCGCCGCTTCTGCATGAGCTCGGATGGGGCCCCGACGACTTCGATCGGATCGCCGCCGGGGTCGTCGCCGGTCACATCAACGAGTGCGGCGCGCAGTGCACGGGCGGCAATTGCATGATCGATTGGTGGACGATCCCGGATCTGGCCACCGTCGGGTTTCCCATCGTGGAGATGTTCGAGGACGGGAGCTTCGTGGTGACCAAGCATCCCGGGAGCGGCGGACGCGTCACACGCGCCTCGGTGACGGAGCAGATCGTCTACGAGATGGGTGACCCCAGGGCCTACATCACGCCGGACGTCGTAGCCGACTTCACCACGATCCACCTCGAGGACCTCGGCGACGACCGGGTGCGGGTCCACGGCGTGAAGGGAGCCCGACCCACACCGTTTCTCAAGGTATCCATCGCGTACGCCGCGGGGTGGAAGGCGGTGGGTACCCTCACGTACACCTGGCCGGACGCGGCGGCGAAGGCCAGGGCGGGAGCCCGCATCCTCCGGCAGCGACTCGACCGGCTCGACCTGCGCTACGGCGAGTTGCGGACCGAGCTCGTGGGCTGGGACTCCACGCACGGCCCCCTGGTCGGTGAGCCGCCGGCGGACCTCCCGGAGGTCGAGCTCCGCATCGGTGTGCGCTCAGACGATCGAGGCTCGGTCGAGCGCTTCACCCGCGAGATCGCACCGCTGGTCCTGACCGGTCCGCCTTCGGTGACCGGATTCGCGGGCGGCCGCCCCAGGGTTCAGGAGATCATGGCCTACTGGCCTGCACTTATCGAGCGCAAAGCCGTGGAGCCGCATTTGACCGTGGAGGTGCTCGAGGTATGACGCGCATCCAGCTGGTGCATCTGGCTCACGCACGCTCCGGCGACAAGGGCGACACCGCGAACGTGGGGGTGATCGCGTACGACGCCGCACACTATGAGCTGCTGCGCGAGCAGCTCACCCCGGCGCGCGTGGCGGAGCACTTCGGCCCCATGCTGCAGGGTGGGGTCGAGCGCTTTGAGCTTCCCAACCTGGGTGCGCTCAACTTCCTCCTCCACGGGGCGTTGGACGGAGGCGGGACCATGTCGCTCATGAACGACGCGCAGGGGAAGGTCTTCAGCACCGCCATGCTCCGGATGGAGCTCGACGTGTCCGAGGAGGTTGCCGAGCTCGTGAGAGGCCGCGGCCGCGTCCCCGAGGGCTGGGCGCCGGAAGCGGACCAGGCGCCGTGAGCGAGGGCGTCCTCCTGCATGCGCTGGACGACGGCGTCGCGACGCTCACGCTCAACCGTCCGGACAAGCGCAACGCGCTCAACCAGGAGCTGGTGGCCGCACTCAAGGACGGGCTGAGGCGTGCGGGGACCGACCCGCACACGCGCGTCGTCGCGATCGCCGCGCGCGGCCCGGACTTCTGCTCCGGAGCCGACCTGGCCGAGCTCGAGCGCATCTCGTCGATGAGCGAGGAGGAGAACCTCGCTGACGCGCGCTCCCTCGGTGACCTGTTCGCGATGATCCGCGCGCACCCCCTGCCGGTGGTGTCACTGGTGAAGGGCAGGGCCCTTGCCGGTGGATGCGGGCTGGCCACGTCGTGCGACATCGTGCTCGCGCGCGCGGACGCGGAGTTCGGATACCCCGAGGTGCACCTCGGATTCGTGGCGGCGATGGCGATGGCGGTCCTGCGCAGGAAGGTCGGCGAGAGTGCCGCGTTCGACCTGGTGGCTCGGGGCCACCGGATCGGTGCCCCGGACGCCAGACGGATCGGCCTGGTCACGGACGTGTTCGATGCGGACGACTTCGAGCACGGATGCGCTCGAAGGCTTGGAGCCCTGGCGTCCCTCCCCACCTCGGCGATCCGCATGACCAAGGCGCTCCTCTACGAGCTGGCGGACCTGTCGTTCTCCGAGGGGGTGGAGCGGGGCGCCCGCGTCAACGTCGAGGCGCGCATGACCGAAGCATGCCGCGACGGCGTCCGCCGCTTCCTCGACCGGTCGCGTTGATCCGTGTTCCGCCCCGTCCGTGATCGACAGGCCGGGCCCTTCCTGGAGTGGAAGGTCCGCATCTTCGTGACGGGCGCGGTGCTGGGCCTGGCGGGGATCTTCCTGGACGAGCGTTGGATGGTCGGCGCGGCCATCGTCGTCCTCGTGCTCGGCATGGCGATCCGCTTCCTCTCGCACGGTCCCGACGGCGGGGCTTCCTGAGCCATCCCGGCGTCCCGGACGCCGGCGCAGGTTGGTCCATGACCTCCGCGGACCCGGTCGTGCTCCTGCGCCGCCACTTCGGGTACCCCGGCTTTCGGCCGGGCCAGCAGGAGCTGGTCGAAGCGGTGCTCTCCGGTCGGGACGCGCTCGGCGTGTTACCCACGGGCGGAGGCAAGAGCGTGTGCTATCAGATCCCGGCCCTGGCGCTCGGAGGGCTCTGTGTCGTGATCACGCCGCTCGTTTCGCTGATGGAAGATCAGGTGCGGAGAGCCGCCGCGGGGGGCCTGTCGGCGGCCTACCTCAGTGCCGGGCAACGGCCCGAGCACCGCCGCGCCGTCCTGGAGCGGGCGCGCTCGGGTGGTCTCCAGGTACTCTTCCTTGCGCCCGAACGGTTGGAGGTCCCGGGCTTCCTGGAGGCCCTGGCGCCGGCCGGGGTCCGTTTGCTCGCCGTCGACGAAGCCCACTGCATCAGCGAGTGGGGCCACGACTTCAGACCGGCCTACCGAAGGATCGGTCGGATCAGAGACCGGATCCGGGCGCCCATGCTTGCGCTCACCGCCACGGCGACGCCCCACGTCCGCGAAGACATCCTCCGATCGCTGGACCTCCGGCATCCGCTCAAGATCGTGCGCTCGTTCGACCGTCCGAACCTCCGTTGGGGCGTCTTCTCCGGGGGCTCCCTGGGGCATCGGGTCCGGGAGGCGTATCGGCTTCTGGGCCGAGCGAGGGGTCCCGCGGTGGTCTACGCGGGCACGCGCGGATCCGTCGACGGCGTGCGGGACGCGCTCGCCGGGCTGGGCGTCGCCACGGAGGCCTACCACGCCGGGCTGGACGCACGGGAGCGGACGCGCATCCAGGGAGACTTCATGGAGGGGCGCTTTCGCGTCGTGGTGGCGACCAATGCGTTCGGGATGGGCATCGACAAGGCCGACATCCGGCTCGTCGTCCACGTTCAGCTACCGAGCACGCTCGAGTCGTACTACCAGGAGGCCGGGCGCGCAGGCCGTGACGGTGCCGCCTCCTGGTGCGTCGCCTTTCACGCCCGCGCCGACGAAGCGCTCGGACGAGGCTTCGTGGAGCGCGCGCACCCGCCCTTGCGGGTGCTGGGGGACACGCGCCGTCGCTTGGTGGGGATGGCGGACCAGGGGGGCGTGATCGAGGCCGCGGTGGGCCAGATCGCACAGGCGCTCGGCCGAGGAGTCACCGGCGCGGAGGCGCTGTCGCGGCTCGGCGCCTTGGCACGGATCGGCGCGGTGCGTCTGCTGCAGGGCTCCCTGAACGCCGAGGACGACGGAACCGGACCGGCCGATGCAGGGTCTCAATGGCTGCGCATCGGAGTCCGCAGGCATGCCGAGCTGTCGCCGGCCGGTCGACTCCGGGCGGCGGCCATGTCCAAGCTGCGAGCCGTGGCGCGCTATGCGACAGGCAGGGGTTGTCGTCGACGGTCGCTCCTTGCCTACTTTGGAGAAGTAGCCCCGTCGCGCTGCGGTGGATGCGACCGGTGTACCGGGGCGTCCACCCCCGACCTATTGGTTTCTATCGAGCACCCATGGAACGATACCTGACGCCCGAGCACGTTCGCCTCCAGGAGCGCGTACGGCGGTTCGCCCTCGATGCGATCGAACCGGTGGCGAGCGAGCTCGACGAGACCGGCCGCTTTCCCTGGGAGAACGTGCGGGCGATGGCCGAGATGGGTCTCCTTGGGGTCCCCGTGCCGAGAGCCCTTGGCGGCATGGGGCTGGACGACCTCTCCTACATCCTGGTCGTCGAAGAGCTGGCGAAGCACGACGCGAGCCATGCGATCACGGTCTCTGCGCACACCACGCTCGGCACGTCACCCATCCTCTCCTTCGGCAGCGAGGAGCAGAAGCGGCGTTTCGTCCCTCCCCTGGCCTCCGGTGAAGTGCTAGGAGGGTTCGGCCTGACCGAACCGGACGCGGGGTCGGACGCTTCCGGCACCCGTACGCGCGCGGTCCGTGACGGCGACGGCTACCGCCTGGACGGCTCCAAGATCTTCATCACGCACGCCGGGGTCGGCGAGATCTTCACGGTCACGGCCGTGACCGAACCGAAGCGTGGTGCGCGTGGGATCACCAGCTTCATCGTGTGCAAACCCAACGTCGAGCTGGAGCGCGCGCGTTCGGTCGGCCTCGGTCACCACGACGGCCTGCCGTTCACCGAAGGGGTGCGTGCGGGGGCCCGTGAGGACAAGATGGGTTGGCGCGCCTCCGATACGCGCGAGCTCTATCTGGAGAATGCCTGGGTGCCGGAGGCGCAGCGGCTAGGCGCCGAGGGTCAGGGGTTCATCAACTTCATGAAGACCCTGGACTCGGGCCGCATCGGGATCGCCGCGCTGTCGTTGGGACTGGCCCAGGGGGCTTTCGACACGGCGATCCGGTACGCTCACGAGCGCGAGCAGTTCGGCCGCCGGATCTGGGACTTCCAGCAGATCCAGTTCAGGCTCGCGGACATGGCCACCGAACTCGAGGCCGGCCGCCACCTCACGTACCATGCCGCGTGGCTCAAGTCGCGAGGGCGCCCCTTCTCAAAAGAGGCGGCCATGGCGAAGCTCTTCTGTTCAGAGCTCGCCATGCGCGCGACGCTGGACGCGATCCAGATCCTGGGTGGTGCCGGGTATACGAGCGATTACCCGGTCGAGCGCATGATGCGCGACGCCAAGGTGTGCGAGATCGGTGAGGGTACCAACGAGGTCCAGAGACTGGTCATCGGTCGACATGTCCTGCAGGAGGCCCTCGATCGGGAAGCGGCCCGGGGGCCAATCAGTGCGAGGGAGCCCGCCGGGGCGACGGCGCCCTGGTAGGGAAACGGAGTAGAGGAAAACCGGAATAAGAGAGTACCGGTCCGCCGCGGACGAGCGCCGGTGGGGGGAGGAGACACCTGCCTCCGCCGACCTCGCCGCACCCGGAGCGCCCGAGGTTTGGTCGGTCGCCGGATTCCGCCGGGACGTCGGCAAGACGTCGTGCCGGTGGGGTCGGGACGCGCCCGAGGCTCGGTTCGGGTCGGGTGGACCGCACACAGTGAGGAACAGTTGAGGAGAGAAATCCTAGTGAGCGCCACGGCCCAGGAGTCCTGGGTGGCGCTTCTTGAAGACAAGCAGCTCGTCGAGATCATGTTCGATCGCCCCGACCAGAACCGGATCGTGGGCGACATCTTCCTCGGTCGGGTCGAGGCGGTTCTACCTGGCATCCAGGCCGCTTTCGTGGACATCGGGACCGAGAAGGCGGGGTTCCTGCACGTCTCGGACCTCGAGCTCGGCGACGGGGTCGACGACGACGACAACGGGAACGGTAATGGCTCCGGCGGCGGTCGCGGGCGGCGACGGCCCGCGAGATATCCGCCGATCCAGGATCACCTCCAGAAGGGGCAAGAGCTCCTCGTTCAGGTGACCAAGGAGCCCATCAGCACCAAGGGCCCCCGGCTGACGGCGCAGGTCTCGCTTCCGGGGCGCTTTCTGGTGTACATGCCCGGGTCGTCGCGCGTCGGGGTGAGCCGCAAGATCGAGGGCCGAGACCAGCGCTCCAAGCTGCGCAAGATGGCCCGAGAGGTTCTCCCGCCCGACTCCGGCGGCATCATCGTGCGCACGGTGAGCGAGGAGGTGACGCAGAAGACCCTCGAGGCGGAGTTCAAGCGACTCCATTCGCTCTGGCAGAAGATCAAGCGTCGTGCCCAGTCCTCCAAGGCTCCCAGCGGCGTGCATGGGGAGGCGAAGCTGGTCAGCGGTGTGATTCGCGACCTCTTCAGCGACAAGTTCGACGCGCTGCGCGTGGACAACCGAGGCGTCTACAACGAGATCGTCGAGTACGTGCGGAGCGTGGATCCGGACCTGATGGACCGGGTCCACCTGCACGGCGGGCCGGTCCCGCTCTTCGACGAATACGATGTTGATGAGGAGATCCAGCGGATCTTCCAGAGACGCGTCGACCTGAAGTCCGGCGGGCACGTGGTCATCGAGCCCACCGAAGCGTTGGTCTCCATCGACGTGAACACGGGACGGTTCACCGGCAAGGGCAAGAAGGACCCCGAACATACCATCCTTCGGACGAACCTGGACGCCGCCCGGGAGATTGCCCGGCAGCTTCGCCTCCGCGACGTGGGCGGGATCATCGTCGTCGACTTCATCGACATGGAGACGCAGGAGAATCGGGACAAGGTCCTCCAGGAGCTTCGCACGCATCTGGGTCGTGACAGGGCGCGTACCAAGGCGTTCGAGGTCAGTCACCTCGGACTCGTCGAGATGACCCGGCAGCGGGTGCGACCGCCCCTGATCCACACCCTGAGCGAGGTGTGTTCCTCCTGCGGTGGGTCGGGTCGGGTGTTCACGCCGGCAACGGTCGTGCGCCGCATCGAGCGCAGCCTGAGGCGTGCCGCGGCGGCCCGCGAGCAGAAGCGCATGGTGGTGCGTGTCCACCCGGAGGTGGCGCTCCAGGTGATCGAGGAAGAACCGGACTTCCTGCCCCGTCTGAGGAAGGGGACCCGCATGGAGCTGGATCTCCGCGACGACCCACTCATGCGGCAGGATGAGTTCCGTCTCCTGGCTGGACCGGCCGAGACGGATGTCACGGACCAGTACGCCGTTCTCTGACGCCGACCGTGGCTGCTCCAAGGGTCGCTCGGCCTTGACCCACCGCCTGGGCCGGTCGACATTTACAGGCTCTGTTTCAGAGCGATGCGACCTGAGCGGGGACCACCATGTACGCGGTATTCCAGACCGGCGGCAAGCAGTTCCGGGCCGAGCCAGGCTCCCACATCCGGATCCCGAGTCTCCAGGCGGAGCCCGGGGACAAGGTGACGTTCGACCAGGTCCTGCTCGCCGGGGACGACGACAGTCAGGTGAAGGTGGGGGCCCCCGTGGTCGAGGGCGCGTCCGTGATCGCGGAGGTGATCCGCCACGGCCGCGAGAAGAAGTTGATCGTGTTCAAGCGCAAGCGACGCAAGAACTATCGGCGGAAGCAGGGACACCGTCAGGGCTTCACCGAGATCAGGGTGGACGAGGTGGCGCTCAGCTGAGCGCCGGGGTCGACCCTTCGACAACGACGAGCACGAACCATGGCACACAAAAAAGGGGTTGGCTCGAGCCGGAACGGTCGGGACAGCAACCCGCAATATCTGGGTGTGAAGCGCTTCGGCGGACAGCCTGTGAGCGCCGGTAGCATCTTGGTTCGGCAACGCGGCACGCGCTTCCATCCGGGGCGCAACGTCGGCCGGGGCAACGACGACACGCTGTTCGCTCTGGTCGACGGTGTGGTCCGGTTCGAGCGACTTCGGCGCCGGCCGGTGATTTCGGTCTACCCCGCGGAGTAGCTCCCGCCGAGGCCCGCGGAGCCGGCGCCGGCCGGTGCGCACACACCGGCCCGCCCTTTCCCCCCGACCGTACGGAACCCGAAGCAATCTCATGGGTTTCAACGTTCGGCTTCCCGGACGATCGGGGAGTCAGGTGCGGTCGCAGGCGATCTCCGAAGGCCTCCTTCTGATCCCCCGACCCCTCGAGAAAACCACCGGCGGAAGCCTGCTCGTCAGGTACCCGGGGCGGTGAGGGGTCTCAGCCGGGAGGTGGACGATGGATGTTGTCTCGAGGTGCGGGCCGGGTGCCCGACCCCGTGGAGCCGGGATGTCAGAGGACGCCCCGGACGTTGGACCGACCGCATCGACCCGGCGTTCGTCCCGGGCCATCCCGGTCCTCATCGTGCCCTTCCTGCTGCTGGGCATGGGCGACGTCGTCGGTGATTCGGTGGCTCCCCCCTCACCTGTGGTCAGCGCGTCGCCCCTTGGCGAGGAGTTGTCCCTCGACGTCAACGACCGCGTGGAGTACTGGAGGCGCAGGTTCCGCACCGACCAGCGCTGGGCCTTTCAGCGACTGCTCGAGCGCAAGGGCGTGTTCGAGGATCTGATCCGGGACCGCCTGCGCGCCCGAGCCATGCCCGAAGAGCTGGTGTACGTCTCGATGCTCGAGGGGGGCTTCGTGCCGCACGCGACCTCCCCCGCGTCGGCCGTGGGACTGTGGCAGTTCATGGGCCCCACGGCCGAGCAGTACGGTCTCAGGGTCGACGAGTGGGTGGACGAGCGTAGGGACCCGGTGCGCGCGACGGGCGCGGCTCTGGACTACCTCCGATGGCTCCACCAACGATACGGGTCGTGGTACCTCGCCGTGGCCGCGTACAATGCGGGCCCCGGTCGTATCGACCGAGTTCTGCGCCGGCACGTGGACGGAAGCACGGGCTCGGACTCGCTCTATTGGCAGGTGGCCCCCCATCTGCCCTTGGAGACCCGCGAGTACGTACCGCGCCTGGTGGCCGCGACGCTTCTGGCCGAAAACGCCCAGGCCGAGGGTTTTGACGTGGAGGAGGCGCCCCCGTACCGGTTCGACCGCGTGTTCGTGCCGGGTGGCACGACGTTGGCGCGGGTGGCCCGCGTCCTCGGGGTCGAGACGTCCGAGCTGCGCGAGCTCAACCCCCACCTGATCCGCGGCGCTACGCCGCCGGACGAGACCTACCCGGTGAGGGTTCCCGAGGGTACCTCCTCCGCGGTGGTTGCGTCGATCGCCAGCCGGCGGCGACCGCGGTAGGAGCCTGTCCGAGGCTAACCACCCTCCGGCTCGGACCCGCCGGACTGCTCGACGTGGCCCGGGAGGGGCGGACCCCACCGGGTCTGCCCCTCCTGAGCGTCGCGGGCCGACGCGATGATGCGCCAGAGCACGTCGCGGACGGTTTCTTCGTCGACACCGGTCTCGCGCGCGAGCTCCGCGGCGCGGCGCACCACTCGGGCCTCTTGCGGGGGGTCCAGCACCGGCATGCCAAGCGCCTCTTTGGCTCGCCCCACGGCGACGGCCAGGTCGCGGCGTTCGCCGACCAGCCGGACCAGCTCACGGTCGACCTCCCGGATGCGCGCACGCAGCCGCTCCAGCTCGTCTTGGCTCATCCGCCCATCTCCCCGGCGTCCCCCCCCTCGTCGAAGAACTCGTTCAGGAGCCTCTCGGGTTGGGGCTGCATCGCCAGGCTGACCCCGACCAGAACGGGCACGTGCACCAGAAGGCCGAGCACGCCCTCGTGCAGTCCGAAGGGCTTCAGCTCGGGGTTCAGGTAGAAGAAGGCAGCCGTGGCCCAGCCCGCGATGAGCCCGGCGGCGACGCCCCCCGTAGTCGCACGCCGCCAGTACAGGGCTGCGACGACCGGAGGCGCGAGCTGTGACACGATCCCATACGCCGACGCCAGCAGCTGCACCAACGAGGAATCCTCGTCGAGCGCGAACCAGTAGGATACCGCGCCCGTGAGCAGGACCAGGGCGCGCATCAGGATTCGCTGGACCCGGTCGTCCAGCCGTACGTAGCGGGCCACACCGTCCTCTACCACGACGGACGCCGAGGCGTGCAGGAGGGCGTCACCCGTGGACATGGATGCCGAGAGCGCGCCGGCGCAGAAGAGTCCGACGACCAGCGCCGGCAGATCCGTCCGCAGGATCATGAACGGCAGGATGGAGTCGGGATCCGGCGGCGCTTCGGGGAAGAGCACCCCGCTGAAGCCGATCAAGAAGACCGGGATCAGGAAGAGCTGGAAGGTGGGGAACAGGATGACGGTCCGGCGAAGCGTATCATCGTCCTTGGCGGTGTACGCCTTCATGAAGAGATGCGGCCACATCATGAGCCCCACGGCGCTCACCAGGATGTAGGACGAGTACGCGCCCCAGCTCCAGGGCTCGCCGGACGCGGCCAGACCGGGCGGTACCAGCAGCTCGGGTCTTGCGGCCGCGATCCGCTCGAACATCGGTCCGACCCCGCCGTAGAGCCGGTACGGCAGATAGAGGCCGAGGGACCACGCGATGACGACCATGAACACCCCCTGGAAGGTGTTCGTCCACCCCACGGCCATGACCCCGGACACCAGCACGTAGAGGATCACGATCCCGTACGCCGCCAGGGCGCCGATCCACAGGGGGACATGACCGTCGGTCACCGCCTCGATCACGATCCCCGCCCCCCGGATCTGGATCGTGATGTAGGGCACGAACGCGATGAGACTCATCACCGCGATCAAAGCCGACAGGGCGCGCGAGGGAAAGCGCCCGGTGATCATCTGCGCCTGGGTGACGTGGCCCAGCCGCCGACCCAGCGCCCCGATCCGCGGCCCCATCCAGTAGAAGGGCGCGATTCCCAGGACCCCGTACCCCAGGATGTAGAAGGCCGCGGCTCCACGAGAGTAAGCCCACCCCGGGCCTCCGAGGAACGCGAACGAGCTGAAGACCGTCGCCCCCGTGACGAAGTACATGACCACCAGGCCGAAGCTCCGGTCACCGGCCACGTATCCGGCCACGGAATGGCTCGCCCTGCGTCCGGCCAGGAGCCCGATCGCGAGCGTCGCGACCAGGTAGACTGCGATGATGAGCGTGACGACGATCCAACGCTCCATCAGTGGTTCCCTTCGGAGCGGTGGCGGCGCTCGACGCGGTCGAGGAGGTACAGGACGACCAGGGTCCCCAGGATCCACGCGGCGGCCCAGAAGAGCGCGAACGGCAGGCCCAGGACCAGGGGCCGTATTCTGGCCGCCGGCAGCGCGCCAGGCCAGGTGAGCGCGACCAGGGTCGCCCCCAGGTACGCTGCGGTCAGGGTGCGGGCGGTCCTGAGGCTCATGGATCTCCGGGCGGGCGACGGGCCAGGTAGCCGCGCGTGAAGAGGAGAAGGGTGGCGCCCATGCTCGCGCTGCGGTCGTCGGCGCTGCCGAGCAGTACGCCCGCCTCGTTCGCGTCCAGCAGCACGACGGCGCCGAGCGCGTAGGGATCGACGGTGTCGATGGCGGACTGCGGGATCTGGACGCCGTCGAAGTACACGCGGGCACACGCGCCGCGTGCCCGGATGCAGGTACCGTACGACCCGGAGCTGAGCGTCACGCCGGGCAGGTCCGCGAACCGGAGCAGAGAGACCAGGTCACGGTCCTGCCGCTTGAGTCGCTCGAGGTCGGGGCCCAGGATGGCCCTGCCGCCCAGCGCGGCGGGATTGCTCCCCAGGAGTTGACGTACGCGCCCCACCATGGCGTCGTTGCGGACGGTGACCTCGAGCGGGTCGATCATCACCGGCTCCGGCTGGACCTCCAGATCCAGCTCGAAGTCCCGATCGTTCGGGATGCGCAGCAGCACGGAGCTCAGGGTCCGGTACCCGAACCCCTCCACGCGTAGGTAGTAATCCGCTGTCCGGGGCACATCCAAGGTGAAGCGCCCGAGTCCGTCGGCGAGGGTCCGTCGGACGATGCGCCCACGGCGATCCAGGAGGTACACCCCGGCCATCGGCACCGGCGCGTCGCTGGCGCGCTCTAGAACGCGGCCGGTGAGCTTCTGAGCCCCGACGGGCTGGGCATGGAGACCCGCTGTGACCAGGACGGCGAGGGCGAGACCGCAAACCTCGAGCGCGGTGCCTCCCGGCCGCAGGCCTCGGCCCGGTGCCATCATCGACCTCCGCGGACCCTTCGCTTCACGTCGAGAGGGACCCGCGTGCCGTAGGGGGTGGCGCCGCTCAGCTTCGAAAAATACCGGTAGGCGGCCGCGGAAGCCGCCTCGACCAAACGGTCGCCGTCGCCCCCGTAGTTGGACATGACCGTGAGGACGTACGGACGGTCCGGAAGCAGGACCAGTGCCCAGACCGTGGCCACGCCCGTGATGCCGCCGGGCTTGAAGGCGATCGGGACGTTCCCGGGCACCGGCCTCCGCACCGGTCCCGGCTTCGGGATCTCGAGGATCTCACGCACGCGATGACACGAAGCCTCGGACATCGGAAGGTCGCACGCGGCGATGCGCATCATGATCCGGGCCGCGTCCGACGGGGTCGAGATGTTCTCGTCGCCGCGCGCCGACGCCTCCGGTCGGATCATCTTGCGTTGGACCTTCGTGTCCGGAGCCCCCAGCGACGCGGACAGGCGGTTGATCGCGTCCATGCCCAGGGCGTCGATCAGCACGTTGGTCGCGGTATTGTCCGAATAGACGATCATGTAGATCGCATAGTCCTCCAGGGACAACGACGACCCCCCGTCCGTGAGATGGAACAGGACGCCGCTCCCGAGGGTCCGGACCGCGTCGGTCATGTCCACCCGGCGGCGCAGGAGACCCGGCTCGGACTCCGCCTTCCGGAAGAGCTCGAGCAGGATCGAGATCTTGATCGCGCTCGCCTGAGGGAAGACGAGGTCGCCGTCGACGTCGAAATGCCTGTCGTCGGTCAGGTCGACGACGTGGATCCCGGCGACGCCGTCGAAGCCCCACGCGATCTCCTCCAGCTCCGCCTGGAGCTTCTCCGCGAGGATCTCCAGATGCGCTTCCTGAGCGGCGAGGTGCTGGACCGTGCAGGGCGCCAGCATGGCTGTGAGCCCTAAAGCGAACCTGCGAAGCATGATCTCTCCGTCGATGCCGGGGCCCCCGCGTCTTTGCGGTCGAGCGGACATTCTACGGAAGCTCCCTCGCGCCCGCGAGCGATCGTCCCGGGGGCAGGGGTGCGTCGTGTGGCGGCCTCCTCCGGGGTGCCTCAGCGCGTGCCGCTCGGCGCCACCTCCCGCACCTCGACGTAGAAGTCGTCATCCACGAGGAAGGGGTCTCCGGCGCGCAGGGACAGGTCCACGGTCTGCCAGCCCTCGCGGGGTGTGATCCAGGACCATCCCTCCGAGCCGAGGGTCACCCGCACCGGCATCGCGAAGCCCGGAACGACGTTCGTCCAGCGAAAGGAGAGGAGCCCGGCGGCGCGTTGGTACTCCAGGACCGGGACCATCGTCGTCCTCAGGTATTGGTCGAAGACCGCACCGAGCTCGACTCCCGTATTCCTCGCGATGTATTCCTCGACCTGTCGACCGGTCACCGTGTGGTGACGGAAGTCCCGATTCAGCCCGCGCAGCACGGATCGCCAGCGTCCGTCGTCGCGCGTGAGCTGCCGGATCGTGTGCAGGAGGTTGCCGCCCTTGTAGTACTTGTCGCCCGAGCCCTCGTCGTTCACGCCGAATTGCCCCTGGATCGGCCGGTCGTTGGAGATCCGAGCGCGGGTCCCGATGACGTAGCGGGCACCGGCGTCGGCGCTCCCCGTGGTGCACTCGGTGTACAGGTTCTCGGCGTAGTTCGCGAAGCTCTCGTGGATCCAGAGGTCTGCCGCATCCGCCGCGGTGAGGTTGTTCCCCCACCATTCGTGGGCGGACTCGTGCACGATGATGAAGTCCCACTCCAGCCCCAGCCCGGTCCCCGACAGGTCCGTACCGCGATACCCGTTACGGAATCCGTTTCCGTACGTCACGGCGCTCTGATGCTCCATCCCGAGGTACGGGACCTCGACGAGCTTGTAGCCGTCCTCGTACCAAGGGTAGGGGCCGAACCAGCGCTCGAAGCACTGGATGGTGCTGCGCGCTTGCGTCCATTGGCGGCGTGCGTCGGCCTCGTGCTCGGCCAGGGGCCAGAAGTCCAGGGACAGCCGGCCGTCCTCGCCCTCGAGGACCTCCGACCAGTGAGCGTAGCTTCCGGCGTTGATCGAGATGCTGTAGTTGTTCACGGGACTGCCCACGAACCATTCGTAGGTGACGGTGCCGTCCCCGTTTTCCCGGGTGGCGCGGAGCCGGCCGTTGGACACGTCCACCATCGGATCCGGGACCGTGACGGAGATCCGCTGGCTGTCCGGCTCCTCCGACATGAGATCCTTGTTCGGCCACCACACGCTGGCGCCCAGGCCCTGATTCGAGGTCACCACCCACGGTCGGTCCGAGGCATCGCGGTCCCAGGACAACCCACCGTCCCAGGGAGGCCGTGCCGCCGGTCGGGGCTGCCCGTGGAACCAGGCGGCCACCGTGTGCTCGCTCCCTGGCCGGTCCGGTACCGGGAGGGACACGAACCAGGCGTTTCCCTCGCGCCGCTGGACCAGGACCGCTCCGCCGTCGTGGATGACGCTGTCCAGGGTCATGGGCGCCTGGAGGTCGAGCTGCAGAACGGAGCCCGAAGTGAGGGCGCGGTACGTGATCCGGTTGACGCCGGATAGGCTGCTGTCCGGCGGGTTCACCGAGACCGACAGATCGTAGTAGACGACGTCCCACCAAGCTCGCGCCGGACCGTCCGAGCCACGCAGCGTGTCGGGCCGATCGAACGAGCGCTCCTGGCCGGTGATCGGAGCGACGGCCAGCAGGACGAGCGCGCCCGCCGCGAGGGCTCGGTTCACGGCGCCCCCACCGTCAACGTCCCCTGAACTCGGGCTTCCGCTTCTCGACGAACGCCCGGACCCCCTCGCGTCCATCCTCGCTCCCGAACGCCGCGAGGAAGAGCTCCTTCTCGAGCTCGAGGCCGGTACCCAGCGGCGCCTCGAGGGCGGCGCTCACCGCCTGTTTCGCCAGGCGGAGCGCGACCGGGCTCCAACGCGCCATGCGACCGGCCAACTCCAACGCGCGCTCGAAGTGCAAGCCTTCGTCCGTCAGTACCTCGATGAGGCCGATGCGGTACGCCTCCTCCGCATCGACGAAGTCCCCGGTGCACGAGATCAGCATCGCATGGCCTCGTCCCACCAATCGGGCCAGTCGCTGCGTTCCCCCCCCTCCCGGAATCAGCCCGATGCGGATCTCCGCCTGGCTGAAGCGGGCGGTCCGGTCCGCCACGCGTACGTCGCAGGCCAACGCGAGCTCGGAGCCACCCCCGATGCAGAAGCCGTGGATGGCCGCGATCACAGGCTTGGGGAAGTCCGCCACCGCCTCATAAACGCGACGCTGCACGTAGACCGCGCGCTGTTCCATCGCGGTGCGGCCCGCGAACTCGGTGATGTCCGCGCCGGCCACGAAGGCCTTTTCACCCGTTCCGCGCAGCACGACCACGCGCACGCGCTCGTCCACGGCGAGCCGATCGAGCGTCTCCATCAGCAGCGCGCGCACCTCGGCGTTGAGGGCGTTGTGCTTGTCGGGCCGGTTGATGGAGATGACCGCCACCCCGTCGTCGCGGATCTCGGCCAGCACGGGCGCGTCGCTCATCACGTGTCGCTCCAGTCGTAGAACCCACGCCCGCTCTTCTTGCCGAGCCGACCTTCGGCCACCATGCGTCGCAGGAGCTCGGGTGGGCGGAACGCCTCGGACCCGAGGGTCTCGTGAAGGTATTCGGCGATGCCGAGCCGGACGTCCAGCCCTACCAGGTCCGTCAGCTTCAGGGGGCCCATCGGGTGACGGTAGCCGAGCTCCATGGCCCGGTCGATGTCCTCGGGTGATGCGACGCCTTGCTCGACCATGCGGATCGCCTCCATGCCCAACACGATACCCAGGCGGGAGGAGGCGAAGCCCGGCGCATCGCGTACCACGATCGGCTCCTTGCCCAGGGTCCGCGCGAACGCGACCGCGGTTTCCACGGTCTGGTCCGAGGTCGACGGACCCCGCACGACCTCCACCAGCTTCATGACGTGGACGGGGTTGAAGAAGTGGAGTCCCAGGAAGCGCCCGGGCTCCGAGAGCTCCCGGGCCAGGCGCCCGATGGACAGCGAAGAGGTGTTCGAGGCCAGGAGGGCATGGCGCGGAGTCAGGGCCTCCACACGCCGTAGCACCGAGGCCTTGATCTCGAGTGACTCGGGGACGGCCTCGATGACGACATCGGCCTCGGGGAGAACCCTTTCGAGGTCGGACGTGACCACGATCCGGTTGAGCGCCTCGTGCCGCTGCGCCTCGGTGACCTTTCCGAGCTCCACGCCCCTGTCGAGGGTGCCGCGGATCTGTTCGACCGCGCGCCGCGTCGCATCCCGGTCCTCGTCGTGGAGCCCGACGCGGTAGCCCGACGCGGCGCATACGTGGGCGATGCCGTGTCCCATGGTCCCGGCCCCGACGACGACGACCCGGGAGATCATGCTCACGGTGCCTCCACGAGGAGCGCGATCCCCTGGCCGACCCCGATACACATCGTGGCGAGGCCGCGCCGTGCCCCGCGCCGCCTCATCTCGTGCAGCAGGGTCACGAGGATCCGCGCTCCCGAGCACCCGACCGGGTGACCGAGGGCGATCGCGCCGCCGTTCACGTTCACGATGGCGGGGTCGAGGTCGAGCTGGCGCAGGCAGGGGATGGATTGGGCCGCGAAAGCCTCGTTCAGCTCGACGAGGTCCAGCTCATCCACCACCCAGCCGACCCGCCCGAGGGCCTTTCGGGTCGCGGGCACCGGACCGATTCCCATACGGTGGGGCTCGACTCCGGCCACGGCCCCGGCCACCACCCGCGCCATCGGGGCGAGCCCGAGCGCCTTCCCGCGCTCCTCGCTCACCACCAGCAGCGCCGCGGCCCCGTCGTTGATCCCGGAGGAGTTCCCGGCCGTGACCGTGCCGTCCTTCTTGAAGACGGGTCTCAGCCGCGCGAGGGTCTCCCGGGTGGTGTCGGGTCTGGGATGCTCGTCCACGTCCACGATGACCGGATCTCCCCGGCGCTGTGCGATGTGCACCGGGACGATCTCCGCGTCGAAGCGACGGTCCGCGAGCGCCGCGGCGCACCGGGCCTGGCTCTCGCACGCGAAGGCATCCTGCTCCTCGCGCGTGACGCCATGGTCGGCCGCCACGACCTCGGCCGTCTCGCCGAGGCCGATGGTCCATTCGGGAGCGAAAGCCGGGTTCGGAAATCGCCATCCCAGGACCGTGTCGGCGACGGGAGGGGCTCCCCGGGGATAGCCCGTGTCCGGCTTCAGCATGACCCAGGGTGCTCGACTCATGCTCTCCACACCACCGACCACGAACGCGTCGCCTTCGCCCGCGGCGACCGCGTGATACGCCGAGAGCGCCGCCTGCAACCCCGACCCACACAGGCGGTTGACCGTCTGACCCGGCACCTCGACCGGGATCCCCGCGCGAAGCGACGCCATGCGCGCCACGTTCCGGTTGTCCTCACCCGCCTGGTTGGTGCACCCGAGGATGACGTCGTCCAGGACGGCGGGATCCAGGCCACTGCGCGCGAGGAGGGCTTCGATGGTCACGGCGGCGAGGTCGTCGGGTCGGACCGGCGCGAGTCCACCGCCGTGACGCCCGATCGGCGTCCTCACGCCGTCGATGATCCAGGCTTCGCGCATGGGCGATCCCGCCGTCGTCAACGATCCATGGCCACCCAGACGCTCTTCGTCTGGGTGTACTTCTCGAGCGCGGCCTCCCATCCCAGGTCTCTACCGAAGCCGCTTTGCTTGTAACCGCCGAACGGGGACGCGGAATCGTACTGGTTGTAGGTATTCACCCACACGGTCCCGGCCTGGAGCTCCGACGCGACGCGATGGGCCTTTCCGACATCGCGTGTCCAGACGCCGGCCGCCAGTCCATAGATGGTACCGTTGGCCTTTCCGATCGCGTCGTCGAGGTCCTCGAAGGGCATGACTGCGGCGACCGGCCCGAAGATCTCCTCCTGTGCGATCCGCATCTCCGGCGCCACGTCTGCGAAGACCGTCGCCGTGACGAAGTTCCCTCGTCCGTTGACAGAGGTCCGCTCTCCGCCGACCACGAGCCTCGCTCCGTCCGCCTTCCCCGCTGCCACGTAGCCCAGGACCCGCTCGAGCTGTGCCTCGGATACGATCGCGCCCAGGCGGGTGTCGGCCTCCATGGGGTCGCCCACGCGGGTCTGGGTGGCGCGCTCCGCCAGGCGCTCGACGAACTCCTCGTAGACGGCGCTCTCCACCAGGATGCGCGAGCCCGCCGCGCACACCTCCCCCTTGCCATAGAAGATGCCGGTCGACGCACCGCGCACGGCGCTCTTCAGGTCTGCGTCCGCGAACACGATGTTCGGTGATTTGCCGCCGAGCTCGAGCGAGACCTTCTTCAGCGTATCGGCGGCCTCGCGCATCACGGTGCGCCCGACCTCGGTCGAGCCCGTGAACGCGATCGCATCCACGTCCGGATGTCGGACGAGTGCCGACCCCGCCGTCGGCCCGAAGCCAGGGACGACGTTCAGCACACCTTCAGGAAACCCGACTTCCGCCGCCAGCTCCCCGAGAGCGAGCGCCGTCAGGGGCGTCTGCTCGGCCGGCTTGAGCACCACGGCGTTTCCGCAGGCCAGCGCCGGGGCCACCTTCCAGGCGGCGAGGGAAAGCGGGAAGTTCCAGGGGGTGATCACGCCCACCACACCGAGTGGCTCCCGGAGGGAGTAATTGAAGAACGGTCCCGCGACCGGGATCGTGCTCCCCTGGATCTTGTCGGCCAGACCAGCGAAGTACCGGAAGTTCTCGACGATGCTGGGAAGGTCCACCTTGCGCGACTCGAAGTACGGCTTGCCGTTGTCTGCGGTCTCCAAGCGTGCGAGCTCGTCCGCGTGCGACTCGATGGCGTCGGCGAGCCTCCACAGGAGCATCGATCGCCTGTGAGGGTTGATGCGCCGCCAGGCCGGGTCCGCCATGGCGGCGCGCGCCGCGGTCACGGCCAGGTCCACGTCCTCCGCCCTCGCCTCGGCCACGTCGGTGATGACCTCACCGGTGGCCGGATTGACCGTGGCGAACGTGGTCCCCCCGCTGGCGTCACGCCACGAGTTCGCGATCCACAAACGGTTCCGGACGGCGTCGCTCATGTCCCCCCTTCGTCTCGCAAAAGAGGCGGGGCCCGGATTCCGTTCCGGGCCCCGCACGTGGTCGCTCAGCGTCGGCTCAGCGCCCCTTGAACACCGCAGGCCTCTTCTCGACGTAGGCCGCGATGCCCTCCTTGGCGTCCTCCGACGCGAACAGTTGCTGCTGCAGCTCGCGTTCCAGTGTCAGCGCCAGCTCGAACGGAAGCTCCGACCCGGTCTGCACGGAGCGCTTGATGAGGCCCACCGCCTTGGTCGCCTTGCCGGGTGTCGTGAATTGTCCGGCGTACTCGAGGACCTTGGCGAGGAAGTCGTCACGGTCCTCCGCCTCGATCACCCGGTTCACCAGGCCGAGCTCCCGGGCACGATCGAAGTCGAAGGTCTGACCTTCGGCCATCAGCTCGATCGCCGTCGCCTTCCCCACGATGCGGACCAGGCGCTGCGTCCCGCCGGTACCGGGCAGGACGCCCAGGGAGACCTCGGGAAGCCCGACCTTGCCACCTCCCTTGCGCGCGACGCGCAGGTCCGTCGCCATGGCGATCTCCAGCCCACCCCCGACCGTATGGCCGTTCAACGCGCCGATCACCAGCTTGGGTGTATGCTCCAGGCGGTTCAGCGTCTCGTTCGCATGGAGGCAGAAGCAATACTTGAATCCGGGCGTCACCTCGTTGAGCATCCCGATGTTGGCACCCGCGCAGAAGAACTTCTCTCCGGCTCCGATGATGACGATCACCTCGATGTGGTCGGCGAATCGCGCGCGTATGATGGCCGCGTCCAACTGCGCCATCATGGCGTGCGTGTAGGTGTTCGCCGGTGGGTCGTCGAGCGTGAGGATCGCGATCTTGTCCCGTTCCTCGTAGTGGACGAGTTCCTTCTCTGACATCGGGGCTCCAGTGTATCAGGAATGCGCTCGGGAGGGGTCGAGCCGGCCGGCCAAGCTTACCCGAGGCCGCACCGGGCGGTCAAGCGTCCCTGGCGCCTGCCCGCTGGTCCTGCCATCGTTGAAAAGTGACTCTTCTGCCTACCCCTCGACCACGCACCGTTCCGCGCGGAGGGACGCCGATTTCCCGGCTCCCCGTATGGGCATGCCTCCTGGTCGTGTTGGGGTGCGAGGACGCGGCGTCGGACCCCCTGACCAACCTGGTCGGCGACCGTTCCCAGGCGGGGCTTCTCCTGGGCGTGCGCCTCGCCGACCCGGTGGCATGGGTAGGAGGCGACGGTCTGAGCGTCGAGGAGTCCGTGGCGCTTGAGGCGTGGCGCGACTCATGGACGATGGAGCCCGCAAGGGGAGCCGCGACGCGGGAAGGCGCGTACGTTGTGCTCTCCGAGTCGGTGGTGCGTCGGACGGGAGCGGACTCGTTGGCTGCCGAGATCGCGCGTCTCACGGGCGCGGTGACACGCGCTCTCGTGGTCGGGGGTCGCACGTTGCCCCAGGAGCTGGCCGACGGGCTGCGGTCCTCCTACGATGCCCTTTCGAGCGCCGCTGCGGCGCGGGCGGCCGACGACCCGCGGTCGGCTGCCGAGCACATGCTGAGGGGAGCGGACGCGCTGCGTGAGATCAGCCCCGAGGACGTCGCGCGGGCCCTGGTGGCCGAGGTCGAGGAACGATTCCGAAGAATCTCGTCCGGAGATCCGTACTCGGAACAGGATCTCGAACGCGCGGAGCGGCTGGTTCGGGGCGGCAGGCAGGCACTGGACGCCCGGGATTGGGTACTTGCCATCCGCAGGGCCTACTATGCGCGGGCTCTGCTCGAGGGCGAGGGCTGAGCCCCGACCCTCGGTCGGAGTCGCACGGTGCCGCGGACGCGCGCGGCTCGTCTCACAGGAGGAAGCGCTCATGACTCGCCGAGCGGTGGCCGCGACCTTCGCGGTCGGACTCGTCCTGTCCACCCCTGGCGCGCTGCGTGCGCAGGGCGCCGGAGCGGTGTATCGGGTGCCCGTCACCGGCGTCATCGAGATGGGCCTGGCTCCCTTCATCGAACGAAGCTTGGCCGAGGCGGCCGACGCCGGCGCGGCCGCTGTGATCCTGGACGTGGATACCCCCGGTGGACGGGTCGATGCGGCGGAACGGATCGCCGACGCGTTGCGCGACTCCCGGGTGCCGGTCTACGCTTTCGTGAATCGGCGGGCGTTCTCCGCCGGAGCCCTCATCTCGCTCGCGACCGAGCGGGTCTACATGCGGCCCGGTTCGGTGATCGGCGCGGCCACGCCGGTCGACGGTGCGGGCGTGAAGGCGTCGGAGAAGATCGTTTCCGCGATGCGTAGCGAGATGCGCGCCCTTGCGGAGGACAAGGGGTTGGACCCTGCCGTCGCCGAAGCGATGGTGGATGAGGACATCGAGATCCCGGGCGTGGTCGAGCGGGGCAAGCTCCTCACGCTGACGACCGAAGAGGCCGTCGTCATCGGGTATGCCTCCGAGGTGGAGGACTTCGATGCGCTCCTCGTTGAGATCGGCATCGCCGGCGCGGACGAGCACGTCATGACCGTGAACTGGGCGGAGCGACTGGTCCGGTTCTTCTCGAACCCGGTGGTCGCGCCCTTCCTCCTGTCGTTGGGATTCCTCGGCCTGCTCATCGAGATCAAGACGCCTACCTTCGGGATGGCCGGTGTCGCAGGGCTGATCGCCCTGTCCCTCTTCTTCGGCTCACACCTGCTCATCGGCTTGGCGGGCCTCGAGGACGTGATCGTCTTCGCGGTCGGGCTCGTCCTGCTGGGGGTGGAGGTCTTCGTCATCCCGGGCTTCGGACTCTTCGGCATCCTGGGCGGCCTCGCCGTGCTCGGTGGTCTGTTCATGAGCCTCCTCGGCTCACTCCCGACGATGCCCGATTTCACTCGGGCCGGGATGGTGCTCACGACCTCCGCGCTCATCGTGCTCGTGACGGCGTGGGTGCTCATTCGCTCGCTGCCGGGAAGCTCCCGCCTGACCCGCAGTGGAATCCTCCTCGCGTCCCGGACGGACCGCAGCGTCGGGTTCGAATCCGCTCCGCAGCGCGCCGATCTCGTCGGAAGGGAAGGAACGGCCATAACGGACCTGCGTCCGTCGGGAACCGGGTTGTTCCAGGACGAGCGCGTCGACGTGGTCTCCGAATCGGAGTGGATCCAGGCTGGAACGCCGATCCGGATCGTGAGCGCGGAGGGCTATCGACACGTGGTGCGTCCAGTGCCGCGGATCGGATCCGCCGACTGAACGACACCGTGCATCTGAACCTCATCGTTTGGAAAGGACCCTGGCATGACTGAGCAGATCCTGGCCCTGAACCTCGTGCTCATAGCGTTGGGCCTGATGGTGGTGTTCGTGGTGGCCTGGGCCATCCCGGTGCGCCTCTGGATCGAGGCGATCTCCGCCGGCGTCCGCGTCGGAATCGGGTCGCTGGTCGGGATGCGCCTGCGCAAGGTCTCACCGCCGGCGGTGGTCCGCCCGCTCATCACGGCGACCAAGGCCGGGCTGGACCTGGACATCAACTCGCTGGAGGCTCACTACCTCGCGGGGGGACGGGTGGACCGCGTGGTCGGGGCGCTCATCAGCGCGGACAAGGCCAACATCGAACTGTCGTTCAATCAGGCGGCCGCCATCGACCTGGCGGGGCGCGACGTCTTCGAGGCGGTTCAGGTCTCCGTCAACCCCAAGGTGATCAACACCCCGAAGGTGGCCGCCATGGCCAAGGACGGCATCCAGCTCGTCGCGCTGGCGCGCGTGACCGTGCGGGCGAACATCAACCGACTGGTCGGAGGTGCCGGAGAGGAGACGATCCTGGCCCGCGTCGGCGAGGGCATCGTCTCCACCATCGGGTCCGCCGCATCGCACAAGGCTGTGCTGGAGAACCCCGACAACATCTCGAAGACGGTTCTCGCCAAGGGACTCGACTCGGGAACGGCGTTCGAGATCCTGTCGATCGACATCGCGGACGTCGATGTGGGCAAGAACATCGGGGCGGAGCTTCAGACGGATCAGGCCGAGGCCGACAAGAGGGTGGCTCAGGCACGTGCCGAAGAGCGACGCGCCATGGCCGTGGCGACGGAGCAGGAGATGAAGGCGCGCGTGGAGGAGATGAAGGCGGAGGTCGTGCGCGCGGAGGCCCAGGTTCCGCTCGCGCTGGCAGAGGCGTTCCGCGCCGGGAACCTCGGTGTCATGGATTACGTGCGCTTCCGCAACGTCCAGGCGGACACGGCCATGAGGAAGGCGATCGCGGGACCCGATGCCGGTGGCTCGGACTCTGCGCCGTCCGCCTGAGGGACGCGACCCGTGGAGCAGCTGATCTTCGTCGGGATCATCCTTTTCTTTTCCGTGCTGGAGGCGATCGCGCGTCGTGGGCGGGAGCGACGCGGGGCGGAGCCCCCGGCTCCGGAGGATTGGCCCGCACCGGGCGAGCCACGACGGGTTCCGGAAGTCCGGCCGCGGCCCGAGTCGGCTCGTCCGACGCCGACCGGCGGGCTGCCCACCTACGACGACGAGCCGTCCTTCGACGAGCGCATCCTGGACGAGACCCCGCGACCCCAGGCCCGTCCGGAGTCCCAGGGGTCGGAGGGCATGGTCCCGGCGGACGTCTGGGAGGAGATCCTCGCCCTGGCCCGTGGCGGAGGGCCGCCCCAAGCACCGCGGCCGGCCCAGCGACCCGCTCCGCCCGCCCCGCCGCGGCCCCCGGCTCCCGGGCCTCGAGCCCCGACGCCCAGGGCGAGGCGTCCGACTGTGCCGCCGTCCAAAGCGAAGCCGGCGGGCGAGCGCGCCGAGCCCGTCCATCCGGTGCACCTCACCCATCCCAAGATGGGCACGCCCGTGAAGGACAGGCTGACCGCACCCGCCGCCCCACCCTCTCGGTCGGTGAGCCGCGACGCCCGGGCCGCGCTCGACGCCATCTCCGCGGGGCATGCGTCGCTGCGGCGAGCGGTGCTCCTCGCGGAGGTCCTCGGGCCTCCAGCGGCGCTGAGGGGGGACCCGTACGAAAGCCTCTGACGGAGGCTACATCTCGCCCCGGGCCATCTTGCGGAGCACGGTCTGGAGGATGCCTCCATTGCGGAAGTATTCCACGTCCACCTCGGAGTCGAGGCGCGCGCGCGTCTGGAAGCTCGTCGCCGTACCGTCCTCGGCCGTCGCCGTGACATCCACCGAGCAGCCCGGCGCGAGTCCGTCGCCGATCCCGCGCAGGTCGAACACCTCACGCCCGGACAGCCCGAGGCTCTGTGCCGAGGCCCCGTCGACGAACTCCAACGGAAGAACGCCCATCCCGACCAGATTGCTCCGGTGGATTCGCTCGAAGCTCTCCGCGATCACCGCCCGAACGCCCAGCAGAAGCGTTCCCTTGGCCGCCCAGTCGCGTGAGCTCCCCGTGCCGTACTCCTTGCCGGCCAACACGACGAGCGGCGTGCCGTCGGCCAGGTAGCGCATCGCTGCGTCGTAGATCGGGAGCTCCTCACCGGTGGGCAGATGCACGGTGTGACCGCCCTCACGCCCGCCCAGGAGCAGGTTCTTGATGCGCACGTTGCCGAACGTCCCCCGCATCATGACCTCGTGGTTTCCCCTCCGGGCGCCAAACGTGTTGAAGTCGCGTACCTCGATCCCGTGCTCGCGAAGGTATCGTCCGGCGGGCTCGTTCTTCGGGATGGCGCCCGCGGGCGAGATGTGGTCCGTCGTGACCGACTGGCCCAGCACCGCCAACGCTCGCGCGCCCACGATGTCGTCGGGCTCGACAACCTCCGACCCCATCCCCGCGAAGAAGGGAGGACGCCGGATGTAGGTGGAGGCCTCGTCCCATTCGTAGAGGTTGCCCTCCTCGGGCAGGGGGAGCGCCCTCCAGTTCTCGTCACCCTCGAACACCTCTCCATAACGCTGCAGGTACATGTCGGGCTTCAGCGCCGACGCCACGGTGTCCCGCACCTCCTCGGGGGTCGGCCAGATGTCCCGTAGGAGGACCGGGTTGCCGTCGCGATCCCAGCCGAGGGGTTCGTTGTGCAGGTCGATGTCCACGCGCCCTGCCAGCGCGTAGGCCACCACCAGGACCGGAGACGCCAGGTAGTTGGCGCGCACCAAGGGATGGATGCGCGCCTCGAAGTTCCGGTTTCCCGAGAGTACGGCGGCGACCACCAGCCCATGGTCCTGGACCGCGCCCTGGATCGGCTCGGGGAGCGGGCCACTGTTGCCGATGCAGGTCGTGCACCCATAGCCCACGACCTGGAAGCGCAACGCCTCCAGGGGCTCGAGCAACCCTGCCGTAGCCAGGTAATCCGTCACGACCTTGGAACCGGGCGCCATGCTCGTCTTCACCCACGGGGCTGAGGTCAGCCCACGCTCCACCGCCTTCTTGGCCAGGAGCCCCGCACCGACCATCACCGACGGATTCGAAGTGTTGGTGCAGCTGGTGATCGCCGCGATCACGACGGTTCCGTCTCCGACCTCGTAGGCTCCCGCCTCTCCCCGGATCGCGACGGCGCGGCTGGGGCTGGGAGCCAGGGCCAGGCCGCCGGACCTGGCCCCGACCACATCGCCGTCCACCCGCACCGGCTCGTTGCCTCCCTCACCCGCCCAACTTTCACCGATCCGGCCCGTGCCCTCACCCTCGGCGCGCTGCCGCGGCGGAAGGCTGAAGCCGTTCGGGACCAGGCCCGGCAGATCGCGCTCGAAGGCGTCCTTCATGTCGACGAGACGGATCCGGTCCTGCGGCCGCCGCGGTCCCGCGAGGCTGGGCTCGACGGTGGAAAGGTCCAGCTCGAGCGTAGACGTGTATTCAGGGTCGGGCGTGGTGTCGGTGCGAAAGAGGCCGAGCTCCTTCGATACCCGCTCGACACGCTCGACCATGCCCGCGGGGCGGGCGCTTCCGGTGAGATAGCGCAGCGCGCCGTCGTCGACCGGGAAGAAGCCGATGGTGGCGCCGTACTCCGGGGCCATGTTGGCCAGCGTCGCCTTGTCCGGGAGCGTTAGGGTCGACAAACCCGCTCCGAAGAATTCCACGAAGCGGCCGACCACGCCGTGCCGGCGAAGCAGCTCGGTCACGCGGAGCACGAGATCGGTGGCCGTGGCACCTTCGGGAAGCTGGCCGCTCAGCTTCATGCCTACCACTTCGGGGAGGAGCATGTAGTAGGGCTGGCCCAACATGACCGCCTCGGCCTCGATGCCTCCGACGCCCCAACCGACCACGCCGATCCCGTTGATCATGGTCGTGTGGGAGTCGGTGCCCACGCAGGTATCGGGGTAGGAGAGCCAGCGCCCTCCGTGCTCGCGGCGATGGACGACCGACGCCAGGTACTCGAGGTTCACCTGGTGCACGATGCCCGTTCCCGGCGGCACGACCGAGAAGCCGTCGAAGGCCTCCTGAGCCCAGCGGAGAAGGGCATATCGCTCCCGGTTGCGCTCGAACTCCCGCTCCACGTTCAATCGAAACGCGTCCGCCGTTCCGAAGTAATCGACCTGCACGGAGTGGTCGATGACGAGGTCGGCGGGAACGACTGGGTTGATGCGGGAGGGGTCGCCCCCCAACGCCCGGATGCCGTCTCGCATCGCGGCCAGATCGACGACGGCGGGCACACCCGTGAAGTCCTGAAGGACGACTCGAGCCGGCATGAAAGGCACGTCTGCGCCCGCTTGCGTGGGGCTCCACGCCGCGATCGCCTCTACGTGGCCGGCGGAAACGTACGACCCTCCGGCGTGCCGGAGCGCGTTCTCGAGCAACACGCGGATCGAGAACGGGAGCCGGTCGAGCGACGAGACCACGCCCATCTCCTCGAGACGGGCGAGGCGGAAGTAGTGGGTTGCCCCTTCGGGGAGATCGAGGGACGTGATCGCCCCGAACGGGTCGTTGTTGGGCTCTGCCACGGTGGCTCCTGGCACAGGGTCTGGGATTCGGGTGGCTCGGCGGACGTGCCGACCGAATCGACGTCTAACGATAAGGGAAGCGGCCGCTGGGTGCAGGGCGGCCAGCGCGGCGCGGGCCCCGGAGCCGGCGCCCGGACCATGACGGCCGGGGGAGAGAGCGGAACCCACATCGTCCCGCGCCCGAACTACGTCGCGATACGTATCGCCCTGTCCGGGGTGCCCATGCCACCCTGTGGTCACGGATATCGCGGGCAGGAGGGAGGAATGAGAATGGGACGGCGAAGCCTCATGACCCCGCGCGCCGCGCAGCGGCGCCCCTTCTTCGGCAGGTGGCTCTGCGCGGCCGCCCTCCCGTCGGTCACGCAGCTGGGAGGCGTGGCTCCCAGGAGAGTCCCGGTGATCGCGATGGTCCTCGCCTTCGCCACCGGGTGCTCCTCCGTGAGGGTCTTCCTCAGCTGCCCCCCCGACTGCGTCGAGCTCGTGCGGGTCCCACTGGCCGTCCCCCTGAACGGCTTGGGGGGAAGCCGCCCGCCCGGCCCGCAAGCGATCGTGGTCGGCCTCGAGTACGCCGCCGGCCTTCGGGGCCAGGAGCAGGAACGCGCTGGGATGGCGGGCGCATCGCTGGGGCTCACCGTGTCGGACCGCATCGACCTCTCCGTCTCGGGCCACAGCTCGACAGCCGTGAGGGACGCCCGCGGGGATCCCCACACAGGGGATGCGACCGTCGAGCTTCGTGCCAAGGTGCGCCTCGGCGACTTCCGCGAAGGCAGGGCCTCGGTAGGCCTCCACGTCGCGACCCTGAGCGCGGAGAGCATCGACGACCGGCTGACCGCTCTGGACGTCGCGATACCGGTGGAGCTCTATCCCCTCGGCGGGACGCTGCCCGACCACCGTCTCGGCGTATACGTGGCCCCGAGATTCGCGTTCCAGAACTTCGAGGACCTCCACGCACAAGAGGCCACGCAGGGGACCGTTCGCGCCGCTGTCGTGGGGATCATCAGACGCTGGCGGCACCTCTCGCTGAGCGGTGAGCTCAACTTCGCCAACACGCCGGAGATGACCCTCGGCGACACAACCTTCCCCGGCGGCACACACGTCCTTCCGGTCCTCGGCGTGCGGGGGATGATCCCCTTCGGCAACTGAAGCCACCTCGCACGGTCGCGGACTTCGTTCGCTCGTGAAGTGGACGTCGTCGATACGGCCGTCCCTTATCGAAGGGCCGTACGTGACTGCGCCCACGATCCGCGCGGTGGCCGGGGCCCTGCGGTCTCGGCAGTATGGACGCGCTCTCCGCCTCCGCCGCCCTCGCCTCGGTCCAGGACGCTGCCCGTATGGACACCGAGCGCAAGGAGAAAAGTGCGCACGCGAAGGTACGTCGTCGATGCGTTCGTGAGCATGGGTGATCCAACGTCGACCACGAACACGGATTTCGTCTTCCTCGATCTCGGACGCCCGTCCGGCGACTTCCCCGACACCCGTGTCGAGCGCCGGGTGCAGGTCGGACAGCTCTGGGCGACCGGCCGGACCTTCGGTCACAGACCGCTCCGAGCCGTTGAGAGCCGATGCCATCCACCGTTAGCTTCGGTGGCTGAGCGCCGGGGTGGCGGAACGGTAGACGCGGCGGCCTCAAAAGCCGCTGTCCCCTGGGGCGTGCGGGTTCGAATCCCGCCCCCGGCATCGGCAGCAACGACAACCATTCCGCGAAACTCGCTCAGGCGGGCGCGGGGCGTCCGGGAGACATCGATGGGAGACAACGGGAAGAGCACTCTCTCGATCCGAGACAATCGCACGGGTCGGGATTACGAGATCGACGTTCTCGACGGCGACATCGTGCGCGCCATGGACCTTCGCCAGATCAAGGTCCACGACGGGGACTTCGGCATGATGGCCTACGACCCGGCCTACATGAACACGGCCTCGACCCGGAGCACCATCACCTACATCGACGGCGGCAAGGGGATCTTGCGCTATCGCGGGTATCCCATCGAGCAGCTCGCCGAGCGAAGCTCGCATCTGGAGGTCGCCTACCTCTTGCTCAAGGGAGAGCTCCCCACGCAGAGCGAGCTGGACACGTTCGTTCACGACGTCACGTTCCATACCTACGTGCACGAGAACGTGACCAAGCTTTTCGACGCCTTCCGATACGACGCCCACGCGATGGGCATGATGATCAGCGCCGTGGCTGCGTTGTCGACGTTCTACCCCGAGGCGAAGTACATCGACGATCCGGCGATCCGTTGGATCCAGATCGTCCGCCTGCTGGCCAAGATGCCGACGCTCGCCGCTTTCGCGTACCGTCACCATCGCGGCCTCCCGTACGTGTATCCGGAGAACGAGCTGTCGTACACGGGGAATTTCCTGAACATGCTCTATCGGATCGGCACGTCCGACTTCAAGCCGAATCCGGTCCTCGAGCGCGCATTGGACGTGCTCTTCATCCTGCACGCCGACCACGAGCAGAACTGCTCGACCACCACGATGCGTGTGATCGGCTCGTCGCACGCCGACCCCTTCTCCGCGCTCGCGGGCTCGATGGCAGCGCTCTACGGGCCGCTGCACGGCGGCGCCAACGAGGCGGTGCTGCGGATGCTCAGCCGGATCGGCAGCGTCGACAACATCCCCGGATTCCTCGAGAAGGTGAAGAGCCGCGAGGAGCGCCTCATGGGCTTCGGGCACCGGGTCTACAAGGCCTACGACCCCCGCGCGAGCATCATCAAGCGAACCGCCGACGAGGTGTTCGAGGTCACGGGACGCAATCCGCTGCTCGACATCGCGCTCGAGCTCGAGCGAATCGCGCTCAACGAGGAGTACTTCATCGAGCGCAACCTGTATCCCAACGTGGACTTCTACTCCGGGATCATCTACCAGGCGATGGGGTTCCCGGTCGAGTTGTTCCCCGTTCTCTTCGCGATCCCCCGCACCGTGGGGTGGCTGGCGCAGTGGGAGGAGATGCTCCTGGACGGTGAGCAGAAGATCGCGCGTCCACGCCAGGTCTACGAGGGCTCGGCGGAGCGTGATTTCGTGCCGGTCGACGCCCGGGGCTGAGGCGCCGGCTGACGGCCCGACCCCGGGGGGGCGCTCCGCTTGGGGCGCCCCCCTTTGAGTGAGAGGGATGCCATGCGCGACACTGTCCACACGCTCGACCTGAACCATCTCGGTCTCCCGGGAGCGATCGCCTGCTACGTGCTTCAGGTGCCGGAGCCGACCCTGGTCGACCCGGGGCCCACGACGGTGCTGGACACCCTCGTGGCCGCGCTGGAGGACCTCGGGATCGGTCCCAGCGATCTGAGGCACGTGCTGCTGACCCATGTGCACCTGGACCACGCCGGAATGACCGGGCACCTCGTGGAGTGCTTCCCCCGTGCTGCGGTCCACGTGCACGAGGACGGCGCTCCGCACATGGTCGATCCCACCCGCCTCGTCGCGTCGACCCGCAGGACCTTCGGGGAGGCGCACGACCGGCTGTGGGGCGAGGCCCGGGCCGTTCCGGCGGACCGCATCCGGGCCTGGCGCGTCGGGGAGCGGGGCCCCTGGACGGGGCTCCGTCCCATTCCCACTCCGGGACATATCTCCCACCATCTGGCGTACCTCGACGAGCGGAGTGGCACGCTGCTGTCCGGTGACGCCATGGGCATCGTTCTCGGGGACGGGGCTCCGACACATCCGCCGACCCCACCCCCGGCGGTGGACCTGCGGGCGTGGGAAAGGACCCTGGATGCGATCCTGGCGATCGGTCCCGAGCGGTTCGGCGCGACCCACTTCGGCCTGCACCACGACGTTCCGGGACGGGTGGCGCAGCTTCGTGGCGCTCTCGCCGACCTGGAGCGGCGTGTGCGAGACGCCGTGGCCGCCGGGAACATGGAGGACGCCGGGCGCTATGACGCCGAGACGCGCGCTCGTCTCACGGGCGCGTGGACCAGGAAGGAGATCGACCGCTACTTCGACATGTTCCCCGCCTCCACCGACTGGGCCGGGGTAGAGTTCTACGTCAGACGCAACCCGTGAAGGATGGGAGGACCGACATGCTGGGCACCCCAGGGCGACGCCCCACGTACATCATCGCGGCCGTGCTCGCGCTGGCCGCGACCGCGACGCCGGCCAAACCGTTGGGAGCGCAAGCCGCCCCCGCGCTCGCCGGCCCGGTGCCCGCACCGGTGCGGCCTCCCCGATACTTCCAGGCCGCCGTGGACCGGGGCACGCGCACGGAGGATGGTCGTCCGGGTCCGGGATATTGGACGAACTGGACCACCTACCGGCTCGACGCGCGCCTGGACCCTGCTACGGCGCAGCTGGAAGGCTCCGCGGTCATCCGTTACGAGAACCGATCGCCGGTCTCCATCAGCTTCGTGGATCTCGACCTGTACCAGAACCTCCACAAGCAAGGGTCGGTGCGGAACGCCCAGGAGGAGATCACGGGGGGCGTGACGCTGACCCGCGTCGCCGCCGCCGGACAGCTGCTCGAAGCGGGCGACCTCCGGGCCGGGCCGGCCTACCGCGTCGATGGCACGGTGATGGTGCTCCGTCCGCCGGAGGCGCTGGATCCGGGCGATACGCTCGAGATCCAGATCGACTGGTCGGTGACCCTCCCGCAAAACGGGGCGGGGCGGATGGGCCACTCCAACCATGAGATGTACTTCGTGGCCTATTGGTACCCGCGCATGGCGGTCTTCGACGATCTGCGCGGGTGGGATGCGGAGTCCTACCTGGGCAACGCGGAGTTCTATGACGGCTTCGGCAGCTACGAAGCTTCACTGACCGTGCCGGCGGGGTGGACGGTCATGGCCACCGGCGAGCTCCAGAACGGTCCCGAGGTCCTTACACCCCAGACCCTGGGGAGACTGGAGCGGGCCGCGGCTTCGGACGAGCGCGTGGAGGTGGCCACCACCGACGACCTCCGCGCCGCGCGAGTGACCGTGCCCGGGACGGACGGGTGGCTCACGTATCGCTTTCGCGCGGACTCGGTGCGCGACTTCGCCTGGACCACGTCGAACGTGCAGCGCTGGGACGCCACCAGCGCCGTCGTGCCGGACCGGGACGGAGACGGGAACCCCGAGCGCGTGTTGATCAACTCGTTCTGGCGGGAGGAGCGCGCGCCGCTGTGGGAGGATCAGTGGGCCTACGGCAAGCAGTCGATCGAGCACCACTCGCACTACACGGGCCTCGTGTATCCCTGGCCGCACATGACCTCAGTGGAGGGTGCCGACATCATCGACGGCGGCATGGAGTTTCCCATGCTGACGCTCATCGGGCCGTATCAGGGTCGCACGACGCAGGATCTCTTCAACGTCACCTCGCACGAGCTGGCGCACATGTGGATCCCGATGATCGTCGGGAGCAACGAGCGCCGCCACGCTTGGATGGACGAGGGCTCCACCACCTTCCTGGAGGACGAGAGCCGCATGGAGCTCTGGCCCGGCGTGAACCACCACAGGATCGAGGCGCAGCCCTACCTGCAGGTGGCGAACGCAGGGCTGGAGCAATCGATGATGCGCCACGGTGACTGGTACGAGCCGGGTCCCGGATACGGCATCGCGTCCTACAACAAGCCGGCGACGCTCATGGTGGGGCTTCGGGACATCCTGGGTGCGGACGTCTGGGAGGAGGGATACCGCACCTTCATCCGCGACTGGTCGTACAAGCATCCGACCCCCTGGGACTTCTTCAACGCCTTCGAGCGCGTGTCCGGCCAGGACCTCGACTGGTTCTGGACGTCGTACTACTACGAAACCTGGGCGCTCGACCTCGACGTCGTGGCGGTCGAGTCGAAGCCAATGGGGGGTACGGTCATTCGCGTTCGGAACCGGGGCCTGGCGCCTTATCCGGTCACCATCCGCATCCACACGAGCGGCGAGGGCGTCGTCGAGCGAACGGTCCCCGTCGAGCATTGGCTCGAGGGTCGTCTCGACGTCGAGATCGAGCTCCCCAGGGGCGTGGGCGCGGTCACGCGGGTCGAGGTCGATCCCGCCGGCCTGATTCCCGACGCGGATCGCTCCAACAACTTCTGGCCGCGGGGCTGACCGCCACACTTGCGCAATTACCGCTACGGTAATATTACTGTGGCGGTAACGAGTCGCCCGATCCTGGAGGCGGTATGCGTGGCGTGTTGGGCGGTGAGGGGATGCTGAAGCTGCACAGGTGGGGTCGCCGATCCGAGGGGCGTCATGCCTGATCGCGATGCGGGGACCGCGCCTCTGACGCCGGCCGTTTTCCACGTGCTCCTCTCGCTCGCCGACGGACCCCTGCACGGGTACGGCGTGATGAAGCGTGCCGAGGAGGACTCGGGTCTGGTCCTGGGACCCGGAACCGTGTACGGGTCCCTGCAGCGCCTGGAAGACGCGGGCTGGGTTCGGGTCGGGCGGGAGGACCGGGCCGATGCGCGCCGGGGTCGGCTCTTCGAGCTGACCTCCGCGGGACGGCGGGCCCTGGAGGCCGAGGCCCGCCGGATCACGAGACTCTCGCACCTGGAGGGCGTCCGCCGACTGGTGCCCGGGAGCGGCACGCCGTGAGCCCGCGCGGGTTGGGGACGCGGCTGGCCTCGGCGCTCGTCGTGCCGTCGGTGGTGCTCTACCGGCGGCTCCTGCTCCGTTTTCCCGCCCGGCTACGACGCCGCTTCGGCGGAGAGATGGCCGGGGCCTTCCACGCCTTGCTCGAAGAGCGCGTGGCGCGGCGCGGTTTGCGGGGCTTCCTGAGCGCGTGGGGAGTGGCGTTGAGGGACCTGTCGCATCCGTTGCCAGGGCGCCCCGTTCAGGACCGGGCTCGCCGCACGGGGGGGGTGGACGCGGGGCGTCGCAGCGCAGGAGGCCGGGGGCTCCGCGCCTCCCTCGAGGACCTGGGGTTCGCCTGGGGCTCGGTGCGGCGCGACCCGCGCTTCACCGCTTTGCTCGTCGCGGTGCTGGCGCTCGGACTGGCGTTGAACGCGGCGGTCTTCTCGGTCGTGAACGCATACCTGTTGCGCCCGCTTCCGTATCCGGAGGCGGACCGCATCGTGGAGGTCCGGCCGGTCACCGACGTCTCGTGGACGCAGGTAGCGGACATCTTCGAGCGCGCCGTCTCATGGGACCTGGACGTGTTCACGCTCGTGGGGGAGGAGGGCCCCGAGATGGTCCGTGGCTCCTGGGTCACGCCCGATTTCCTCGATGTGTACGGCGTGCGTGCCTCGCTCGGGCGGACGTTCCGTCCTGAAGAGGCGGACCCCGGGGCGGCGCTCGTCGCCATGATCTCCGAGCGCCTCTGGCGCGAGCGCTTCGGGGCGGCCCCAGACATCGTGGGCAGGAGCTTCAGCGCGTACACGTCCGACCGCCCCGATCATGCCGAATCCTTCCGGATCGTCGGCGTGATCCCGGCCGACTTCTGGCACGTCAATGCGTACACCGACGTGCTGTCGCCCATCCGTGTCGAGCGTGCGGTCTATGTCGGGCGCCTGAGGCCGGACGTCCCCCTCCCGGCTGCGGAGGCAGCTCTCACCGAGCTCGCGCGGTCCACGACCGCACAGCTGCCCGCGGACTTCCAGGTTCGTCTCACCCCGCTCCAAGACGCCTATACGGCTTCGGTTCGTCCGACGCTGACCGTGCTCCAGGGGGCCGTGCTCCTCGTGCTCCTGATCGCGTGCTCGAATGCCATCGTGCTCCTGCTCGTGCGCTCGGCGAGGCGCCGACGCGAGCTGGGAATGCGCCAGGCCCTCGGGGCGACGGCCCTCCGAGTGGGGCGGCAGCTCGCGTGGGAGGGGCTGATCCTGTCGGGGGCGGCCGGGGTGTTGGGGCTGGCGGCCGCGGCGCTCCTGCTGGACTTGACCCGGGCCGGCCTGCAGGCCCGCCTGGGGCGAGCCATTCCCGGCGGGCTCGAAGCGCTGAGCCTGGACCCGAGCGTCGTCATGGCCGCGGCGGGGGCCTGCGCCGTGATCGGTCTCAGCTTCGGGCTGGTCCCCGCACTCCTCTTCCTGGTCGGGCGAGGCGTCCCCCTCGGCACCGGCGACGCCCGTGGGCGTGGGGAGGGGCGCTCCCCGCGGCGGCTGCGGGCGGCTCTTGTCGCCTCCGAAGTCGCGTTGTCCACCGCGCTGCTTGCCGGAGCCGGGCTCATGGTGCGCTCGGCGGTGCACCTCCATCGGATGCCTCTGGGCTTCGACGCCACGGGTGTCATCCATGGATCGATCGGGCTGCGTCACGCCAGCTATCCGGACCCATCGATGCGCGTGTTGCTCTACGAGAGTCTGTTGGACCGGGTCCGGGGAATGGGCGACGTGGAGGCTGCCGCTATGGCCTCGAGCACGCCGTTCTCCGGCATCATCAGACCCGACGCGCTGGAGGGAGAGCGGGTGCGTGACGCCAGCGACGGCCGGGCTCGGGGAACCGTGACTTCCGTCGGGGCGGGCTTCTTCTCGGCGCTCGGCATCCCTCTGCTGCGGGGGCGCGACTTCGGCCCCGACGACACCGAGGGCTCCGAGCCCGTAGCCATCGTGAGCCGGGGGCTCGGGGAGCGGCTGTGGCCGGGGCGCGATCCCTTGGGGGCTCGGGTGCGCACCCTCCCGGGCACGGATGGTGGCATGGCCATGGGGGACGCCTCTCCTGGCCCGTGGCGGACGGTCGTGGGGATCGTCGACGACATCACTCGCGATCTGGGGAACGGATCTGACGGGCAGCTGTGGCTCGCCTACCCGCAGCAGGCCGGCTATTGGATGAGCCTGGTGGCGCGGCGCCGGCCCGGCGCATCCTCCGCGTCGGTCGTCACGTCGGTCGAGAGGGCCCTGGCCGAGCTCGACCCGGACATCCCGTTCAGCGCCACGTCGGAGCTCGAGAGGAACGTGGCGGCAGCGCGGGCGCCCACCCGGTTGGTCGCCTGGCTTCTGGGGGGCTTCGCGGGGTTCGCCCTGGTCCTCTCGCTCCTGGGTCTCTACGGGGTCGTGGCGTACGCCGCCCGCCAACGTCGTCGGGACATTGCGATCCGCATCGCGCTCGGGGCCGACGTTGACTCCGTCACCGGCCTCTTCCTCCGCAACGGCCTGCTGGTCGTGGCACTCGGGGTGGGGACCGGGGTGATCGGGGGGCTCTTCCTGGGTCAGGCGCTCGCAGGGCAGCTACGCGGCATCCCGCCCGGCGACCCCTTCACCCACGGCGCCGTAGCCGCTGGGCTCCTGCTGACGGCCGCGTGCGCGGTCTGGCTGCCGGCGCGCCAGGCATCGCGTGCCGCGCCGATGACGGTGCTGCGCGAGGATTAGGCCCCCGCGGGGGAGAGCCTCCACGCCGTTCCCCTACGCGTCGTCTGTCGCCACCCGCGCGGCGAAGCCCACGAGCGTGCCACAGGGCGCCCGCGCGAAGATCTCGTCCATCCCGTAGAACGTCTGTCGGCGGGGGACCACGATCTCTGCGCCCTCCAACGCCTCCACGACAGGGTCGAGCGCCTCCACCTCGATGAAGAGCGTGCTCATGCCGTTGGCCATATCGGTCGCGAGGCCCGGGTAGCTCGGCGCCATCCGGCCGAGGTCGTCATGGACGCTCGCGCGCGTCTGGTACATGAGCTCAGCTCCGCCCTTTTGCAGGATGGCGAAGCCCATGTGGTCCCCATGGGGCACGCTCACGGTCACCTCGAAGCCGAGCCGGTCGGTCCAGAACGGGAGGCAGGGCTCGATGGCTTCGACGGTCATGATCGGCGTCACCTTGTTCACTCTGGTCTCCTGTGCACGCTCGGTGTGGGTCGCCCCGAGCGAGGCGCCCAGGACGAGGAGGCTCGGGAATCGTCGCATGGCCTCATGTTGGCCACATGGATCGCCGTGGTCTTGTAGGAATGCGTCATGGCTCTCGGACGTGGTCCACGAGTCCGCGGCGGCGACGATACGCTCCAGGCGACTCCCCGGCGAACGCCGTGAAGTCCCGGGTCAGGTGGGCCTGGTCGTGATACCCGGCCAACAGCGCAACGCGCGTGAGCGGCGCACCGGGATCGGCGCGGAGCCGGGCGAGGGCCACCTGGAAGCGGACCACCCGGCAGGCGGTCTTGGGTGGCACGCCCACGGAGGCGAGGAACCTCCGCTCGAGCTGGCGTGTTCCCATGCCGGTGGCCCGCGCCAGGTCCTCCACGCGCATGCGTCCCCCCGACCGCTCGAGCAGGCCAGCGGCGGCCAGGGTGACGGCGTCGGGGTTCCCCCGGGCCACCAGCCTCGTGAGGAGCACCTCGTCCAGGAGCGCCACCCGTGCCGTCGTCCCGGGAGCTTCCCGGAGGCGCTGGTACAACGCGCGGACGTCGCTCCCCCAGACGCGCTCCAGCGACACGGTGCCGTTCGTGATCTCGTCGGCGGGGACGTCCACGAAGCTCGGAATGGCGCCGGGCCGCAAGCGGACACCCAGCAGGTCCAGGTGGCCGACGCGGGAGACGGCGAGCGGCCGGGTCATCGTCCCGATCAGGTCGGCTCCGTCTCCCGCGAGGTCGAACAGGAAGTCGATGCACGCGTCGGGGACGACCGCGTCGTCCTGCCCCTCCGAGGGCGGCAGCGCACAGCGGATGCTCCAGTAGCAGGCGACGTGGCGACGAAGCCCTGCGTGGGGCGGAAACTCCCGGTACGGGACGTCGCGGGGCATGGCCGAATCTACCGGGGAAGGGCTCGCGTCGCTCATCCGAAGCTCTTGATCCCGGGAGGGCTCTGGCGCAGCGCGGTCAGATAGCGGAACGGAGTCGGCGCGGCTCGTCCGGGGTCGGCCCAGTACTCGAGGGTTTCGGGGAGCCCTGCGTGCAGCTCTGCCGTCTCGGGACGAGCGACTGCGGGCACGCGGCTGCCGCCCGCCGCGTCCGCCTGTGCGTGCGCCATACCGGACCGCCGCACCGGTGTCCCCGGCACGCGCAGCGCCTGCACCCCGAACGCGATCACGTTGAGGGTGTCGCCGTCCTTCTGTAGGCGTCCACGCACCGCGAGGAACGGCTCCATGCGCACGGCGGTCTTGTCGCGCTCGTAGATGTCAGGCTTCACAATCACGTTGATGGGACCTGACTCATCTTCCATGAGAACAAAGACATAGCCCTTTGCCGTCCCGGGTCGCTGACGGGCGGTCACCAGTCCCGCGACGCGCACGGTGGCGTGCTGCGGCAGCTCGGGGAGCCGATCGGAGGTGACCGTGCCTTCCGGGAGCTGGTCCTTGAGCAGCGACAGCGGATGCAGCTCCGTGGAGAAGCGGAGCATGCGGTACTCCGCGACCATCCGGTCGGTTTCGCCGAGATCGGGGAAGGCCAGGCCGGCGTACGGATCATCGAGCGCGAGCTCGGTCTGCGCGTGGTCGTTGCGTCCTCCGGAACGCTCGTCGTCGGTCTCGGGCCCGAGCCAGAGCCCCGCCTGCCAGAGCAGCTCGCGGCGCGTCAGGCCGAAATCCTCGAAGCCGCCCACCCAGATGAGGTTCTCGATGGACGGGCGCTTGAGCGCGGCAGGGGTGCGCCGCAGGAAGTCCGAGAGAGAGAGAAACGGACCGTTGCGGTCCCGCTCCACCACGACGCGCTCCGCGATCTCCGCGCCCCAGCCCCGCACGAAGCCGAGCCCGATGCGCAGATCCTCCTCTTCGGCGGTGCAGGTGACCCCGCTCCGGTTCACGTCGGGAAGGAGCGTGCGGATCCCGTTCCTGCGCGCGTCCCGTCCGAGGGCATCCAGGGAGTAGAATCCCATCGGCTGGTTGTTGAAGAGCCCCACGTAGTACT
>QJYK01000159.1 GCA_003248075.1 Gemmatimonadota bacterium | reverse complement strand
GCGTCCCCGCGGTCGGACCCGCCTGCGCTCGGAGCGAGCGAGGTGCGGCGCCGAGGATCGTCACCACGGCGAAGATTGCGGCTCGCATCGTCTTCGTGCCCACAGTGCTGCCTCCTGAGTCGGGATGCCGGACCCGCAAGATAGGACCGACGCGACCCGGGCAGGAGTCAGCCTCAGCGACCGATGCGCTCCACGGGGGTGCCGGCGCGGAGCTCATCGAGCCATCCGGTCGTGCGGACCCACGTGTCGAAGAAGCGGCTGAGGTCTCGTGGGCTTTCGCTCTGGATGCGCTCGAGGACCTCGGGGAACGTCCCACCGCGCTCCCGGTGGTCCTGGTAGTATCCACCGAGTGCCGCGTCGAACCGGTCCGCCCCCAAGGTCTCGAAGAGGGCGTAGAACATGAGGAAGCCCACCCGGTAGGAGAGGTCGGTGGCCCCGGCCTGGCCGTACCGGAGGAAGGGCACCTCGGCGAGGACCGGGTTGTCCCCCGCCAACGAGAGCAGCCGAGAGGCGCTGCGGGCCACGTTCTCGGCGAGCCTGTCCCGCCCGTCGAGCTCGGCGGCCATCCGCTCGGACAGGAACATGGCCAGCCCCTCGTTCCAGCGTGCCGACGGCTGATCCGTGTCGGGCGCGTTCCACAGGTGGCTGAGCTCGTGGTACAGCGCGATCATCCGGCCGGGGTCGCGGAAGGCGTCGGCGGTCTGGATGATCCCTGCCGTGAGGCTGGCCTGCGATCCCCACACCTCGGGGATCTCCATCACGGCGAGGTCCGGCGTCGTTCCCAGGGGTCCGAACCACCGCCCCAGCAGCTCGAGACCCCGGGTGGCGCTGCGGAGCACCCGGCGGGCTCCCACCGAATCCTCCGGGAAGAAGTAGACCCGGACGCCCTGGTCGCTCAGGAGCGCGTAGGGCGCGATGGGGAGGTTGAGAAACGGGACCGGAGCCACGCTCTCATAAGTGAAGGTGGTGCGCCCCTCCCGGGTCGTACGCTCCACGAGTCTCCCGCCACTGGCCACGGTCTGGGCATCCGGCACCGTGATGCGCGCGGTGTAGGTGAAGTCCGGGCGTGGTGCCGTCCGGTTCGCGCGCCCGCTCAGCGTTCCGAGCGACGGCCAGGCGAAGGCGTCTTCGCGCAGGATGGAGAAGTCGGGGGCCACCTTGTCCTTGATGTAGATGGACCCGGTTTCGGTATAGCCGACCAGATAGCCACCGTAGCCCAGCTCGAGTCGGATCACCTCTCCCGCAGCCAGCGGGCGTGACAGGGTCACCACCACGTGGTTCACCTGGCGCTTGGGAGAGTCCCCGAACACCAGGACGTCCTGCGTGAACGCTAGGGCCTCGCCGGAAGGTCCGTGGGCGGATCGAACCGTCATGAGGCGCCCCAGGTTGAAGGGGACCTCGGCCACCGGGGCGGCCGACAGGTTGGAGAGCTCGTAGGACGCGGTCCCCGCCAGGGAGCCCTGGTCGTAGTCCAGGTCCAGCGTGAGCTCGATGTGCGTCATCGCGACGGCGGAGCCCCCGTCGGCCTGGGCTTTGGCGGGGGCGTGGCTCCCCGCCAGCGCGACGACCAGAGCAAGGACGCGGAACGCAGGGCGTGACGATCTCATGCTTCCTCCCCATCGGGGTGCGGG
>QJYK01000029.1 GCA_003248075.1 Gemmatimonadota bacterium | reverse complement strand
TGACCGCTCAGGAGCAACCCGCGGTCGTCGGGAATCATCGCGAGCGCGAAGATCCCGCTCCACACTTCGGTGCCGAGGCTCCGGAGAGGACCTCCGTCGGCCGGAAGCAGCCTGAGACGACCTTCCGTGCCGAACGTATCGCCGATGATCAGTTGCTGGCCGTCCGCCGACCACGCCAACCTATTGGGGTAGTAACCGACTTGCTCGCCGGCCTGTCGCACGCCGGACCCGTCGGCCGATGCCACGAACACCGCTCGAGACTCTCCCGCTCGTCCGAGGAAGGCGATGCGGCGACCGTCGAGGGAGAGGTCGAAGTCGCCCGCCACTTCCTCAACGATCTTCTCCGGGGGCCCTCCCAGGACCGGGACCCGTTCCACCGAGCCTTGGGTCTCGTCCCAGGCGAAGTAGTAAACGTACTCGCCGTCGTGGGAGAACTTGGGAAAGGAGAGCGTGCGCTTCGTCGGCGCCACGATCTGCCGCTCGCTGCCTACGGCGATCTGCTCGACACGCAGGTCGAACCGGCCGCCCTCGAGTGTGACGTAGGCAAGGTACCTCCCGTCCGGCGAGATCCCCGCATCGCGCACCGCGCCCGACTGCGTGAGGGGAACCATGGTCAGTTGCCCGGCACCCGTGACGCTGTCCTCCGGACGGGAACGGGGAGACCATGCCCGGTACCCGATGTAGCCGAGCGCGATCACGGCGAGGGTGCCGGCCGTGACAGCGAAGCGCCAGGTTCGCTGGCGGCTCGCGGCCCGTGCGACTCCCGGTCTCGCGAGCCCCGGCTCGCTCCGCAGCTCGTCCCTGAGCTCCTGGAGCTCGTTGCGCAGATCGAGCGCGGTCTGGTAGCGACGGTCAGGGTCTTTAGTCAAGCAGCGTTTGATGATTCGCCCGAGGTGGCGCGGCAGGGACTGCCTCAGATCCGTGACCGAGGGCGGCGTGTCCCGCAGGATCGCGGACATCGTCGACGCCGGTGTTTCTCCCTGGAACGGCCGGCGCCCTGTCGCCATCTCGTAGAGCATCACGCCCAGCGAGAAGATGTCGCTGCGGAAGTCGACGGTCTTACCCTCGGCCTGCTCGGGAGACATGTAGGCCACCGTGCCGAGGATCTTGCCTTCCGCGGTCACCGTCTGCGTGGGGAGCTGGCTCGCCCCGGCCAGCGCGGCCGGATCGTTCGCCACCTTGGCCAGACCGAAGTCCAGGACCTTCACCCGGCCATCGTCGCCGACCATGACGTTGCCGGGCTTGAGGTCGCGGTGCGTCACGCCCCGCCGATGCGCGGCCGCGACGGCGTCCGCGATCGATATCGCCACCTCGAACAGCAGGTCCAGAGGCAGTCCGCCGTGGGGGATCCGTTCCGCCAGCAGGCTTCCCCGCACGATCTCCATCGTGACGAAGCGCAGTCCGTCGGACTCCTCCACGGAATGCACCGTGACGATGTTGGGGTGAGAAAGCCGCGCGACCGCCTTCGCCTCGCGCTCGAAGCGGGCGATTCGCTCCGGGTCCCGGGAGAGCGTGTCGGGAAGCACCTTGATCGCGACCTCGCGGTCCAGCTTCGTGTCCGCCGCCCGCCAGACCTCGCCCATGCCTCCCTGGCCGAGCTTTTCGATCAGCTCGTAGTGCAGGAGCCGCTGCTTGGGGGCGAGGCTCAT
>QJYK01000214.1 GCA_003248075.1 Gemmatimonadota bacterium | reverse complement strand
CTCCGCCGCTTCTTCGAGCCGCTGCAGCAGGTGCTGGTTCTCTTCCGTCACGCGGGCCCGGCTCATCAACACGAGATTTCGCGCGCCCTGGCTGGCCATCCACTCGGCGATGGCCAGACCGAGACCTCCGAGTCCACCGGTGATCAGGTACGTCGCGTCGGGATGGAACAGGGGTCGCTCGCTCGACGCACGGACCGTGTAGGTTGGCTCGCGAGCGGTGAGGACCACCTTCCCGATGTGCTGCGCCCGCGCCATGAGGCGATAGGCCTCGACCGCGTGCGCCATATCGAAATCCCTGTGAGGCGGCCCGGGCAGCTTCCCATCCGCAATCTGCCCGACAAGGTCCTGCAGAATCTCCCCTACGAGGGCATGGCGTTCTCGCCAGAGACCGATGAGGTCGAAGGAGTGGAAGGCGAGATTCTTCGCAAACGGCAGCAGCCCGACGGATGTGTCCGCGTAGATATCGCGCTTGCCGATCTCCACGAACCGCCCGAACGGTCGCAACACCTCGAGCCCCTTGGCGATCGCATCGCCGGCCAGCGAGTTCAGGACGATATCGACTCCTTGACCGCCCGTACGTTCGAGTACTTCGCGGGCCCAGGCGAGCGAACGGGAGTCCATGACATGCTCGACGCCGAGGGAGCGCAGGTACTCGCGCTTCGCTTCGGATCCGGCGGTGGCGATGATCTCGACGCCGGCCTGCCGGCAGAGCGCTAGCGCGGCGTGGCCCACGCCACCGCTGGCGGCATGGATCAGCACGCGCTCCCCGGGTCGCATACGCGCCAGCTCCACCAGTCCGTAGTAGGCCGTCATGTATGCAGAGGGGATGGTGGCGGCCTCCTCGAACGAGAGGGAGCGGGGTTTGATGACGAGCAACTCGTGCGACGCGACCGCGTACGATCCCAAGGCCGCGGTCGCGAACCCGACCACCTCGTCACCCGGCCGATACCTCTGCACCCGCTCCCCGCAACTGTGCACGATCCCCGCACATTCGATCGCGGTTTTCGGATCCCCAGGCAATATCCCCAGGGCGAACATCACGTCACGGAAGTTCAGTCCGGCTGCGAGGACGCGGATGACGACTTCATCCGGTGCCGGAGTCGGGAGCGGCCGCTCCCGCAGGACCAGGGTATCGATGTCGCCAGGATTGCCGATCTCGAGGCGGAACGCGGACGACTCCGTCGAAACCACGACCGAGCGCTCTTCCTCCTCTGGCACCACAGGCGGCCTCACTCGCAGCTGCCGGACCCACCGTCGGCCGCCACGCAACGCGACCTCCTCGGCGCCTGCGCCGGTGATCTCCGCGACCAACGCCTCGATCTCCTCGGCCCCTGGTTCCGGACTGAGATCGACCAGTCGGGGATGCAGCTCCGGTCGCTCGTTTCTCAGCACCCGTCCGAATCCCCAGAGCGGCGCTTGAGATAGGCCCGGCACGGCTTCGCCCTCCACCGTCTGAGCACCGGACGTGACCAGCCACACGTCGGTTGCCGAGGAACCGACTTGCTCCAGCGCCTGGACCACATGAAGCGCGCTGGTACATCCGAACCGCTGGGCATCCAGAATCTCGTTGGCCGTGGCCGACTGGTCGGGGTGAGCATCCAGGCTGGAGAGATGCACGATGCCAGTGAGCGAACCCCCGGCCTCGAGCTCCG
>QJYK01000104.1 GCA_003248075.1 Gemmatimonadota bacterium | reverse complement strand
GTGACGACGGGGTGCTCCTCGACGGCGGAGTGGCAGATGGGCGTCGCGTCCCTCGACCACCCGGCGCACACGACGCTGGTGGCGCAGGGAGTCGGGGCCGGGGTGGGCCGCATCGGCGACTGGTACGAGCAAGGCAACTGGTACCGGGGCGGCGCCGAGCAGATGCTCTTCTTCGCGTGGCTGTACGGGAACCAGAACAACCAACGCCCCACGTTCCCGCCCGGCCTCTCCCAGGAGGATCGGGCGCGGTTGTCCCGCTATTTCGACCTCGCCCCGGAGATGCCGGCGGTGGACTGGGCGGAGGGCCTCCGCCACCTGCCCCTCGTGGACATCATGAAGAACGTCCAGGGTCCGAAGGGCATCTTCGAGGACATGATCAAGCGGACGCCCGACGATCCGGCGTGGTACTCCGGCGGCCTGTACCACGACGACATGCCCTTCGAGAAGCCGGCGCTCTGGTTCATGTCCTGGTACGACGTGTCCACCGGACCGAATCTGGCACTCTTCAACCATGTGCTGGAGAGCGCGACCCGTCCCGATGCGAAGCAGCACCAATACGCCGTCATCGCGCCTACCCTGCATTGCGCCTACACACGCGCGACGGAGAACACGGTGGTCGGCGAGCGCAGCGTGGGTGACGCACGCTGGGATTACGACGCGCTCCTGCAGGGATGGTACGACTACTGGCTCAAGGGTCAGGACAATGGGCTGCTCGATACCCTTCCCCGGGTCCGCTACTTCACCATGGGCTCGAACCGGTGGCAGACCGCCGACGCGTGGCCGCCACCCAACGCCGAGATGGTCACCTACTACCTGGACAGCCGGGGGAGGGCCAACGCGCCGAGCGGCGACGGGGTCCTCACCACACGACGGCCGGATCGCGAGCGCACCGACGCCTTCACGTACGATCCCATGAACCCCGTGCCGTCACACGGCGGTAACGTGTGTTGCACGGGCAACGCGGTTCAGGGTGGGGCGCTCGACCAGCGCACCCTGGAGGAGCGCGAAGACATCCTCGTCTACACCTCGGAGGCCTTTACCGACGGCGTGGAGGTCACCGGGACCATCGGGGTCACCCTCTTCGTGTCGTCGGACGTGAGGGACACCGACTTCACGGTGAAGCTGATCGACGTCTACCCTGACGGCACGGCGTACAATCTGGACGAGTCGATCCAACGCGCGCGGTACCGGGACGGGTACGATCGACCGGTGTTCATGGAGCCCGGCCAGGTGTACGAGATCGAGGTGGGGCCTCTGTCCACCAGCAACTGGTTCGCGCCCGGTCACAGGATCCGCATCGAGGTGTCGAGCTCGAACTTCCCGCGCTTCACGCGCAACCTGAACACCGGCGGCCGGAACTGGGACGAGACCGAGGGAGTCGTGGCGCACAACGTCGTGCACCACTCGGCGCGCTATGCGTCGCGGATCCGACTGCCGGTCGTGAGGAAGATCGCGTCGCAGCAGTAGCGCACGCTCGGGCCGCGCGTGGCGGCTAGGGCGCGTCCTGGTCGGTCGACGCGGATCCGGACGGCGTGTCCGGCATCCGGGTGACGTCCGAACGGCCGAACACCCGACCGAGCGCCGGGAACGCGGAGGCTCGGGCGTGCAGCTCGCCAACGCCGGTCTCCGAGACGAGCCGCGCGGCATGGTCGGCGCGCACACCCCCCGCCGCGATGATCCCGATGCGATCCTGGGCTGCGTGCGCCAGGCGCCCGAGCATGGCACGCCCGTCCCACGCCGTCCCCGGTCCTCCGCCCGTGAGGACCCGCGCCACGCCCGCGTCGATGAGGCCGGGCAGCTCCGCCAGCAGGTCGGGCCCCTCGTCGAAGGCACGGTGGAACGTGACCGGCAGGCCCCCCGCCCGCTCGACCAGCCGGCGGACGGCTGGATAATCGGGCCGGTTGCCGTCCCCGAGCGGTCCGAGCACCAAACCGCTGGCTCCCGCGTCGCGCAGAGTCGCGATGGTTTCCGCCATGGCTTCGACGTCACCCGGTCGTGGCTGAAAGGGACCGGGCCGGGGGCGTACCATGCAGAACACGGGCACGGACGCACCCGCCTTCACCGCCCGGACCAGATCGGGCGGGGGCGTAAGCCCGCCCACGTCGAGGGAGACGCACAGCTCCACGCGGTCGGCGCCGCCCCGGACGGCGTCGATCGCCTCCTGCACGGAGGTGACACACGCTTCGAGAACGCTTACGTACGTAGTCATCCAGCGGATCCACGACACATTCGGCGATACCTACGCGCTTGCATCTTCGCTGCGCCGGCCCCAGGATCAAGGGCTGGGAGACGTCGTTTCGGGCCCGCCGCCCCCCGCACCCGAGCTTTCCCCGGGGCCGATCGCGCCTGGGCGACCGTTCTGGACGCGCGGCCCCCCGTCCCCGGAGGTGCGTCATGGAACGCATCCGCCGATTGGCCCTGCCCATGGTCCTCACGGTCCTGGCATCCGCCTGCGACCATGGGGTCACCGCTCCACTCCCTCTCCCCGAGGCCGCGGGCGGCGTCAAGTCGTCCCCAGGCCTCACCGTCATGAGCCGCAATCTGTACCTGGGTGCGGACATCGACGTGCTTCTCGGGGGAGGGGATCCGTCGACTGTCCTGGGCCAGGCACTCGCGCAGCTCGCCCATACGAACTTCGGCGTTCGTGCCGGGGCGCTCGCGATGGAGATCCTTTCCGAGCAGCCCCACCTGGTCGGTCTGCAGGAGGTCACCACCCTCGAGCTTCCCGCCGCTCTCGCCGCACAGCTCAACCTCCCCCCTCAGATCAGTTATCTGGACATCCTGATGGCCTGGATCGGGGGGCTGGGCGGCGGCTACGTGGTGGCGGCGAATCAGCCGAACTTCCAGCTCCAGCTGCCCTTCTACGCGGGTGGCAACTTCCTCGGACTGATCACCTACACGGACGGTGAAGCAGTCCTGGCTCGGGCTGACGTCGTGGTTTCCGAGTCGGGCGGCGGATTCTTCACGACCCAGCAGGACTTCACGGTGGCCGGGTTCACGTTTCCCCATGTCCGCGGCTGGGCCGACGTGCTCGCCACCGCGGCCGGGCAGACGGTCCGCTTCGCGAGCAGCCACCTGGAGGTGCAGCGCTTCGGCGCCGTTCAGGAGGCGCAGGCCGGCGAGCTGGTCGGGATGTTCGCCGACGAGGCGCACCCGGTGATCCTGGTGGGGGACCTCAACTCCGCCGCGGACCGTCTCGCCGACGCGTCCGAAACCAGCGGCAGCTACCACATCTTCCGCAACGGGGGCTTCGCGGACGTGTGGCTTCGAGAGGGGACCGGTGTGGACGGGCAGACGTGCTGTCATGCGCCGTTGCTGGACAACACCGAGCCCATGCTGTACTCGCGGCTCGACCTGGTCCTCGCGCGCTACGGCCCCGCAGGTTTCGGAGGCCGTGTCGCGGCGCACCTCGTGGGTGACGAGGTGGACGACCTCGTGGCGGCGCCGGGGGGGTACACCCTCTGGCCCTCGGATCACGCGGGCATCGTGGCGACCCTCTGGCCGGCCGGCGGAATCAGGATGAAGGCCGGCGGCTGACCGCCGAGGTCGAGATCCGTGCGCGGGAGACCCGGCCGCCGGGGGTGGCGGCCGGGTCTCTTGGCCGCCCCACCGAGCATGCCCCCCATCCGTGGAGGCGGCTGACCCGTTGGCCGGGGTGCCGGATCCACGCTATCCTGCGGGCTGAGTCGAAGGGGCGCTTTGCGCCCTCCCCCTCCATCCCATCCAGGCGTCGTCCTTTCGCCCATGAACCCAGAGCGATGGGAGCTGGTCCAGGCGATCCTCGCCGAGCTCGAGGCGGTGCCACAGGAGGCGCGGGCTCGGATGCTGGACCAGCGTTGTGGGGGGGACCTCGCCCTACGGGAGGACGTCGAGAGCCTGCTGGCCGCGTCCACTGAGGCCGGCGACTTCTTCGACGACCTCACCGAGCGCGCGATCACCGCGCTCGACGAGGCCACCGGTGCCGCCGAGCCCCCGTCGCTCGTGGGCGCGGAGATCGGTCCGTTCCACGTCCGGGAGAAGCTCGGCGAGGGTGGCATGGGGGTCGTGTACCGAGCGACCGACCTCGAGCTTCGCAGGGACGTCGCGCTCAAGGTGCTGTCCGACCATCTCGTGGAGAATCCGGCGGAGGTGGCGCGGTTCAAGCGCGAGGCCCAGACGCTCGCGTCGGTCAACGACCCAGGCATCGGCGCGATCTACGGCATCCGCGAGTCGGACGGGCGGACGATCCTGGTCCTGGAGCTGGTGGACGGCCCGACGCTGGCGCAGCGGATGGCCACGCGCCCGCTCCGACGGGAGGAAGCCCTCGACGTCGCGCGGCAGGTCGCCGGCGCCCTGGAGGTGGCACACGGGCGGGGGATCGTGCACCGCGACCTGAAGCCTTCCAACATCAAGATGACCGAGGACGGCACCGTGAAGGTGCTGGACTTCGGGATCGCCAAGGCCGTGTACGGCGACGACCTGACGTCGGACCGGAGCCCGGGCACACCGGACGTGCTGGCTGCCACCCACAGCGGGCAGATCGTGGGGACCGTGTCGTACATGAGCCCCGAGCAGCTCAAGGGGAAGAAGGTCGATCCCCGCTCGGACGTCTGGGCATTCGGGGCCGTCCTGTTCGAGATGCTCGCCGGGCTGAGGCCGTTCCACGGCGACAGCTTCGCGGAAACCCTCGCCGGAATCCTGGGGCGCGAGCCCGACTGGGAGGCGCTTCCGGGCGACCTGCCTCCGCCGTTGCGTCGGCTCCTGGGGCGGTGCCTGGAGCGGGACGTGTCCCGGAGGCTGCAGGCGATCGGCGAGGCCCGGATCGTCCTGGAGGACCTGCTCGCCGGCGTCGAGGCGGGCGTGGCCGGTGGACCGGTCGGTTGGTACGACTCCGCACCCGCGGTCGGTCGGTCGGGTCCCTGGAAGGTTGCGACGCTCGGGTTGGCGGTGCTGGGGATCGCGCTGGGCGTGGGGTGGGTCTCGGCTCTGCGACGCCCTGCCCCTACGGCGCCTGCTGAGCGCTTCGTCTCACCGTTCCGGTCAGGGCAGGCCCCGCTGCTGTTCGGGGTGGCGTCCTTCACGCTGTCGCCGGACGGCTCGGCGATGGTCTATCGGGGCGCGGGCGAAGGTGGGTCGGGAAATCGGTTGTGGGTCCGGCGCTGGACGGAGGTGGAAGCGGTGCCGTTGCGAGGCACCACAGGGGCGAACGCGCCTGCCGTCTCCGCGGACGGGCTCGAGGTCGCGTTCAGTCAGCAAGGCGATATCCGTGTGATGTCGATAGCCGGGGGGCCCGCCCGCTCCGTGGCCCGCGGTATCAATCCGCTCTGGGGCCCCGACGGCAGCGTGTACGTCACCGCCGAGACCGGCGTCGTTCGGGTTCCCCCGGGCGGAGGGGCCGTCGAGCGGGTCACGCGCCGGCCGGAGGGCGAGGGCAACCACTTCCTCACGGACCTCCTTCCCGGAGGCGAGCACGGGCTCATGTCCGTCGAGCGTCCCGGCCGTCCGTCCGAGATCCGGGTCGTCTCGCTCGCGACGGGGGAGAGCGACGAGCTCACCGAGGGAACCTGGCCGAGGTACGTCTCCACGGGGCACCTCCTCTACCTCCTGGATGGCGCCCTGATGGGCGCGGCGCTCGACCCGGCCTCGGGACGGATGATGACGGCGCCGGCTCCCGTGCTCGACGACGTCCTCGCGTACGCAGTCGCGGCCGACGGCACCCTGGTCTACACAGCGGGGTCGGGCGGCGTCGGCAACCGCTCCGAGCTCGTATGGTTCGACCGCTCCGGACAGGCCACGCCCGTCGAGGCAGGCTGGACGTTCGACGCGGGAGGCTCCAACCCCGGCTGGAGCCTGTCTCCGGACGGCAGCCGGATCGCGCTGCGCATAGGGGGCAGCGCGGGCCTGGATGTCTGGGTGAAGGACCTGGAGAGCGGGACGCTCAACCGGCTCACCTTCGACGCGGCCGAGGACCGGAAGCCGCGTTGGTCGCCCGATGGGACGTCCGTCCTTTTCCTGTCCCGGCGCAACGGAGACCTGGACGTCTGGTCGCGGCGGGCCGATGGGACCGGTCCGCCGGAGCTCGTGTTCGATCACGCGGAGAGGGTCGCCGAGGCCTTGTGGAGCCCGGACGGATCCTGGCTGGTGCTTCGCACGGCGGGCACACAGGACATCGCGGGCGGCAGGGACATCGTGGGTGTGGATCGGAGCGAGGGAGATCGGGTGGTGCCGCTTCTCAACGGGCCCTACGACGAGGCCGCTCCTGCCCTGTCGCCGGACGGGCGATGGCTGGCGTACACCTCGACGGAGACGGGGCGGTACGAGGTGTACGTGCGGCCCTTCCCGAGCGTCGAGTCGGGCGTGTGGCAGATCACCACGGACGGCGGTAGCGCCCCGGTGTGGGGGCATGGTGGCCGTGAGCTCTTCTACGTGGATGCGGCCCGCCGGCTCGTCCTGGTCCGCTTCGCCGTCGAGCCCCGCTTCCGCGTCCTGGGCACACAGGCGCTCTTCACCATCCCACCCGCCGTGGATCTCGCCCAGGTGTCCGCCCTGTACGACGTATCACCCGACGACCGCCGGTTCCTGATGGTGCGCGCCTTCGGCGGCGCGCGCCGCAGCGAGCCGGAGCTCGTGGTCGTGCGCAACTTCTTCACGGAGCTGTCGCGGTTCTCCGAGCGTCCCTAGCGAAGCCCCATGCGTTCGAGCAGGGCGCCGTACCGGGCATCGCGGCGCACGGGCTCCAGGTCCGGGAAGACGCTGACGAAGGGGATCCACACGCTGCGCTCGTCGAAGGCGCGCTCCAGGTCGACGAACGCGGCGTCCAGGTCGCCCAACTGAGCGTTCCAGCGGGCGCGCTCCCAGGGGATGCGGTCGGCGCCCGGCCAGGAGACCTGGGCGTGAAGCACGGCGTCCCATCCGCCCGCGGCATAGGCGCGGCGCAACGTGTCCACGGGGGCCCCGGCGCGTGTCGAGCCTCGGTCCAGCCGCCCGCGGGCGGCGAAGAAGCGCGCGGTGTCTCCCATGGCGAAGTACAACGTCGACGCGTAGCCGAGCGCGAGCGGGAAACCGGCGTCCAGCGCGAGGGCGCGCTCGTACCAGTCTGCGGCCTGGCGATCCTGCCCGTCGATCCAGTACCCGTAGCCCAGGATCGTCATCACGTTGGGTGACAGAGGGTCGAGCTCCAGCGCCCGCTCGATCGCCGCCCGGGCGTCGTCACGGCGCCCCACGACTCGGAGAAGATCCGTATACCACTTGTACGCCGTCGCGTAGCCCGGATTCAGGGCGATGGCCCGGGTGAAGGCGCTGTCCGCCTCCGCCCAGGCCCAGTCCTGCAACATGAGGAGGTAGGCCAGCGTGGTGTGCGCTTCGCCGAGCTGTGGGTCGAGGGCCAGCGCGCGCTCCGCCGCCCGGCGCGCGCGCGGAAGCGTGGACGCCGTGGCGCTGTCTGTGAAGAAGGGGAAGACCAGCCAGGTATCGGCCAGTCCGGACCACGCCAGCGCCATCGTGGAGTCGCGCTCGATGGCCTGACCAAAGAAATCCAGCGCGCGCTCCAGATCCGCAGGGGTGCGCTTGTTCCAGTAGAAGCGTCCCTGCAGGTAGAGCTCCCAGGCGACCAGGTCCTCGGTCGGCTGCGCCTCGATGCGTCCGAGGGTTTCGGCGGAGAGCGTCGCCTCCAGCGAGCGGGCGATGCGCTCGGCGATGTCGCTCTGGATCGCGAACACGTCTTCCAGTTCGCGGTCGTAGGTCTCCGCCCAGACGGTGGCGTCCGTACCCGCGTCAACGAGTTGGGCCACCACGCGCACACGGCTGCCGGCGCGCCGGACGCTCCCGCGCAGAAGCGCGCCGGCGCCCAGGTCGGTGCCGATGTCCCGGGTGGACTTCGTGGAGCCTCGATAAGCCATGGTCGACGTACGACCGATGACCGAGAGCGACGCGATCTTGGAGAGCTGCGCGATGATGTCGTCGGTGATTCCCTCGGAGAAATACGCGTTGCCCGGATCCCCCCCGATGTCGTCGAAGGGCAGCACAGCTACGACCGGATGCCCGGTCGCCCCGCGTGCTGCTGCCGGTCCATGGCCTTGCGTCAGCGCACGAACGCTGAAGAACACGACCAAGAGGACCAGCAGGGCCGCCGCGCCCCGTGCGGCCACCGGAGCACGACGACGGGTGTGGACCGCCCCGAGGATCTCGGGATCCGTGCCCTCCAGCGATACGAGCGCCCGTACGACCTCGGCGGCGGTCTGAGGCCGGTCCCCTGGCTGCTTCGCGAGGCAGCGCATGAGCAGCCCCTCCAAACGGGGAGGCACCGTAGTGCGCAGCTCCCGCACCGGTGCCGGTGCCCGGGTGGCTTGGGCCAGGAGGGTCTGCTGCGGCGTGAGGCCGTGGAAGGGGGTGCGGCCCGTGAGGAGCTCGTAGCCCAGGACGCCCAGCGCATAGAGGTCCGCCCGCTGATCCACGGCTGGGTCGCCGCCAGCCTGCTCCGGAGCCATGTACGCCGGGGTGCCGATGGCCACCCCGGCGGTGGTCAGGCCGGGACGCTCGTCCGCCGCCTCGCTCAGCGCCCTCGCGACCCCGAAGTCCGCGACCATAGCGTGCTCCCCGGACATCAGGACATTGGCGGGCTTGATGTCGCGATGGGCGACGCCGGCCAGGTGCGCGGCGGCGAGAGCGTCGGCGACGTCGCGAAGGATGCGGACCACCGTCGGCACAGGCAGCGGCCCCTCTCGTTGGAGCCGCTCGCGCAGGGATTCGCCCTCGATGAAGGGCATCGTGTAGTACGGCAGGCCGTCCGCCTCGCCCGCCGACAGGAGCGGCACGATGTGCGGGTGTTGCAGGCGTGCCGAGACGCGGATCTCACGCTCGAACCGCTCGGCGCTCAGCCCTGGGGAGGTCTCGGGCGGGAATACCTTGATGACCACGTCCCGGCCGAGAGCCTTGTCCCGGGCGACGAATACCCGCGACATCCCCCCACCACCGAGCTCGCGCTCGATCGCGTAGGCCTCACCGAGCGAGGACTGGAGGCGTGGGATCAGTGGGTCGCTCAAAGGTGGGGTCGAGAACGCCGAGGGGATGAACGGTCGGTCGGCGGAAGACTACCACGGCGTCCGGACGACGGCGACCGTGGCGCTCCCTTGCGCCGTGCCGCCGGTGTCCGGATGATGGCGCCGTCTCCCCCCGTTCCACAGGAGTGTCTTGCATGCCGAGCCACCGCTCCGCGCCCATCCGGCATCTCGCTGCCGCCGTGCTGGTTCTGGGCTTTCCCTGTGCGGGCGCCTCCCAGGAATCGAGCGCCGACTACACCGAGCCCTACCAGCAGCGTGCGCTCGACATCTACCGGACGCTCATCGGGATGCGCACGGCCGCCGGGGAGGACCAGGTGCCGGCGGCTGCCGCGTACCTGGCCGACGTGTTCCGGGAGGGAGGATTCCCGTCCGAGGACGTGCACGTCCTGCCCCTGACCACGGAGGAAGGCGAGGAAGTGGCCAGCCTGGTGGTGCGCTACCGGGGCGACGGCTCGTCCGGCGCGAAGCCGATCCTGCTCACGGCACACCTGGACGTCGTGGACGCCCTCCCCGAGGACTGGGAGCGGAGCCCGTTCGCCCTCGTGGAGGAGGACGGCTACTTCTTCGGGCGGGGCACGTCCGACGACAAGTTCGGCGTGGCGCAGCTCACGGCCACGTTCCTGCGGTTCAAGGACGAGGGCTTCGTGCCGACCCGCGACCTGGTGCTCGCCTTCAGCGGAGACGAGGAGAGCGGGATGGAGACGGCGCAGGCCCTGGTCGGGGCGCACCGAGCGCTCACCGACGCCGAGTTCGCCCTCAACGCCGATGCCGGCGGCGGCACGCTGGGTCCCGACGGCAGCCCGCTGACCTATCTGGTGCAGACGTCCGAGAAGACGTATGCGACCTTCGAGCTCACGGTCACCAACCCGGGTGGGCACTCGTCGATGCCCCGGTCGGACAACGCGATCTACGAGTTGGCCGGCGTGCTCAAGCGTCTGGAGTCCTATCGCTTTCCCGTGCAGGTGAACGACGCGACCCGCGCCTACTTCGAGGCCAGCGCACCGATCGTGGGCGGCAGGGTGGGCGAGGCGATGGCCCGGCTGGCCACGGACCCCACCGATGAGGACGCCGCCGGGGTGCTCTGGCACGAGCCGGCCGAGGTGGGGATGACCCGCACCACGTGCATCGCCACGATGCTCCGCGGTGGACACGCGGAGAACGCGCTTCCGCAGAGCGCCACTGCGACCGTGAACTGCCGGATCTTCCCGGGCGTCTCCGTCGAGGAGGTCCGCAGCGTGATCCAGGAGGTGGCCGCGAACCCGTCGCTGAAGATCCGAACGCTGGGCCATCCCGTGGAGAGCCCCACGTCCCCGGTGCGCCAGGACGTGCTGAACGCCGTGGCGGCGGGCGTCGCACGGATCCGCCCCGGCACGCCCTTGATCCCCTATCAGGCACCCTACGGTACCGACGGCATCCACTATCGGCGGGCCGGGATCCCGACCTACGGCGTCATGGGGCTCTTCATGAAGGACGCGGACCGCTTCGAGCACGGCCTGAACGAGCGTGTTCCCGTGCGGGGGTTCTACGATGCCCTCGAGTTCTGGCCGGTCGTGCTGCGCAGGTTGGCCGGGAGAGCGTCCACGTCCTGAGGGCGAGGCCTCGGCCCGGCGCTCAAGCTGGCCTCACAGCGTGACGACTCGGACGACCTCGTTTGCCGGCAAGCCCCCCTCGGCGGAGATTCCGGCGCATGACTCAACCTGAACTTCAAGGGACGGAGACACCATGTCGGAACAGGACCAGGAACGCCGGAGCCTCCTGGAGCGTCTCGAGCGGGAGCGTGACGAGCTCAAGCTCCAGATCGGCTTGGCCAAGCTGGAGGCGAAGGAGGAGTGGAAGGAGCTACAGGACAAGCTGGACTCACTCCGGGGCCGACTGAAGGTGCTGGGGAGCGAGGCCCGCGACGCCTCTTCGGACGTCGGTACGGCCTTCGACCTCGTGGCCGCCGAGATCAAGGAGGGGATCGGACGGCTCAGGAAGCTCCTCTGAGGGGCGCGGCAGCGGAGTGATCCACGAAGTCCTGCGCGCCGCGTCCTTCGCCGCCCGCAAGCACGCCACCCAGAAGCGGAAGGGGCGGGACGCCTCCCCCTACGTCAACCACGTCCTCGAGGTCGTGGAGGTGTTGGCCCGGCACGGGGTCGACGACCCTCTCGTCCTGCAGGCGGCGTTGCTTCACGACACGATCGAGGACACCGAGACAAGCCTCGAGGAGCTGACGGAGGTGTTCGGACCTGAAGTGGCCGGCTTCGTCATGGAGGTCACCGACGACAAGTCGCTCCCCAAGGACGTGCGCAAGGAGCTCCAGATCCGGCACGCGTCCGGCCTGTCCGTGGCGGCCAAGCTGATCAAGCTCGGCGACAAGATCAGCAACGTCCGCGACGTTTCGGAGAACCCCCCGCCGGGCTGGGACCTGGAGCGGCGTCGCGCGTACCTCGAGTGGACCCGGGCGGTGATCGCCGGGTGCCGGGGGGTCAACCCGGGCCTCGAAGCCCATTACGACGAGGTGCTGGCCTCGGGGATGGCGCGGCTGGATGGCGCCTTGCCGCCGGCGCCCCGTTCCCCCCACTTCCATGGGTAGGACCCACAGGCTCCCCTGAGCACGACCGTTCGAATGGGCGAAACGCACCTGCACTTCCGGGTGCTCGGCAACGTCGACCTCCGGCGCGCGGACGGCACGACGATCTTGTCGTTCTTGGCCCAGCCGAAGCGCGTGGCCCTCCTCGCGTACGTGGCGCTCGAGGCGCCGGACGGGTTCGTATCACGGGAGCGGATCATGTCCGTCCTGTGGCCCGACTCGGACGACACCCGCGCGCGCCAGTCGCTCCGCAACGCCCTGTACGAGATCCGGCGGAGCGCCGGCGCCGACGTGCTCGTCAACCGCGGCGCCACGGACGTGGGCGTCGATCCCGCCCTGGTCTTCGTGGACGCGGTGGCGCTGAGGACCGCCGTCGCGGAGGGCCGGTTCGAGGACGCGGCGTCCCTGTACGCCGGACCGTTCCTGGCCGGATTCCACCTCGACCAGGCACCGGACTTCGAGGAGTGGGCCACGCGCACGCGCATGGTGCTCGAGGCCGACGCGCTGCGCGCGTTCCGTGAGACCGCACGGGCGCGGGAGGCCGCAGGGGACGTCGAGGAGGCCCGAAGCCTCCTGTGGCGGGCGCAGACGATCGCTCCCACCGATGAGGAGACCCTCCGTCACCGGCTGCGATTCCTCGCCGCCCGAGGCAACCGGGCGGCCGCCGTGGCCGAGGGCGAGGAGTGGATCGAAATGCTCCGCTCCACGCTGGACCTCGACCCGTCCGAGGCGACGCTGCAGTTGATGCGGGATCTGCGGGCTGCGAGCGCTCCCGATGGCGCGCTGCCGCCCACGCGGTCCGACCTGCCCGTGGCGGAGGTGCCGCCGGCCCGCCGCGCGTGGCTCGCCTGGTCGCTCGCGGTGGCCGCCGCGGCGGTGGCGGTCTCGCTGGCGATACCGCGCTCCCCCCCGGCGCCGACCACCGAGGGGGAAGGCGTGATCGTCGAGGAGTTCGAGGCCGACTCCACGGTAGCCGACCGCACCGTGGGGTTGGCGTTGGGGGCGCTCACCGCCCGCTACCTCGCCCCGGCCACGGGGGGTGTCGTGCTCCCTGGGGACGGCGCGCGCGCGGCCTCGGTCGACGGCCTCTCTCGGTGGTCCATCTCGGGACGCGTGGGGGTCGAGAGGAATCGGCTCGTCGCGCACGCGACGCTCGCGACGACCGCGCGCCCCGGGAAGATCCTCGCCCGCGCCACCGCCGGAGTGGAGGGGCGGGACGTGGAGTCCCTCGCGATCGCTCTGGCCGACGAGCTCACACGTCGTGGCGGCACGGCGCTCCCCCCCAGGGGTTCCGCCATGCGCTTCACGAGCGCACCCGGCGCGATCGGCCCGTTCTTCGAGGGAGAGATCCTCGCCCGGTCCGGCAACACGGATGAGGCACGGGAGGCGTACCTGCGCGCCCTGGAGCTCGACTCGACGTTCGCGATGGCCCACTACCGCCTCTCCGTGACCGAGGCGCTGCTGGGGCTCGAGGGGGAGGCGGCCCGATCCTCGGACCGGGCGGTGGAGCTGGCCGGCTCGATGACCGCAGGGGAGCGAAGGCTCCTCGATGCCTGGCGCGTCTATCAAGGGGGCCGGGCGGAGCGGGCGTTACCGTTGTACACCGCTCTGGCGACGTCCCGCGGTCCCGACCCGGAGGTGTGGCTCCGCCTTGCCGAGATCCGCTTCCACTGGGGTCCGCAGCTCGGCATTCCGCGGGATTCGGCGAGCCAAGCGTTCCGGGTCCTGCTTCGCATGGTCCCCGACGATGTCAACGCGCTCCAGCACCTGATCCGCCTCATGGGACCGACGGCGAGTCAGGGAGAGCTTGCGACGGCGGTCGCACGCCTCGACTCGCTCGACGCTCCGTGGGAGGTTCGGGCCGAGGCGGACGCTGTGCTGGCGCTCAACCGGCGGCATCCTCTCGCAGCGGCGACGACGACCTGGCTCTCCGGGAGCTCGTTGTCCCAGGAGTCGCGTCGACTCACGGAGCTGGCCGCGTCCGCACGGGTGCCCTACGACGTGGTGCCGCTGATCCGGGGGCTGCCACCGGTGGACAATGCCTTCACCCCCATCCTGCGCCGACTCCTGCTCGCCCAGCTCGCGGCCTCGTCGGGACGGATGCGGGAGGCGTACGCGGAGCTCGACTCTCTTAGCGCCTCCTTCCCGGGTAGGGCGCTCGAGTACCGTTGCTTCCTGGCGCTGTCGAGCCCGGTGGCGCCGCCCGCCGACACCCTGCGACGCCTCCGCGACGCGCTGCACGCGGCCGAGCTGCACTCCGGTGGGACCAGCCATCTGTGGACGGTGACCAACCCGGGGATCGACGTGCCGCGCGCCCTCGTGCTGGACGCGATGCTGTCCGCACGGCTAGGGGAGGCCTTCGACGAGGCGGCCGCCATCGAGCTGGGACGGGCCCAGGCGCACGACTTCGATCCCGATTACCGCGACTACCTGCTCGCCGTGGGCTGGGAGCGCGTCGGCAACCACGGGCGGGTCCTGGCCGTGCTCGGTCCCGGGCGCATCGAGGCCCATGGAACCTACCCGGACCCCCTGAGCTACCTGGCCGGCACGGCCAAGTGGACCCGGATCCGGAGTCTGCTCGCGCTGGGACGGGACGAAGAGGCGCTGCGCTGGCTCGAGACGATCCCCGATGTCGGCGGCCACGATCTGGTCTATGTCGCGCCTGCGTTGCTGTTGCGGGGTCAGATCCTCGAGCGTCTCGGTCGCCGCCCCGAGGCCGAGGCGGCCTATCGGCGAGCTGCGGAGATCTGGGCGGGAGGCGATCAGGCCTTCGACTCCCTGGTCGTGGCGTCGCTCGAAGGGGCTCAACGGACTGGCGGAAAACCCTCGTCCTAGGGCTGATTCCCGGGCGATGACGCCGGCTCACGGCTGGATGACGGTCCCGCGCCATCGTGTGCGCGTGCGGCAGCCGCCACGTCCCTCTCCGGAGCCTCCCATGAGCCGATCCCGACCCGTTCTCCCCTCCAGCCTGGCCACCCTGCTGATGGCCCTCACCGTCGGGGGGTGCTCCTCCTCCTCGACCGAGCCGGAGCCGACGGAGTTCCCGAACTTCGAGGGCTCCTACGTGCTCAGTGGGACGTACTCCGGCCGGCCCGGGAACTCGGTGGAGGGTAGCCTGGTGATCAGCGATCAGGTCGGCACCTCCGCGACCGCGGCGATGGTGTTCCGGCTGTCGGACAACGGCAACACGTCCTTCGTGCTCAACATGACCTCGGACGTGGCGGCCGCGACGGCGGGCCCGGTGTCGGCGCAGTTGGCCGCGGACGGTTCGATCTCGTTCTCGTTCAGCGGTAGGGAGGAGATCTTCGGCATCGACCCGGCCGACTGCTGCAACTTCACCATCGCTCTGGGAGGGAAGCTGGCCGGCAACCTCGTCGACGGGAACTGGGTGCTGACGAGGGACATGCCGAGCGAGGACAGGGGGACCTTCTCGGCGCTGCGCTGAGGCACGATCACCCCCGAGGCAGGCGCTCACGCAACGGCCGCGAGCGCCCGGACCAGGATCCGGCTCGGGATGTCCTCGAGCCGCTTCCACCGGGCGCCGGCCGTCCGCCAGTGGGGGTCGAGGCCCCTCCGCCGCTGCCCCTCGATGAGGTCTTCGACCGGGCGTTCTCCGATCTCCGGGGGCGCCCACCGGCCGTCGTAGTGCTCGTGCCCAAGCGGGTCGTGGAACGCAGGCCTGCCCTCGCCCCACCACGTGATCCGCCAGCCGCCCTCGTGCACGAGCCGGTGATGGTACTTGCACAGCAGGAGACAGTTGGCGAGCGAGGTCTCGCCTCCGTCGCTCCAGTGCTCGACGTGATGGCCGTCGGTGAAGCGGAGCCCGCAGCCCGGAAAGCGGCAACCACGGTCGCGCACCTCCAGCGCGCGCCGGAGCGAGGGCGGGATCGTCCGCCTGCTCCTGCCCACGTCCAGCACAGAGCCGTCCGGGCCGTGCGTCACCCGCACGAGGGACGCGTCGCAGGAGAGCCGTCTCGACGTTTCAGCTGAAACGCGCATGCCGTCCTCGAGCTCGCTCCGACCGGGCTCGGCGTCCCGGTTCAAGGTGTCGGCCTCCACATGGAGCAGGACCTGGTAGCGTCCCGCGCGCGTGCCGCTGATCGGCGCGTCTCCCTCTCTGCCGAAGCCCGCCGCCAGCGCGCGCTCGGCGAGCAGGCCCGCAGCGTCCGCTCGCCGTTGCCGGGCGGCCTCGACCGACCCGGGTTCCCGGCCGGGCGCGGGCTCATCCGATCCCGGCACCCACGTCTCGCGGAAGAGGGCGTCGCTCGCGGCCTCGAGCGCGCGCAGGAGCAGCGCCCCCACCTCGGGCTCGAGCCGACCGCGTACCACGTACATGCCGTCGTCGCCGGGGAAGATGCTCAACGCCCGGCGCTGGTGGCGCTCGCGCTCGTGACCGGCTTCGTCCTTGCGGTTCCAGCGCTTCCAGGAGCGCACGACGCGCTCGAGGTGGGCCGTCGTGGCGCCCTCGGCCACCTCGAGCAGGTCCCCCTCGTTCTCGGGCGTCGCGACGCGCGTCAGGGCGCGCACCTGGGAGAACGAGAGACGACCCGCGGCCATTGCCGCGCTCGTGGCAGGCAGGTCGACGAGCGCCCGAGCCGTGCGGACCTTCTCGCGCGCCGTGCCGAGGTCGATCCCGGTGCGGAGCGCCAACCAGTGCGCGCACGACCGATGGCCGCCCGGCTCCCAGCCCCTCCGGCGGTCGAACTCGGCGAGGAGCACGAGCAGGCGATGGGTGGCGGCGTGGATGTGGGCGGCCAGGACGGTGATCTCGTCGGCCAGGTCCTCCAGCGCATCGGACTCGGAGGTGGCGATCGTGGTTGCGATGTCGGAAGCGCCCATCATCGTCGGCTCCAGTCGCGGGGGTCCGGGTCGGCTGCCGGGACGTGCGAGCGTGGCGGATCGAGCGAGAGCGGCAGGAAGAACCGAGGAGGGCGGAACGGACCGGAGGTGGCGGCAACCGAAGATACACCGAAAGCTAACGCCGATCGCCAGGGGCCGAAAGGGGGCGGTGGGCGAGGTTCTCGGCCCGGGCCCCCCGCGATCCCTCAACGAACGTTGAATGCCCTCCGGCCACGCCGCCGGGAGGCGGCCGTTTGCATATGACAACGAGATTTTTACGTAAAATACTACTCATGGCAGATGTGAGACCCGTTGTCCCGGCTCTGGCCGGGCCTGTCGGCGCCACCGACACTTCGTGTGAAGTCGCTTTCCCGGGGACACACGAGGTAGCGCCGGCCGCCTACGGCACCATGGCGAAGCCCGCAACCCCGAAGTGTCCGTCGAGGGTGAGCGCCTCGGTGATGTCTCGCTCGCTCATGACCGTGAAGCTCACGGCGTCGGTGAGCGAGAAGTCCTGATGGGCGAATCGGGCCAACCAGTCCTCGACGGCGCGGACCTCCAGGTTGGGGGTGCTGGGCACCACCAGAAGTGGCTCGCTCCGGACCTCCCGGACGAAGCGGAGGGCGACGCCGTGCCCCGCGCGGCGGAGCAGGAGCGCGTGGGTCTCTGCCACGACGAGGTTGGTGGTCACGACGCGCACCCCCGAGTGCACGCGGGCGCGTAGCGACTCGGCCAGGCGCGCGTGATCGGGATGACGGGGAGCGGCCAGAGGGTACCAGGCGCTCGTGTCGACGAACAGCTCAGCCGGCATCGGAGGCGCCTTCCAGGCCCTGCCCCCATGACGCCTCTTCCGTGTCTCCCAGGATCCGGTCGTGGTCGCGGGCGGCGTCCTCTGCCGCGTCGCCCCCGACGGCCGCGTCGCTCGCGATCCCGATGATCCTCAGCGCGGGGTGCCGGTCGGGGTCCGTGAGCTCCCGTTCGAGGGCCTCCAGACCCCTGCGCAACACGTCCGACTTGGTGCTCCCGAGCTGTTGCCGGAGGCGCTCGAGCCGCTCCCGGTCAGCCGGGTCGAGGTAGACCTGAACCGGCTCACGGACGAGGGAGGTCTTGGGACGATGACGGGGAGGGATCATGAATCATGATAATGCATCATGATATCCAGCGACACCGGTCGTCCCCGCAGGTCGTCCGCCAACGCCCACCGCGCCCCTACACCTTCTCGACCTGCGCGGCCTCCTCGGGCACCAATAGCGCGATCTTCCCGATGACGCGTGCGCTTAGCGCCTCCTCGTCGGGGGCGTCCCGGACCTCGAAATCGGACTCCCCCTCGCTGGGGAGGAGCAGGAGCCGCTCGCCGTCCCAGCGCACGTAGCCGAGCTCGACACCTCCGTGCAGCCGCACCACGTAGGCCTCGAAGGGCTCCAACGGGAGCACCTCCCGGGTGGCGACGGCGTAGTGGTCCGGCG
>QJYK01000255.1 GCA_003248075.1 Gemmatimonadota bacterium | reverse complement strand
GTCGATGAGCGCGCGCAGATACGCGTCCGTCACCTGCTTGAAGCCCTCCCCGTCGGGGTCGCCCTCCGCATCGTAGCCCCTGAAGTCGTGCACCCAGAGCACGTGATAGTCCTCGGCCTCACGGATCATCCGGGCGAGCTCGACCTGGAACTGGTCGTTCTCGATGTACCAGCGTCGGTTGCCCTTTGTGAAGGACTGACGCGTAGCTCGCTCGACGATGGCGTTCAGCTCGTGCTGCTCGTCGTGATCCTCGGGGCGAAGCGCCAACTGGAACGGGAGCCACACGAAGCGAGAGTCCTTCCATAGCCCGAAGGTGTAGGCCCGAACCTCTTCGACCAGGTCGAGCACCTGAGCGAACGTCCAGGTCGTGACCCGCAGCTGTGCGAAGTCCAGGTCCGTCTCGCGCGTGAGCCACTCGTAGAATTCCCCGGAGGCCGCCGCACCGAGGCCTCGCGTGGAATCGGGGTCCTTCTTCTGGCCCAGCAGTCGATTATACGGAAGCAACACATGCTCGAGGATGATTTCTCGGGCCTTTTGAGCCGTTTCCCTGCCGAACGACGTGGACGTACCTGAAGGAAGGCCGTGGCCGGACGTCGCGATCGAAAAGGCACGATCGAGCTCATCGTGGTACGCCTCGGTGTCCTGAACGGGGGTGCGGGGCAGGGCCGAATCTCCGGGCTCCGGCGTCAGGTGCCTCCTGAGCTCGTCCATGTCGCGCGCGAACCGCTCTAGCGCTCCGTCGGCACCCCAGGACCACTGGTCCATGAAGGGTACCGTGAGGCGGTTCACCCAATGCGCATACGCCTTCGCATTGGCCACGGCTTCGCTGAGCGTCGTGTCCGGACGCAGGAAGATGGGTGGCGGCTCCGGGTCCGGGAGCGACACGTGGTCCTGTCGCGGCCGGGTCCTCCCCAGGAACGGCTGCCCGATGGGCAGCCTCACGCCGAGGGCCACCGAATTGCCTCGACCCGGAAGATAGTCGACGCGTATCGCTCCGCCGGGGGCCAGGACGCCTCCCCGCTGGAACGGGTGGATCATCGAGAGGATCAGACCGAGCTCTCCGTCTCGAATGTTGTAGTCGCCTCCGATTGCGAGCCGTGTGGTCGGGGAGAACAGACCGAGCCGGACACCGCCGTCGAAGCCCCCCTCCTCCGAGAAGGTACCGCGCGTGCCCACGTACGCCTCTGCGAGAGCCCCCAGCGCGCTGGTCATCGGATTGAGCAAATCGTGGTAGACGCCGAGGTCCACGTACGCGGTGACCTTCGACTCATCCTCGTTGTGGACGCCGACCGAAACCCCGGCCGCCCATCGCCATTCGGGCGGAAGCCCCATCGACAGGGTGAAGCCACCGCGGTTGGGCGGGAGCACGTCCTGCGCGGAGACGACCCGCGGGCAGAGGGTCGCGCCGATCGCCGCGGAGGCGAGAACGGCTGTGAGAGCTCGTAGGGCCGAGCAACGCCAGGGCCTGGAGTCCATGGGACCGCCCCGTTCAGAAGAGATCGTAGCGCACGCGAGCCATCGCGAGTCGGCGCGCGAGAGGCACACCGACGAACGAGCGGTACGGTGTGTCGAGGAGATTGCTCACCCCGAGCTGCAGGGTGACCCCGGTGCTGGGCACCTTGTAACCCAGCGTCACGTCCACGAGGCCTCGCGCGACGATGCACTCCTCCGCTTCGAGTGGCCGATCCGGAAGGCAGCGTGTGCCGTCGTAATCCGTGGACAGGAACGGGAATGCGCCGGTGTACCGGATCCGGGCCGACGCGTTCAGGCCGATCCCCTCGTCGCGGAAGCCGATGCCCAGGCTTCCCTTGTCGGTCGGGGCGTTGAGCGCGAGCGGCGTGCTGCCTTCGATCTCGAACCAGCTCCGGCTGACGTGGGAGTAGGTTCCCCGGATCGTCCATTTCGGGCCCACGAGCCATTCGACGACGGCGTCGCCTCCCCACAGGCTCAGATCGCCCACGTTCCGATACGTAGCGATCAGATCGGCGCCACCGTGCTCGAGCGCGGGCGCGTCGGACGAGACCACCCCCAGCGGGAGGCGGCCGATTCCCGAGGCCACCTGGGGAACCAGAAGGCCGGCCTCCTGGATGGCCTGCGCCGTCGCGGCCTCCTCGGACAAGCCGAGCCTTTGGACGAGGTCCTCGGCTCGGGCTGGAACGTATGCGGAGCTCAGCCATCCGGCGATCCCGGCTCCGTCGAGGAACAGGAGCGGCGTCTCGACCGTGAGCGGCGACACGAAGTCGTGCTGCGTCATGTAGTATACGTCCAGCGAGACCCTGAGGGCGCCCCCGAGCACGCCGCTCCAGCCGGCCTCGAACGACTCGATGCTCCCCTCCCGCATGGGTGGCACATCGGCAAGCGTCAGATCGGACAGCGGGCGCAAGCCCTCGGATGTCCGGTTGACGTCCAGGTAGCTGATGCCGACATCGGAGGAGGTGGGGACGATGCCGCGCAGGACGGCCAGCACGTCCGGAGGGAGCGCCGCGATCACGTCGGGCGCCGCCAACCCCATCTGCCAGAGCGTCGCCACGTCCGCGGAGAGCAGCTCTCCGGCTCCGGTGGGATTGAAGGGCGAGCGCATACCCGTCAGGGTGCCGTCTGCCCGCCGCCAGCCGAAGCCGTCGCGTCCCGTGCCGAACGCACGGGTCGTGTAGCCGAGTCGGCCGAGAGCGGTGTCGGGCGCGAACCCGGCTCCCAGGTCGAGAAAGTAGTTGAGCGCCGTAGGGGTCGCGAAAGCCCGGTTGTATGCGAAGCGAAACGCGCTGGCGTCGTTCGGCTTCAGGACCAGGGCCACCCGAGGAGAGAACACCTTTCCCGCGAGGATCGAGTGGGAGTCGACGCGTCCGGCGGCGATCAGATCTGCCTTCCGGCCCAGCCGGGTCCTGGACTGCACGTAGGCGCCCCACTCGGCGATGTCGTTGTCGTCCTCGTAGTCGCCGTAGATCGTTCCCTGGGTCTGAGGGTGGGTGGAGAAGTAGTCCCACCCGTATGTGAAGTCCTGCCGTCCCTCGGCGACACCGAAGCCGTTCTGGACCTGGATCACTCCGAGGCGCGAATGGTCGACGAGCGGCAGTCCGTCTCGCAGCTGATAGGCGTCCCCGGAGTCGTTGAAGTTGAAGTAGGCCTGGACGGCCCACCGGTCATAGGTGAACCGCCCCTGGACGAACTGATAGATCCACCGGTCGACCTGCGTGGCGCCTATGGGGGTCAGCTCGATGCCGCTCGCGTCGGTCGCGCCGTACGTTCCGACGAGGGTGCCCCGGGGCGAGTAGCGCCAGTCGACCCTCGCCTCCACACCGTAGCGGCGGACCCCATAGTCACGGATTCCGATCCGGGCGCAGGCGATCTCGGCTATGTCTCCGGTCACGCCCCGCGATTGCCGATCCTCGATGCAGCGCGGCAGGTCGGCCTCGGCCGCCAGGCGCGCCCTCAACTCGGTGGAGTCCGCGTGCGGCCACTCCCGGCCGCGGAAGAGCTGACCCGAAAGCTTCACCGCGAAATCGTCGTTCACCCGGAACGCGGTCCGGAACGCGCCCTGCCGGATGGACTGCCCCCCCACGCCGAAGAGGATGGTGGTGCCACTGCTCTCCAGGGGGGACTTCGTGATGAGATGCAGGACCCCGTTGGCGGTGTTCGGGCCGTAGAGGGCCGAGCCTGGGCCCAGAACGACCTCCATCCGTTCGAAGTCCAGGTCGTTCGGGGGCAGGAAGTGCAGGAGGTTCACGCGGAGCGCCGGCAGGCCCGCCAACCGATAGTCGGTCAGCATGTGCATCGCGCCGGAGAAGATGTTGTTGAAGCCCCGCACGACCACGTTCGACGCCTGGATCCCCTGGGTGCCGATATCCACGCCGGGAGACTCCCGGAGATGCTCGACCGGTGACGGAGCCGGCCGCTCGGCGATTTCACTACTCCGCACGGAGTGGCTCAGGCTCGGTGCGGTGATCTCCGTATCGGACGCGCCACCCGATGCCGAGCCCCTTTCGCGCGGTCCGGCGGCTTCGCCGTCGAGCGGCTCGCGGCCTGCCGTCACGATGAAACCCGCGAGGCGATAACCCTGTGACTCGAGGGGAAGATTCTTCCTCGTGATGACGCCACCCCGTACCCGGACACGGTCGAACCGCGTGAGCGCGAAGTCGGGAGCCTGGACGAGCAGATCGTAGACGCCCGCGGGTAGATCGAGCTGGAAGCCACCCTCACTGTCGCTGATGACCTCCCTGGCGGGGGCGCCACCCACCACCGTGATCCTCGCAAGAGGAACGGGTTCGAGGGTGGTCGCGTTCGTCACCCTACCTGCGATCGCCCCCTGCTGGGCCACCGTCGGCCCGGCGAGCGCAAGAGCTGCCCCCATGGCCATGATGCAAGAGCGCACCTGCGTCATCATCGATCGAGCCTCCCTCGTGGAGAGTGCTCACGCGGCCTTGGTGTTCTCCGCGTCCCCGGCGGCCCGTCAGGGCATCGCGAGGTCGGCGGAGCAAGCGGCCACGTCCCCGACAATCTGCATGGTCGGGGTCTTACCTGCCATCCGCTTCGGGCGTGCAGCACGATTTTGCTGCGTCACCCCGCGAACCGCGCGTCCCTTAGCGGACGCGACGCTTCTGGGCGATGGCTCGCTCCGAGCCACCCACGTGCACAGCCACGCTCAACTCGGGATGCAGCTTGCCCATGCCCACGTCGAACCGGATGAGCCCCATCTGGGGGATGGTGAGCCGCGCGCCTACGCCCCCGCCGCCGATCCAGTTGGCGTCGAACTCGCCCCCGTCGTCCCATGCGGTCGCGACGTCGACGAACGCGGCAGCCTGTAGCCCCATCGACCAGCGGAGGAAAAAGAACCGGTAGGCGGAGGGGGACACCAGATTCCACCAATACTCGATGCTGTTGATCCACTGGTTCTTCCCCGAGCGGGAGTCGAGCGGCCACCCTCTCACCGAGTTGGTCCCCCCGAGGTGGAAGTCCTGGTGGACAGGAATGTCCTTCCCCATCTCCCCACCCGTGAGGGTGAGGAGGGACGAGGCGGCCAGAGCATGGCGAGGGCCCGCGAGCTCCAGGTAGCGGCGAACGTCCACCTCGACACGTGGGTAGTCCGCGATCCCCCCGATCGGCCCCCCGTATTGCATCCCGCTCAGGGCGATGTACCAACCCCGGGTGGGATAGGTGATGAGGTTACGAGAGTCGTACTCGGCCACGACGCCCAGGCCGGGGATCCTGTCCGTGCCCTGGGCGTTCAGCGTGATGTCGGGAATGACCCCCAGGGAGTCTTCGCGAGCCCGGATGCCGAGGTAGCTCAGCCGCGGACCCACGTGGATGCTGGTGGTCAGGTTGTAGACGTACTGCAGCGTCAGCTCGTTCGACCCCTCCTTGAAACGATCGAGCGCGTTCCAGCGCTCCCGGTGGTAGATCTCGAGCTCGAAACAGCACCGGTGCCATTTGTCGGTCGGGTGCCACGCGTCCCGAAACGAGAGCCCCAGGTTCCGGGCACCGCCGAATCGCGCGAGGCCTGACGCCTTGGCCCCGCGCCCGAGGAGGTTCGGCGTGGACGCGCTCGGTCCCAGCTCCAGCC
>QJYK01000327.1 GCA_003248075.1 Gemmatimonadota bacterium | reverse complement strand
CCGATCTCGTTGTCTCCGGACGGCCGCTCTTGCCGGCCGGAGACAACGAGAAGGCTTTTGTCTGAGCTCGATGTGGCACTCCCCCCAGCAGACGCCTGCGCCACCCTCACCCCCTCCTGCTCCATCCCCGAATACAGCTTCCCGAGATCCGCGATCTCGGGATACTTCTCGCCGGGGTACGGGGGCAGGAGCTCGTGGATGCGCGCGTTCGGCAGGGTCCTGGCGAGCTGCATGCGCAGCAGCTCGTTCTTCCAGTTGCCGCCCAGGTCCCAGGCCATCATCTTGATCCAGCCGAGCGAGTCGACCGGGGTCCAGGGCTCGGGGCGGACGCCCGTGATCCAGAACTCGGGGGGCAGGACGGGGTTGCTCGCGAGGAAGGCGTTCACGCCTTCGGCGTAGGCGTCGAGGATGCGGCGCGTGGGCGGGTCGAGGCTCTGCAGGTTCGCCTCGGAGGCGCGGCGGATGCCGAGGGTGCGCAGGAACTTGTCGATCTCGAGGGGGCCCGGCCCGAGGGCTTCGGAGAGGCGGCCCGCCGCGGTGCGCCGGTTCATCTCCATCTGCCAGAGGCGGTCCTGGGCGTGGACGTAGCCGAGCGCGCGCATCGCGTCCTCGAGGCTCTGGGCGTAGATGTGGGGAACGCCGAACTCGTCCCTCAGGACCTCCACGGGCTTGGCGAGCGCGGCGAGGCGCGCGCTGCCCGCTTCCTGGGGCAGGGAGCCGCGGAGATGGAAGTAGAAGCCCGCGGCGAAGACGAGCGCCAGGATCAGGATCGCCAGCACCGTCCGGACGAGGATGCGCACGGGGACAGAATACGTTTTCCGGGTGACTTCTACCAATGCGGCACCGCCGCAATTCTGTTATAAGCAAGGGGTTACCACGGCACTGGGGGCGGCTTCATGCTCTACAGCCTGTACGAAGCGCAGCACGCCTGGCTCACCCCCTTCCGGCTCGTCGCAGAGGCCCAGCGGGGGTGGCTGACCAATCCGTTCATGCCCTGGGCCGAGGCGCCGCTCGCCAGGAAGCTCGCGGCCTCGAACGACCTGTTCCTGCGCGTCACCCAGCGCTACGAGAAGCCCGAGTGGCGGATCGCCGACGCGCGCATCGAGACCGACCTCGACCTGCCCTTCTGCAAGCTGCTGCACTTCGTGCCGGACGCCCCCCGTCCCCGGCCCGCCCCCAAGATCCTGGTCGTCGCCCCCCTCTCGGGGCACCACGCGACGCTGCTCCGGGACACCGTCCGGGCGCTCCTTCCCGAGCACGACGTCTGGATCACGGACTGGGTCGACGCGCGCACCGTGCCGGTCGCCCGCGGCCCCTTCCACCTCGCCGACTACGTGGCGTACATCCGCGAGTTCATCCGCCACCTCTCGCCCGACCTGCACGTGATGTCGGTCTGCCAGCCCACGGTGCCGGTGCTCTGCGCGATCGCGCTGATGGCGGAGTCCGACGAGCCGAACCCGCCCAGGACCATGATCATGATGGGCGGCCCGATCGACGCGCGGAAGAGCCCCACCGCGGTCAACAACCTCGCCATGACGCGGCCGCTCTCCTGGTTCGAGCGCCACGTCATCCAGCGCGTGCCGGCCAAGTACGAGGGCTACCACCGGCGCGTGTACCCCGGCTTCCTGCAGCACCTCGGCTTCGTGGCCATGAACCCCGACCGCCACCTCAC
>QJYK01000047.1 GCA_003248075.1 Gemmatimonadota bacterium | reverse complement strand
GGCCGACGTAATGGTGGATCAGGATGTTGCGGAACCCCGGAAGCCGTGAAAGCTCCGCCACGAGCTCCTGGGAGAAGCCGTCCATTCTCCCGAGGTTACGGACCGCGGTCGGGTAGTCCTCGAAGCGGTAGCCGCCCGAGCGGACAGCTCGCCGGCGATGTCGATGACGAGCTGGCACACCGTCAGCAGCGAGAACAGCAGGTCGTTGTGCAGCGACAGGTCGGCCTCCAGATCCGCAACGGCGCCGACCTTCGGCCGCAGTGTCGCCAGGTGGTCCACGTGCCTCCGGAGCTCCGCGCGCCGCTCGACGAGGAAGGTCATGGGGCGAGCGCCTCGAGCTTGATCGCCGCGGTGCGCCGCAGGAACGGCTGGAGGTCGCCCCAGCGCAGCAGGACGTCCCGCACGAAGGCATGGTCCAGCTCCGGGCGAACCCGCACCAACCGGTCGCCGTCGAGGACGATCCTGGCCCCCAGGCCGGGAGGAAGATCGTTGAGGACGACGAGATCGACGTCGTTGATCGCGAGCGCGGCAACCAGCTCCGCACTGAGGCGTACCCGGAGCTCCGCCCGCTCCGAACGCGAGGGGTGGGTTCCGCGGTCGAGGAGCACCGCGACGTCCACGTCACTCTCCCGGTGACGCGCCCCGCGTGCGGTACTTCCGAAGAGATAGACGGAGACGAGGCCCGGCGCCGGCCACGACAGAAAGAATGCCCGGACCTGGTCGCGTAGGACTCCATCCGCGGGCCCCGGGCCCGCACCGTCACTCCGTGCGACCACCCGGGACACGCACCTCCCCCCTCACTGTGCCACCGGCCGCCGGAGCAGATCCCCCAGCGGATACACGCGCCCGTTCGCGATGACGACGCGCACGTCCCGGACGGCCCGGATGTCTTCGAGCGGGTTCCCGCCGAAGACCACGAGGTCGGCGAGCATCCCGGGCCTCACGCCGCCCAGCTCCTCGCCGTACCCCATGACGCCGGCGGACACCGAGGTCGTGGCGCGCATCACGTCGGCCGTGCTCATGCCGCCATACCGGACGAGCACCTCCATCTCCGCGATCAGCGAGAGCCCGGCCGGTCCGAAGTCGGTGCCCACCACCACCACGCCGCCCTGCTCCACCACGCGACGCGCGAGGGACGCCATGTCGCTCACCATCCGCCGCACCACCGCGGGATCACCGCCCCGGCGGCCCCGGCCGGTGCTCGCGGGGAAGGCCCGCAGGCGTGGGTCCTCCAGCAGCGTCGGGTCCTCACCGGCCAGGACCCCGAACCCCCCGTACAGTCCCACCGTCGGGGTGAGCGCCATCCCGGACCGCGCCAGCAGCTCGACGACGTCCTGATAGCTCCGGTTCATCTCGCTGACCTTCGTCGAGTACCCGCGACGGCTCGTGCCGCGGACGTGCTCGACGCCGTCGGCGCCGTACGCCACGCCGGGATAGAGCTCGTGCGAGGACACGGGCATCCCGAGCGCGTGCGCGTCCTCGATGATCCGGCGCTGCACGGCGTCCGGAAGCCGGACGTACGTCTTGACCATGTCGTACCCGAGCGCCGCCGCGCGCTGCATCTCGAGCTCCACCTGGGCCACGGCACCCAGCGAGGCCGAACCCCCGTAATAGATGCGGCTTCCGTCCACCGTATTCCCGGTTCCGAATGTGCGCGGGCCGATGCGGCGGCCGGACTCG
>QJYK01000326.1 GCA_003248075.1 Gemmatimonadota bacterium | reverse complement strand
TCTCCGGGAACGAAGTCCGGCTCCCGCTGGAGCGGTACCGCGAAGAGCGAGTCCGGTCCGGTCTGGACGAAGCGCCAGAAGTACAGCTCGTCACCGTCCGGTGACCATCGTGCGTCGCGACCGCCGCCGACCGAGATGCGCCTCTTGCCCACGGGCTCCGGGAAGCCGCGGACATAGACCTCGAAGCTCCCCGTCTCGTTGGACTCGTACGCGGCCAGGCCGCCGTCCGGCGAGAGGCGCAGCCCGAGCTCCGCGTAATTCGCCTGCAGGTACGGGCGGACCTGCCCGCTGTCGGCCAGAGAAAGGAGGATGAGATCTGAGTTCCCGGCCGAAAGGTCTACCAGCACGAGTTGGTCGTCATCGGGCCATGCAACGGGGCCCTGAGGTCCGGGCCGCGCGAGCACCCGCTCCGCGTCCGACGCAGCGCCGACACGGAGGACGAAGACATCCGCGTCGTTCGTGCCCACCTCCGCGTGTGCGATCGCGAGGCGCGTCCCGTCCGGGGACCACACGGGACTGGTATTGAACCCACCCGACGCGACCTCGGGCGTCCCCCCGGTGAGGAGGTCGAGGATCTGGATCTTCCCAGTCCCCGCGTTGTTGGCGGCCTCCCGAGTCTCGTACGCGACGAAGCGGCCATCGGGCGAGATCGCCACCTTATAGAGGGGCCGGGGAGTGAACGGGACGGTGTCCGGGCGTCCCGACCGATCCCGGAAGACGAACTGGCTTTCTCCCTGTTCGACGTTCAGCGCGCGGGCCGGGCCCTGGAGGTACACGAGCGTACCGTTGCGTGACACACTGTAGTCGTCGGCATCCTCACCGCCGTACCCGTCGAGGACGGGCACGGGCGGTCCCGTGACCTCGTGGCGGCGGAGATCGAAGGGGACCACGAAGAGGCTGCCCGGCGCCGACCCCGAGTAGAGGATATGGCCCGTGGAGAGGTACTTGGGCCCACTCCCTTCGACGAGCCGGTGGACCGAGTCGGTCGCGAAGTCGATGACGTAGATCGCCCCGTCCCGATCGGCCAGCGCTCCGGATCCATCGGGGAGCAGCTGCGGGTCGATCCCGACCCCGGCGGCGAGCAGGCGGGCGCCTCCCTCCCCGGTATCGGAAATTCCCCACGTGCCCCCTCCGCTCACGAAGACGATCGTCCCGTCCTCGCCCCAGTGCATGTCGTCCGGGCGGATCGAGTCGACCTCGAGGATGGGGACCGCACCGCCCCCGGACACCGGGATCTTGAGCAGCGCGCGGCGCGAAACGTTGTAGAAGGCCAGCCACTGGCCGTCCGGCGAGAAGTCCATCTCCCCAGCGCCCTCGGTGCCTGGAACCGGTCGGAAGTCGGCCTCGTCGATGCGTCGGATCCATAGGGGGTTCGGAGCGGCCGATCCCCTGATCGCGAACATCGTCCCGTCCTTCGAAACGGCGACGTCGCGTACGGTGCCCACATCCGCAGGAACGCTGAGCTCGAGGACGACGGGGGTCGGGCCGGGCGCGCGACGCGCCGCAAACGCGGGCCAGAGCGTGGCACCGAGCAGGATCACGCTGAGCCCGGCCAGCGCGAGCGCGGCCCGCTTCCACGGGCCCGGCGCTGCGGACACGTCGGCGCCCGCCTGCGAGGCCGCCCCGTACCGGAAGCTCGTGTCCGTGATCGCGCGCACGAAGCCCGACGCCGAACGGAACCGGTCCGCCGGC
>QJYK01000066.1 GCA_003248075.1 Gemmatimonadota bacterium | reverse complement strand
GCGCTCAACCTGAAGGATCCCGACGACCTGGGTCGGATGCGTCGGATCGCCGAAGAGGCCCACGAGGTGGTGCGCCGGTTCAAGGGCACCCACTCCGGCGAGCACGGCGACGGCATCCTTCGCTCCGAGTTCCTGGAACCGATGCTCGGCCGGCGGCTCGTCGAGGCGTTCCGCGAGGTCAAGCGGACGTTCGATCCGGACGGCAGGATGAACCCCGGCAAGATCGTCGACGCGCCACGCATGGACGATCGCTCGCTGCTCCGCTACGGGCCGTCGTATGGCGCCCGGCCGCTCCCGGTGGTGCTGGATTGGCCGGGCGTGGCGGGATACCTGGAGCACATCGAGCGGTGCAACAACAACGGAGCGTGCCTGAAATCGGATCCGGGGGTGATGTGCCCGTCGTATCGGGCCACCCGAGACGAGCGTCATTCCACGCGCGGACGGGCGAACGCCCTGCGGCTCGCGGTGACGGGGCAGCTCGGTCCGCGTGCGCTCGACTCCCCGGAAATGTCCGACGCCATGGGACTGTGCGTGTCCTGCAAGGCGTGCAAGCGGGAGTGCCCCACGGGTGTGGACATGTCGCGCCTCAAGCTCGAGTGGCTGCACCAGCGCAACCGGCTGCGAGGCATCCCCGTCCGTGAGCGGGTCCTCGCCGGACTGCCCCGCGTCGCCCCCGTGGTGTCCCGCGCGGCGACGCTGGTGAACCGACTGTCACGTCACGAGCGCACGCGGGAGCTCGCGGAGCGGGCGCTGCGGCTGACCGCGGACCGGCCGCTGCCCGAGTGGAGCGCGTCTCCCTGGTCCGACCGCGAAGCGTCGACCCCGCACCCCGACGTGCTCCTCTTCGTGGACACCTTCACACGTTGGTTCGAGCCGCACGTGGCGCGCGCCGCTGCGGACTTGCTGCGCGCGGCAGGCTGGCAGGTGGGAGCACCCTCGGTCCGACGCCGACCGCTCTGCTGCGGGCGCACGTGGCTGAGCGCGGGCATGGTCGCCCGGGCGCGCGTGGAGGCCGAGCGGATGGTGGCCGCGCTGGCCCCGGCGGCGCGCGACGGGCTCCCGATCGTCGGGCTCGAGCCCTCGTGCGTCTTCACCCTCAAGGACGAGGTTCCGGCGCTGGTCGCCAACACCGACGCCCACATGGTCGCGGAGCACGTCTTCCTGGTGGAGGAGCTCCTCGAGCGTTGGTGGGACGCCGGCCACGACATCCCGCTCTCGAGCAGCGCCGGGAGGATCCTGGTTCACGGCCACTGCCATCAGAAGGCGTTCGGCGCGACCGGGGCCACCCTCGACCTGCTGCGCCGCATCCCCGGGGCCGAGGTCTCGGAGATCCCCTCGGGCTGCTGCGGCATGGCGGGTGCCTTCGGCTACCACGCGGAGCACCAGGAGGTGTCGTTCGCCATGGGCGAGCTGGAGCTGTTTCCGGCCGTGCGGGGGTCGGGCGAGGACGTAACGCTCGTCGCCGACGGGACCAGCTGTCGCGCCCAGATCCGGGACGGGACGGGACGGGTGGCGGAGCACGCGGTGGTGGTGCTGCGGCGGGCGCTCCATCGGCGAGCACCCGGATGACCACCCGCCCCAATCCCCACTTCGCCACCGTCGCCACCTGGGAGGAGGCCGCCACCCTGCTCTCCTTCCGGCCACGCGAGCTTCCCGACACGGCCGGCTTCCCACTCGGCTCACTCTCGGTCTTC
>QJYK01000240.1 GCA_003248075.1 Gemmatimonadota bacterium | reverse complement strand
CTTCCCCGACTCTCTCCAGGCTGCCGTGGCGCCACCTCGGTCCCGCCGCCTTCGGCGGTCGCATCGACGACATCGAGGCCGTCGCCACGCGCCCGGGCACCATTTTCGTCGGCTCCGCCGGGGGAGGCGTCTGGCGGACCCGGAACAACGGCGTGACCTGGACGCCGGTCTTCGACCCCTTCGGCGGCTCCATCTCGATCGGCGACGTCGCCATCGCGCCCTCGGATCCCAACGTCGTGTGGGTGGGGACCGGAGAGCCGAACAACCGCCAGAGCAGCACCTGGGGCGACGGCGTCTACCGGTCCCTCGACGGCGGCACGTCCTGGGAGCACATGGGTCTGCGCGACTCCCATCACGTGGGACGGATCGTCATCCACCCGCGGGACCCGGGCACCGTATTCGTGGCTGCGCTCGGCCACCTCTGGGGACCATCGGCGGAGCGCGGCCTCTACCGGACCCGGGACTCCGGGCGGACCTGGGAGCGCGTGCTCGGCGTGGACGAGAACACGGGAGCCGTCGACGTCGCCATCGATCCGGACGGGCGCACGGTCTATGCCGCCACCTACCAGCGCAGGAGGCGCGGCTTCGGCTTCGTGGGCGGCGGCCCCGGAAGCGCGCTCTGGCGCTCGCTGGACGGAGGCGACAGCTGGCAGCGCCTCGAGCAGGGCCTGCCCGAGGGAGTCGTGGGCCGTATCGGCATCGCCATCGCCCCCGGCCGCGCAGACCTGGTCTACGCGATCGTCGAGCATCGGCCGGACGGCGGCGTGTACCGCTCGACCGACCGCGGAGCGAGCTGGACCAGGATGAGCGCCACGAATCCGCGCCCCATGTACTACTCCCAGATTCGGGTCGACCCGACCAACGCCGACAAGGTCTGGGTGCTCGGCACCAACATCCATCTGTCCCTCGACGGCGGTCGGACCTTCTCGACCGACGGCACCGGTGAGGACATCCACGTGGATCATCACGCGCTCTGGATCGACCCGTCCGATCCCGCGCATATGATGCTTGGCAACGACGGTGGGCTCTACTTCACGTACGACGGCGCCAAGAGCTGGGACTTCATCGACAACCTGCCGATCGGCCAGTTCTACGACGTCGACGTGGACGCACGGGACCCCTATTGGCTGTATGGTGGCGCCCAGGACAACGGGAGCTGGGGGATCCCCTCCCGGACCACGGCTCTGGTCGGGATCACCAACCGGGACGTGGTGAACCTCGCGTACGGGGACGGCTTCTACGCCACGGCCGACCTGGCGGACCCCGCCTACGTGTTCGCCAACTCACAGAACGGCCGGGCATATCGCGTCCACCTGGAGACCCGCGAAGAGCAGGGCATCCGCCCCGTTCCCGACGACCCCGAGGAGGAGTACCGCTGGAACTGGAGCACGCCTCAGCTCCGCTCACCCCACGACCCCCGCACGATCTACTACGGATCGCAGAAGCTGCTGCGCACGCGCGACGGCGGCCGCTCTTGGACCGAGGTCTCACCCGACCTGACCCGCGACCAGGAGTGGAAGGAGCTGCCGATCATGGGGGTCGTGCGTGACTCGACCACACTGTCCCGGGACGACGGCATCGCGGCGTTCGGGACCATCACGACCATCGCCGAGTCGCCCCACGCGATGGGGACGCTCCTGGTCGGCACCGACGACGGCAACGTTCAGATGACCACCGACGGCGGAGCGACCTGGCGGGACCTCA
>QJYK01000067.1 GCA_003248075.1 Gemmatimonadota bacterium | reverse complement strand
TCCCTCACACGGGATCTCGGCTGTCTGCGCGGGTTTCGCGAAACGCGAATCGGCACCCTCGTTTCGTGGGAAACGAACTCTGGGGGGTACTCCGGCGCCGTAGGAACGAGCGAGTCACCTTGGACCAACCCCTGGTGGTGTCCCTAGGACCCGCTGCCTGACAAGGAAATGCCCCAGCCTTGTCACGTACCAGGCCGCACCGGCACAATTCCGAGTCCGTCAGGTGCCCCTACTCCCGAGATGACCATGTCCAACCGCCAAGCCGGCCGTCTCTTGCTCGAGATGGTTTCTATCGTGTTCGCGGTCGTCCTCGGATTCGCAGTGACGAATTGGGACGTGGCGCGGCGCGACAGGGCTCGGGCCGCCAGGGCTCTGGACCGCATCGCCTTGGAGCTGGACGCGAACCTCTCCGGGCTCGCAGGCGCGGGCCCCTATTATGGGACGATGGCGGAGCGTATGGACTCGATACTGACCACCCACGGTGATGGCCCAGCGATGGAGATGGACATCCCAGGGTGGCGTGGCCTCAGCCCACCGCCGATACGCACGGCCTCGTTCAGGGTTGCGATGCAGACTGGCGCGCTCGAGAACATCCCGTTCGACATGGCCGACGAGCTCGCCGTGACGTACGACTCCTTTGACGACTTTCGAGGTGCGGTCGATCACGCGTTGGGCGCTGTTCTCACGGGCGAGCTCCGAGCCGTGTCGAGCTGGAGGGCGGTCTTCGCCTTGTGCGCGGAGCTGGCGTTTGCTGCGCAGCGGCAAGCCGGGCACGCGCTCGAGGTCATCGGGCCCAGGCAGGGCACATGACAAGGAATTGCCGCCCACGAATCCAGGGCCCATGACTTCATTCGAATACCTGCTCGCACTCGTGTCGATCATCGCGGGGCTCGGGCTTACGCGAGCCCTCTCAGGGCTGGCCACAGGTGTGCGTGCCGCTGACGAGCGTGGGATACCGGGGGTTCGGGCCGCCTGGACGGTTAGCTCGCTTCTCTGGCTCGTTGCCTTTTGGTGGTTCAGTTTCTCGCTGGTTGCCGTCGAGACCTGGACCGTTCCACTCCTCATGTTCGTCCTTGCATACGCGGCGGTGATCTACTTCCTCATTGCCTTGCTCCATCCCGATGAGCCCGAGTCCGACACGGACTTGTTCACCAGTTTCCTGCGGAAGCGACGGTGGTTCTTTTCCACGTTCGTGGTGCTCGGGTTGCTCGACATCGTGGATACGTGGCTGAAGTACAGGATCATGGGCGGTTTGCCGCCCATGATCCCCTATTCCGTGCTGATGGGCTCGTGGATTCTGCTTGGAGCTATCGGCGGTGTATCGGAAAGCAGGCTGTTTCACCGGATTTTCGCGTATTCGTGGCTCGTGGTGATGTTCGCCTGGGTAACCTCTACCCTCGGCTCCATCCAGTAATGGGGGGTCACGGTGCGGAATGCGCCCCGTCCCCGAGTCCGTTCGTGACTGTTTCGATCTGGAGAAGTCTGTGAGATCTGCACCGACCCTTGTGCTGGTGGCCGAGATAGGCATCCTCGCGTTGGCGCCCTCTGCAGGCTCACAAACCCCGATGGGGCCGGGCAGGCATCTGATCGAAGTCGAGAGTAGCGTCGATGGGGCTCCTCAGGCGTCGTACCTGATCTTGCCTCCCGGCTTCTCGCCGCGTGGACCGGCGCGACCGATCGTCGTCTCCCTGCACTCCTGGAGCTTCGATCTAGAGCAACGCTGGCCCGCGCTCGAGCGGATGGTTGCAGACCGAGGCTGGCTCTACCTGTTTCCCGACTTTCGGGGCCGCAACGACAACATCGAAGCCTGCGCTTCCGATGTCGCTCGGCAGGACGTGATCGATGTCCTTGACTGGGTGATCGCACACTATCCGGTCGATTCGGAGCGCGTCTACGTGACCGGTGTTTCTGGCGGCGGATTCATGACCCTGGCAATGGTGGCCAGCTACCCGACCCGGTGGACCGCGGCCAGCGCCTGGGTGCCTTTGAGCGACCTGCGCGCTTGGTACGACTTCCACGCGGGTGATCCGTACGGTGAAATGACCCGTCAGTGTGTCGGAGGTAATCCCGCGGTGGATGCCTCGATCTCGAAGGAGATGGAGAGGCGTTCCCCGCTGAACCAGCTTGCCAATGCGGTTGATGTGCCGCTCGACATCGCGGCTGGGCGCTTCGATGGTCATGACGGGGCGCCCATTCCGGTGTGGCACAGCCTTGCGGCGTTCAACGCGCTGGCCCAGGCCGCGGGGGCGCCGCAGGTGACCGCCGAGGAAGTCGCAGAGATCTCCCGTCACGACCCACGTCTCGAGCGACCGAGTTACACGGATACCCTCAGTGATGCCTCATTCGGGAGGCCGCTTTTCCTGAGGCGCCATGCTGGTCAGGCTCGGGTGTCGATCTTCGATGGGGCGCATGAGGGCATACCAGCGGCAGCAATTGCCTGGTTTGAGGCACACCCGGGGCGATGAGCCGCGTTTCGGCCTAGCAATGCGGGAGATGCGATGAGCGATCCTCACGCGCAGATCAGGTCTCACTTCGAGAACGTGTCGGGCGTAACCGGGGTCGGAGGCGTGCCAGCAGAGCCGTCTACGGGGTGAGCCGCGAGGGTCCTGCGTGGTTCGGCCTGCAAGTCACGACGACGCCGGAGCAGGTTGGCCGCGCAGCATAGCGAAATCGTTAGCCGGCGAGTGACTCAGGAGTGACCTTGACCTCGAGAAGCGTCGTTGGCGCTTGGTGGGCGAGTTTACAGTCATCGTGCTTGGGGTATTGGTCGCCCTCGCGGTCGATGACTGGAATCAATACCGCAACGACCGCGAAGTGGAGGCCGGCATCCTGGCACGCATGGCCGACGAGCTGGTTGCGGATGGTGCCGACCTAGCCACCGCCGATTGGGACGCCCACGCGAGGTTGTGGGTGCTCGACGCGATGCTGTCCGGACTCGGAGATCAACAGGCCGCGCGACGGCTCACACCGGAGCGGCGGGATTCTCTCGCTCGCCCTGTATTCCGAGATTCGCTACGTGCCGCCGCAAGCAGGGGCGCGGCGGACTCGGTGGACCTGGACGTCGAGCCGCTGTCCATCTTCCGGTATCGACCCGAGTTCGATCTGTCGAGCGACTCGTACAGCGAGATGATGGCAACCGGTTCCCTGCGAATCGTCGCGGATAACCGATTGCGTAGCTCGATAATGCGCTACTATCGCGTTGCCCAGGATCAGTCCGAGAACGAACAGGGCGATGCGGGCTACAAGGACAGGCTTGAAGACGCCTTCGCCTCCATCGGAGTCGCCCCCGGCGACAGCCTGTCGCTCGGCGACCTCGTTGCCCGCGCTCATGGGGCCGCCCCCTCCTTCGCCGTCTCCCTCCGTCGCGCCCAGAACAGCATCAGAATGCAGTCTGTGTACTATGCCCGTATCGAGTCGGCCCGGAGAGAACTCGAGACGCTGTTGGCTGCGCGGGTCGGGGGTCGCTAGCCGAGAAGCGTTGGATGCCGACCGTCGAGCGGGAGCGGACCGGGAGGCTTGTCGTCGTTCCTGCCAACAGGCGTCCTGGGAAGTCGAGCGGAGGGACCCATGCGCTGGTTCCTTGCCCTCCTTGTCGGCCTCCTTATCGTTTGCCTCTCCCATGGTCGGGGCGGGTAGGGCTGTCATGCTCTTGGCTGCGCGTTGAACTGGCGCCCGGGCTCGGTCGACGACGCTCCCGTCCTTCCCCGGCGTACCCGACAGGGTTACCTCGAACATCCCCTTTGCGATGTCGATGGCTGCATGTGTAGTGTATCCGGACTCGTTCGTCCCCGGCCCCTGGGCAGCTCTCTTCCGAGTGGCGATGAGGGGGTGGGTATGGCAATCACCGAGCGCATCGTCGTCCAACGTCGTAGGTTCGCATGAGCCGTGGAGAGAGATATCAACGGGTCGGCACGGAGCTCGTCATCATCGTGGCCGGTGTGTTGATCGCGCTCGCGGCTCAGGCTGTTGCCCAGGACTGGTCTGAGCGGCGTCGGGAGCAGGCATTTCTGGTCGACTTGTTGGAGGAGTTCCGCCTGAACGAGGTCCAGCTGCAGAAGGACCTCGAGGAGACGAACCACGCGATCGCGGCCGCGGCACTGTGGCGAAGACCGTCTTCCTCCTCGACGCACGCCTCCGCCGATTCCTCTGCCGCTCTGTACGCCGCTTCGCTCAACCCGGCGCGTTTCGATCCATTCTCCGGCTCGCTTCGCAGCCTCATCGACGGCGGCGATCTCGGATTGATTCGGAACCGACAGCTACGAGCGGCCTTGGCTGGGTGGAGAGACAGGACGCAAGAACAGGTGATGACTTCGTTTTCGGTCGACGTCATCAGGTCGACGCTAGGCCAGTTTCTCATCGCCGAGGGTCGAGGCGCGCCGAGGGCGGCGCTCGAGGTGGACAGCCTCATGCTACACGTCGTAGGGCAACAGCAGAACGCGCTCCTGGAGCCACTGCGCGACATCATCGGGATGCTGGAGGAGGAGATCGGCCTCGAGGGTCGCTGAGGTGACCCTGGATGCGCTTGGTAATGTGCACACGTCCTGGCCGCGCCCCTCTTTGCGCAGTGGCCGAGCATGCCACGCGGTCGAACACACAAGTCCTCACAATGCGTCGGAAGGAGTGACCGTATCTCAACGACCAAGCAGATCTCCTGGCCCCATTTCTTCGTTGAAGGCCTGCTCATAGTCGTCTCGATCCTGCTGGCGTTTGGTATCCAAGCGTGGTGGGACGGGAGATCTCAAGCGGAGCGTCGTCACGCGCTGTTGGACGGACTCTCCGCCGACTTTGCCGGAGCAGAGGCTGAGTTGGATCGGGCGATGATTCGCCACCGCGAGGTCGTCGAGGTCACGGGCCGTTGGTTGGTCATGTCCCGTACAACCGCGCCGTCGCCATCACTTGCGGCCGTTGCGGATACCCTCGTGAGCGAGATGCAGTGGGCCACGACATTTGGGCCGCCGATGGGAAGCGTGGAGTCCCTGCTGGCGGGTGGGGACATGGGGTTGCTGGAGAGTCCCGCGCTGGCCAAGGAGCTCACATCGTGGATGGCGGGCGTGAAGGCGCTGAACGAGTTGGAACAGGGAGGCCTCGAGCAACTGGAACGAGAGGTCTACCCCTATCTCATGGACGCGGGTATCCCGTTGGCAGACCTCGCATGGACGCGTCGTAACGTCTACCCTGAGTACCCCATTCAGCCGCGACACACAGAGGTGTACCGGCTTCTAGCGGATGCGGGCTGGGAGAGCGTCGTAGCCACCCGATGGTACTACTACATGGACGTGATGCACCGCGAGCAGCCGCTCCGGGAGAGCATCGCGCGCATCCGGCGTCTCCTCGACCTGGCGCTCAATGGAAACGCAAGCAAGGAACGATCTGGCGAGCAGTCTCGAACAGCCGTAGGCAGCTCCTCTTGAAGCGGGTGGCAGATGGAGTCGATCGGGCGAGCGGGTGGGGTAATGGTGGCCTTCACCGCACTGGCCATGGCGAGCGGGTGTGCGGACCCTGGGAAGCCGAGTCGAACGAGGGTTGCCGTAAGGGCAGTGCGGGCGTCGAGATCGTCCAGAGTGATATCCCTTTTTGGCGGGAGGGGGAGGGTTGGCGCGCATCCGGCGACCCAGTGCTGGTAGTCGGGTCCGCTGGTGGTGGGGAGGAGTATGCCCTTTACCGCGTAGGAGCTGTGACACGGCTACCCGACGGCCGCATCGCCGCAGCAAACCGAGGCACCTCCCAAGTCCGACTTTACGACCGGGCGGGCACTCATGTCATGGACATCGGAGGCTCCGGGGATGGACCAGGAGAGTTCAGGACGCTGAGCGGAGTCTGGGCGTACGGGAGTGACTCAATCCTCGTCAGCGACGGCCTAACAGGCCGGTTCACGGTCTTTTCCGACGACGGGAACGCGCTCAGGACGATCCCGATCACTCCAGGCGACGGCGCGCGTCAGGCCTACGGCGTGGGACCAGCTGGGGATGGTACGCTGCTCGTCGCCGCAGTTGTAGACGCACCGGGAGGACGAAGAGAAGGACTCTTCGAAGGTCCGTCCCTCAGGTTCCAGCACTTTGGACCCGAGGGGACACAGTTGGGCACCATCACCCAGCAGGCCGGCGGCTCGCGTTGGGCGTTACGTTCCGGGGGCAACCGGCCGTCACCATGGCGCCCTCTTCCTTGTTCCTCCCGCTCTACAGGTCAAACGCGCAGTTCTTGTTCGTCGGATCCGGCCAACAACCGGAGATCGAACAATGGGGCCTGGGTGGCGCGCTCCATCGCCTGGTGAGATGGGCGGAGGTTCCCAAGCGCGTGACCGAAGCAATGGTGGCGCGGTTCCGCGAGGAACGACTGAGGTCGATACCCGCGGACAGGCATGACCTGGCCGAGGAGATGCTCGAGGGGCTGGTGTTTCCGGAGGTCCTGCCGGTCTACCGTAGGATTCTCGTAGACGCGGACGACAACATCTGGGTGGAGCGGTATCGCACGGACTGGGAGGACGAGGGATATTGGTGGGTCTTCGACCCGACAGGGCGTTGGCTGGGTACGCCCCAGGTTCCGCCCGATATCGATATCCGTGAGGTGGGCATCGACTGCCTGATCGGCGTCCGGGTGGATGAGAACGATGTAGAAGAGGTCGTGGTGCTGGACCTTCTGCGGTGACGTTGAGGGGAGAAGCGCAGCTGTGGCGGATCCGGCCCCCAGGAAGGTCGTGATCGCGAGGCACGGGCCCCACAGGGATCCACTCCTGGCCAAGGGATCGCCGGCAGTCCGATGTAGCCCGCACCGTTCAGAAAGCCTCCCAGAGCGCCCCAGCATGTAAACCGAGGAGCCCGGAGCCCATCGAAGCGGCGCCGCCCGTCGGCTGCTGTCCGGGTCAGGTGTGCGGGATCCTAAGGTTCAGGCCTTGCAACGTACGGCCTCCGGTCGGCATGATGGCCCGCAGCAGAATTCGCGACTCTTTGGGAAGACCCGGCAGGCAGATTGGAGCTCATCATCGGGAGGCACGTGGATCCATTCAAACTGGCGGCGGAGGGACTCGCGATCGTTGTCGGCATCCTGTTGGCGTTGGGTGCGGACGCGTGGTGGGAGCGACGCGCCGACATCGCGCGGGAACGTGCTCTCCTTGCCGACCTGGAAGCCGAGTTCATCGTCACCGGAAGGGAGATCACCGAAGCGATCAATTGGCATGGCGACAATGAGAGGGGCTCGCGCCGACTCTATCAGATCGCGCTCAGCGAGCAACCCTTGCCGGGGGTAATTCAGCTCGATTCGCTAATCCGCATAGCCATGGTCGATGCCAGGTCGTTCAACGCGGGAGACGGCGCTTATCGTGCCTTGATGTCGTCAGGTGATCTGCGCTTTCTGCGAGATGATTCGCTCCGCTATGCCCTCGCGGGCTGGGAAGGCGTACTTGCGGACGCCATCGAAGACGAGGCCTGGGTGTTTCGCGATGTACAGCAAGAGTTCGTCCCGTACCTGATGGGCCGCCTTCACCTCGGTGGCATCTACGCGGTTCAACTCGAGGGAGAGATTCTCGAGCATTCGTCTATCAGAGCGTACGAGACCCTTCTCCGAGACCTACGTTTCCAAAACTATCTACTCACCAAAGTGAATGGAGAAGCCGTTATCCAACGAGAACTGAGCGACCTTCAGGCGGCGGCCGATCAGATCATTCGGCTCGTTCGAAAGGCCCTGGAGGTGGGTTAGTCTGGTCGTGGTGACGATCTAGGAGAGATCGAAGCCGCAAGTTCACAAGCGCCTGCTGCTCATCACCTCGATCGTGATACTTCAGCGGCTTCATGAGTGTGCGTCCTCGTTGGTGCGAGGTAGACCTGGAGGATCGCCCAGCGTATTCGCCCCGGTGCCTTCGTGCCGTGCAAGGGGAGCCGGTGGCGTCCTATGCTCCTGGTTCCGGAGGCGTTCGCGATTCAGTTCCACCGCCTCGGCTGGCTTGCCGGAGCGTTCGTGATGGTCTTGGTCGTCCGGTTCCTCGGCTTCGTGCTGGCGGTCACTCGGGCACGGCATCAGTATTCCGATCGGGTGTGTCGCCGTGCCGGCTCGGAGGCCTCTTGGCGCTTTGCGGCGTTCACGGTCATGGCCGCAGCCTTCGGAGCAACGGATGCGAAGCACGCCGGGCGAGCAAGGTGGTCGGGCGGCAGAATCTGCACCACGTTGGATCGTGCTCAAACATGCCGGGTCTGGTGACGTGCTATGGCAGATGCGAAGCTTTGGGTCCGCTTCACCACAGAGGGCGCGGCGATCGTAGCATCCATCCTCGTCGCGTTTGCCATCGACGCCTGGTGGGATGGCCGAAAGGTCTTAGCGGAAGAGCAGGAGCTGCTGCACGGCCTGTTGGAGGAGTTCGAGGAGAACGCTGCGCTGGTCGACGAGACCCTCGAGCGAAGTCTGAAGGGACGCGGTGACCTGCAGATCTTCCTTTCGCTCAGCCCTGATGAACTCAGCTCGACCTCTTGGCCCCTGACGCTTTCTTCGGTGTACGAGCCCTTCATCCGCACCTGGACCGTGGCGCCCAGCAGCGGCTTTCTCCAGGCGACCATCAGCTCCGGGAAGCTAGCCCTCATCCGTGATGCCAAACTGCGGGCGGCGCTCGCGCGCTTCGATGGACGCCAGTCCAACGTGTCCGACGTCACCTGGTTCACGAACGAACTGAATGTTCAGGCGGCGAAACGGCTCGGGGGCCTTGAAGAGATCCGAGATGTTTTCTCACACGAGTCGGAACTGACCGCGGACCTCCTCGACAGGCTTGCGGTCAGCCCAACCACCATCGTGTTGATGCTTGGCGACCCCGAGCTGATGCGCATCGGCACGGCAAAGCTGCGATATTGGGACGGCTACCTCTTCGAAGTCCGCGCGCTCCGAGCGAACATCGAGGAAGTCCTCTCGTTGCTGGCCGAGAACGGGGCCACTCCCGACTGACCGACGTCACGGTCCGTCGAACGATCCAAACGCCCTCGGCTCGTCGCTGTCGCTTTGGGTCGGCGGCGTGGTGCTCAGCGGAAGAGGCGAGAGGTTCGAAGGCACTTGAAACGCATCGATGAGGGCAGGGCCTATGTCCCTGGAATGTATTCGCATCTACTCTGACCCCTCGGGTGAATCCCGCTTCGGTGATTTCGGCATCAGTCTCACAGCCCGGAATTTCGCGCCGCCCGCGCCCCCGCTCGACGTTTCCGAGGTTGTCGAAGCACGTCACGGATTTCTTCGCGTGCCGCCTGGCTGGTTCGGCGATTGGCATCCTACTCCTGTCCGTCAGTTCATGTGTATTCTCTCCGGAGTTCTGGACGTGACAGTGAGTGACGGCGAGACCCGCCGAATGTCACCAGGAGTCATCGTCCTGCTCGAAGATGTCGAGGGCCGAGGCCACACCACGCGGGTCGTCTCTGATGAAGCAGCCGTTCTCGTATTCGCTCAAGTGCCGTAGACTCGCCCAGTGGGAGTCTTTTCCAGCAGGCGGTTGCTGCTGCAGGGGGAATCGATGACGGTGTCCGAGCTCGTGGCAAGGATCGAAGACTCCCGTGAAGGTTTCCTCGACATCATCAATGGCTTGGACCGGTCGGCGGCTCGCACCCCGATTGGCCCAGGTCGCTGGGGTCTCTTGGAGTACCTCGAACACCCCGTCCGAGCTGAGGAAGTGACCCTTTGGCGGATGTGCAAAGCGGTGGGGGATGCGCGGAGCGGAGGCGAGATACTCCTGAGCCCCACCCCGGGAGCGTCGAACTCGACGGCGTGGCGTACCCTCATCCGATCTCGGGCCCCTTCACCATGAGGCAAGGCCTGCAGTTCATCCGCTTCCATCTCGACCGCCACCGAGATCATGTGGCGTCGGTGACATCCCAGTGGCGGCGGACAACAAGGGACGCGGTGGATGAGGCGCTCAAACTCGTGAGGGGCCGCCCGTGGGGACCGCATTCTAGCGATGGCCCTCATATTCCCGAGAGGACTACTGTGCTAGCTCAAGTCGAAGCCCTGGTGTCCGCTTTTGAATCTGGATCGTTGAGCAGACGAGACTTCGTGCGCGGCGTCGTGGTGGCAGCCGCTGCACCCCCTCCGAAGCCCGATGTGCGAGCGCTGTCCCTCAATCATGTCACCCTCGCAGTGGGGGACGTCGATGCATCGCAGGCCTTCTATGAGCGCGTGCTCGGGGTCTCTGAAGTATCACGTCAGCCCAACGGAGTGAATCTGGGTCTAGGCGAGTCGTTCCTCGGTCTCTACACTGTCGAACCCAAGGGCCGCATCCATCATTTCTGCGTCGGTGTCGAGGGCTATGACCTCGATGGCCACGCCATGGAGTTACGACGTCTCGGTGTCGAGCCGCTCATTCGGCAGGATCGGCCCGAGCTCTACTTCACCGACCCCGACGGTATCACGGTTCAGCTGTCCGAAGTGGAGTACCGGGGCTAGCGGAGGTCGACATGCCACGAATCTGCCCTTCGGCCGCGTCGCTGATCGTCCTGTTGACCCCCCCGGCCGTTCCTCAAGAAGTGCAGATGGCGAGGTATTGGGCGGGTTGCTGAGTGCGCGCCCGTGGTCACCTACGACCGTGCCGGGATCGGACGATCGGAGCCCGACGGCGAGCCGGGGGCGTGGTTCGGCTCGTGTTGTCGCAGAATGGCCGGGAGCTGCCGTTCGAGAAGGTGGGTAGGGACTGAGCCCCTCACTGGCGGAGCGATCGATGGCGTGTCGAGGTCAGTAGGGGCTGCAGCGACCTGTCCACGCTCCTGACGAGCCTGTATTGTCCGCCCCATGAACCCAGCCCCAGCTCGCCTCATCGCGGCTCTCGACGGTCGGTATGGTATTGGTGCGCCCATCGGCGCCGGCGGCATGGCGACCGTTTACCGGGCCAACGATGAACGGCACGATCGCGAGGTCGCACTCAAGGTGCTGCGCCCGGAGCTCGCGGAGGCTCTGGGTCGGGATCGCTTCCTGCGCGAAATCCGCCTGGCCGCCAGGCTGACGCATCCGCATATCCTGCCCCTGCACGACTCGGGTGATGCCGCCGGCGTCCTCTGGTTCACCATGCCGCTGGTGCAAGGCGATACGCTGCGGGACCGGCTGGACCGCGAGCGAAAACTGCCGGTCGAAGATGCCATCCGTATCCTCAGTGAAGTGGCCGACGCGCTGGACTACGCACACCGACACGGCATCGTACACCGGGACATCAAGCCGGAGAACATACTCCTGCACGAAGGGCACGCCATCGTCGCCGACTTCGGGATCGGAAAGGCGGTGGACGCGGCGGCGTCCGAGTCGAATAGCTTCACGCAGGTCGGCGTCACGGTGGGCACGCCCACGTACATGAGTCCCGAGCAAGCGGCGGGCGAGCCTATCGACGGGAGGAGCGACCTCTTCGCCCTTGGGTGCCTGGGATTCGAGATGCTCACCGGGGAGCCCGCGTTCTCTGGCTCCACGGTCCAGGCGACCATCGCACGTCGCTTCGTGCACACGCCGCCCCCCGTCTCGTCGCTGCGTCGCGAGGTACCGGAGGCAGTCTCCCTGATCCTCGATAAGCTCATGGCCAAGGCGGCGGGGGAGCGTACGACGACCGGCGGGCACGTGGTGGCCGCGCTCCGCTCCGAGGGCGCGACTTCGACCAGCGGGTCGGCGCTCGCCCCCCGTCCCGAGCGTTCCGTCGTCGTGCTGCCGTTCGCGAATCTCAGCCCGGATCCGGACAACGAGTACTTCAGCGATGGCCTCACCGAGGAGACCATCACCGCGCTCTCACGGGTCGAAGCGCTTCGGGTCGTCCCGCGGACGTCGGCGATGCAGTACAAGGAGTCGACCAAGGCGTTGCGGGAGATCGGGGAGGAACTCGGGGTCCGTTGGGCTTTGACCGGTAGCGTTCGCAAAGCCGGGAACGCGCTGCGCATCAGCGCCCAGCTCGTAGACGCGCGTACCGACCGCCCAGCCTGGGCGGAGACGTTCAGCGGCACCATGGAAGACGTGTTCGACGTTCAGGAGCGTGTCGCCCGGTCCATCGTCGGCGCGCTGGACGTCGCGCTTTCCCCGAGCGAGAGCGCGCGGCTCGGAGAGAGGCCCATCCTGGACGCGCGAGCATTCGAGCTGTACCTCAAAGCCCGGGAGGCGCTCGTCGGTCACGACGTCGCCCGGGCGAAGCCGCTCATCGCCCATGCCGTGGAGCTCGAAGGAGAGGTTCCGGCGCTGCGGGCGCTGCGGGCCATGACCTCGATCATGCTTCTGCGCACAGGGGCATCGCGTGACGACGCGTTGATGGACGAGATCGAGCGCGAGGCGCGAGCACTGATCGAAACGGAGCCGCACAAGGCCTTCGGCCATGCGATCCTCGGTTTCCTCGGATACGAACGAGGCGATCACGTCACGGCGGTTCGGTCGCTCCGCAGAGCCATGGAGCTCGCCCCTGCCGACGGGGACGTGCGCTTCTTCCACGGAATCGCCCTGCATGCCGCCGGGCACACCGATCCGCGGGTGGGGCTGGAATGGGTCGCGCGCGATCCGTTCTCCCCGCTGGCCCAAGTCCTGGTCGGGGCGAACAGCTGGTTCCGGGGCCGTGCGCAGGAGGGGTTGCCGGCGACGGAAGAAGCCGTGAGGCTGGCCCCCATGGGGCCGATCTTCCGCTGGGCCTTGGGCTACCACTACGCCCTGGTCGGACGGTTCTCGGAGGCGGAGCGTGAAGCCGCTTGGCTGGCGGAGTACGCGGCCGAGCTCCCGTACACGGCGCAGCTCCGGGCCCTCGTGGAAGGCGTAGCCGGCCGACGGGACCACGCGCTGGAGCTGTTGTCCCAGGTGGACGAGCTCGCCCTGGACGGGCACCACACGTTCCATGTCGCCGAGTCGTACGCCATGGCCGGCGACCATGATCGAGCCCTCGCCCTGCTTGACCGGGCAGTGACGTTGGGGTTCTACCCGCATACCTACTACGCCCGGCTGTGCCCCTTCCTCGAAGACCTTCGAGGAAGGGAGGACTTCGCCAGGGTGGTCGACCGCGCGGCGGCCCGGATGGCCGCCTTCCACGTGTAACGGGCCCACTCGGGCTCGGGCCACCCGGCCAATAGCCAGCTTAGTGGTTGAAACGGAAATGCCGGTGATGATGAGCGGGATGAGCCCTCTCGAGGGCGGGATCGAAGTGCGACGCGCGACCGTGGCTGACTGCGCCCGCGATGGCAGCCGCTCGTGAGGGTGACTCTGACGCGGGGCCGGCTGATCACCGCATGGCTGCGTACCTCGAGGGCCGGCACCATCCGCGGGCGTCGTTGCCACCCCGCGTAGGGCTTCTTTGCGGAGGCCAACGGGACCGTGGCTGGATACATTGCGGGGCACCGGACACGCCGTTTTGGCTGTGACGGGGAGCTGCAGTATCTCTACGTTGTCCCATCGCGCCGGAGGTCCGGCATCGCGAGCGCGCTCCTCCGGTGCCTTGCGGAGTGGTTCGTGACCGAAGGTGCTCGTAGGATCTGCGTCGACGTGGACGCAGACAGCCACGCCGCCGGCCTGTTCTATGCCAAGCATGGTGCCGAGTTGGTTCGACCCCACTGGATGGAGTGGCAGGACATCGGTCGGCTCCTCCCTGGTGGGCGGCGTCTATGAGCCATCTTTCAAGGTCAGCTTGCTTTGAAGAACGAGAATCTGCACCGCTGGCTTACGCTGGGCGCAAACATGGGCGTTCTGGTCGGAATCGTGCTCGTGGCGCTCGAGCTTCGCCAGAATCTGACGGCCGTACAGGCGCAGACACGGCATGACGTATCCGCTGGTTTCACGGATTTCATGAAGCTCATCAGTACCGATCCCGAGCTCGCGAGCATTCGTCGTCGCGGCGATATGGCGGAGGAGCTGACGCCGGATGAAGCGTATCGCTACGAAGCATTCACCCGTGGTTTGTTTCGGTATTGGGAAGACGTGCACTACCAGTTCCGAACCGGGTTGTATGCCGCCGACGAGTTCAACAGGCAGCGGGATGCCTGGAGAGCTCACGCAGCGACGGCACCGGGTGCGGTCCGTTGGTGGTGCGCTCATCGTGCCGAGTTCTCGGACCGGTTCGCGGAGGACTACGGGACGCTCTTGCCCGGCACCGGCTGCGGCTAGGGAGGGAACGCGGAGCCGGGGCCAGGCCCCACGGTTCGTTCGGAGCCTCCCGATGTGTCCCAGCCGGATCATCGCCGGGTCCTCGACAAAGTCCACCAGATCCGGAAACCTACGGCTCCCGCTCACTCCGACGGGGACCCGCTCCCCTTGCGCCGCAACCGGTTCACGATCTTGTCGAGCTGCTGGAGGAACTGCGAACGGTCGGACTTGGTGAAGGGCGCTGGTCCACCGGTCACAGCTCCCGTCTCGCGCAGTCCTGCCATCAACTCCCGCGTGGCCACCGCTTCTCCGATCGAGTCGCGCGTGAACTCTCGGCCCCTCGGCGTGAGCGGATGAGCTCCCTTTTCCAGGCAACGTGCGGCGAGCAGGATGTCGTCCGATATCACCACATCGCCGTCCTCCGCCTGCTCGACAATCCTGTCGTCGGCTGCGTCGAGGTTGCCAGCGTCCCGCACGACCTGGAGCCTGATCAATGGATCCTCGGGGAGCCGTAGCCAGGCGGCCGAGACGACCCGCACCTCCAAACCGTACCTCCGAGCGACCCGGTACACCTCCTCCTTCACAGGACACGAGTCTGCATCCACGAAGATCGTGATTCCCATCCAGCGCACGCCTCACTATGGAGAGGGGGATTCCTCCGATGCCAAACGGTAACACATGAAGTGGCAGTGACGCGTTCCAACCAGGGTATTCAACTGATACGCGAGCCTCGAGGTCCGGAGCCGTTCGGCTTGCAGGTCACGGTCCCAGGCCGCCATTGTGGTCGCGCGCACGATCCAGAGCCATCGGACAAAGGTCATGAGAGGAGCCGGAGTAGGCGGTGCATGAGGTAGACGACGAGGTGGGCGGTCTACGAGGGGGCGAAGAGCCTCGGTCACCGTCGGTCGCGGGAGGACCGCCCATGTCCGCCGGGGGCATGGCTCGAGAAGCTGCGTCCGAGCTCCTCGGGCTCGAGCGTCGGCTGCCGCATACGATCGCCTCCGTACTTCTGCACCCTGGTGCCGCCACGCTCGATCACCGGGAAGGGCGGGGCGCGCGGCATGTCTCGCCGGTACGATTCTACATTCTCGCGAGCACCCTCTACTTCGCCACGAGCCTGGCAGCGGCCGCCCGCGGCCTGAACCTGGGGATACTCGTGGCGATTCCCGGGACGACCCCGGTAACCAGGCTCTCGCCGGCCGTCGTTCTCATCCTCGTCGCGCCGATCTTCGCTTTGTTCTTGGGAGGGTTGTACTACCGCGGGAGCTCGACCTTTGGTGAGTACCTCGCTTTTGCGCTCTACCTCCAGTCGGCGCTTTTCTTGGTTCTGGTGATCATCGGCATCCTCCGTATTCCGGACCCCGCGGATGACATCGTCAAGCTCGCGTACTTCGTCGGATACGTCTGGCTCGGTACGCGCCGACTGTGGCCTCGCAACAAGTTCGTCGATGCGGGGCGAGCCATCGCCTCGCTCCTCGGGTATCTCATTGCGGTAATGCTCGTCGTCGGCGTGCTGTCGATCGTGGATGGATGGATGCCATAAGGGCTGCATCGCGCGCGGACGGGACGCCCATGAGCAAGATCTTTTTCTACGGCCTCTTCATGGATCAGGCCCTTCTCGCCAAGAAGGGCCTTCACCCCGAGACTATTGGGTCGGCGGTGCTTTTCGACTACCGACTCCACATCGGCGACCGGGCGACGTTGTTGCCGTCCGCCGCGAGTCGGGCCTATGGCGTCGTGATGGAGCTTCCGGACCAGGAAGCGCATGCGCTCTATTCGGAACCGAGCGTTCGCGCGTACGAACGAGATCGCGTCCGTGTGACGCTGTTGGCAAGTAACCAGGTTATCGACGCTTACTGTTACAACCTGCCTCGCGAACTGGCCCTGGTCGGGACCAATCCCGACTATGCGCAAGAGCTTGCGCGACTCGTCGAGGCTCTGAAGCTCGATGCGGCGTACGTCCGAGAGATCGCCGCTTTCGGCGAGCTCTAGTGCTTCTCCCACCGACAGGATCGCCGAATTCGGCGCGAGCGGAGTCGTGAATCATGAGTCGAGTCGTTCTCCTCGGTAGATCCCCCGCCGTGCTGGCCCTTGCCTGGTCGATTCTTTTCTGTGCACCGGTCCCAGCAATCGATGCACAGGAACGGACCGATCAGGAGGCTTCGGTGCTGGCGTCCGTGCAGCGCTTCTTCGAGACCATGACAGCCAAAGACTCGGCGGGCGCGCGTGCTGTGCTCGACCCCGCGGGAGACTTTGTATCGGTGCGGTGGAACGACGACGGTCAGCAGATCGTCCGGCGATCGTCGAACCAAGTCTACCTGGATGGCCTCGATGGCCAGTCCGCGAACTATGTCGAGCGGGTATGGGACTCCGAAATCCGAGTCCATGGGCCGATCGCGATCGTGTGGACGCCCTATGACTTCCATATCGACGGCCGCTTCAGTCACTGCGGCATCGACATGTTCCAACTTCTACTGACCGAAGCCGGATGGGTTATCACCGGAGGAACCTACACGGTCGAGCGGACCGGATGTCCGGAGAGCCCGCTGGGAGCTCTCCCTTCGCCAAACGAGAAGGACCGATGAACTGGAGTGCGGTTAGCGCAGTAGCCGAGGTTCTCGGCGCGATCGGGGTCGTGGTAACGCTTCTCCACATCTCGAGGCAGGTCCGTGAGAACACCCGGTCGATCCGACGATCAACCACCCACGACGCGCTCCGGAGCATCGCGGACTTCAACCAGTTCATTGCGAGTGATCCCCACCTCGTTGATCTCTTCTGGCGGGGTAGTGCGGACCCGGCTGATCTGTCCGGCGTGGAATGGCAGCGGTTCGTGAGCCTGGCCTCGACCCTGATCCGTAAATTCGAGCTCCTATACCTCGATTACTCCAGCGGTTCTCTAAGCGACGACATATGGGAGGCGCAGGTGAACAACATCCAGACGTGGATGACGAAGCCGGGAGTCGTTCGCTGGTTTGACGAGCTCGGATCTCATGTGCATCCGAGCTTTCGGCGATTCGTGGCGACGCTCCAACCGGCACGTTGACGTTCTCGACGGGCACCTTGGCGATCCGAAAGGAGCGCACTGTTGTGTCGCATGTACCCTGGCTGTCTACACAGTCCTCGAGGTTGGCGCGATTCGCTATTTCGATTGTGCGGTGCTGGCCCAGGACGTGAGGCGGCTCGTCCGAGAGGGCGGACGGCGGTTCAACAAGCGCATCCACCCGAGGATGTTGACCTGGGCACTCGGTTCCGATTGAAGCACGAGGCTGGTTCGACGTCGCCCCCCCCTTTCCCGGGAGCGGGGTCGCACGCATGCTTGCGTGGGGGGAGCCCGGTGTTCCGACGGAGAGATTGGGGAGGATGGGATGAGGATGACCACGTGGATTCGACTCTGTATCGCTCTGTCCGGCGCCTCGGCGGGCGTCGTCGTGGGTGCCGCGCCTGTTCACGGCCAGTCTCCCGCCAAGGCAGTGGAGAGCCTGCTGAGATATCACCTCGAGGGCGGGGCCCGCTGGCGACAGGACAACCCCGCTTTCCAGGCCGGTGGCGGACTCCCTTCGTAGTGGGTTCGGCTGCTCAGGTGGGGACCGTCTCACGACGTGGTCGTGGCCGACGCCGTCGCGGTTACCGAAGATGGTCGGTGCGAACCCGTGGCCCACGTGGTCTACTACTGGGACTTCCAGAACGACCGTGTGGCCGTGGCTTCCTTCAATGCCGGTGGTGTCACCGGAGAGGGGTACCTTCAGCCCGCGGGTCCGAATGGGACACTGCTCATGTCGACGATCCACTTGCCGGACGGAAGCTCACTACGGATCCGAGGACACTCGGACAACACGCGATCCGGCGCGTACACCACTCATCCAGAGCGGTTGATGGACGGTGTGTGGGTCGCCGGCGACTCGGCGACGTGGCGGCGCGAAGCGGATGCGAGCCCATGCGGGTGACGCGCTTGGAGGACCCTCTCGCTAAAGGCTTCGCCTTTTGTGGGAGACCTGAGGATCAGACGACCTCGATGGCCGCGTGGCGCCTCCTCCAATGACCGGGTCGTTGACACACTCGAGGGGAACCGGCCTTCGCCCGTTCGTACTGGAGATGATCTTCATCTTCGTTGGCGTTTCCGCGGCATTCCTGCTGGAGAACTACCGCGATCGGCGCGAGGGAGCGACGCGGGCGGCCCTCCTCGCCGGCGCCATCCACGAAGACATCACCGATAGTCGGAGGGTGCTGACCCAGATGGTGGCCGCGATCGACAGCGGGGTCGCCAGCTTCGAAGCGCGTCTCGCCGACGGACAGCGCCCGGTGCCGTATGTCCTCGAGATCACGGGATCACTCCGACCTCCGACCGGCGTTTGGGAGTCCGCGGGGGCGATCGGGCTCCGAGACTTCGCGGACCCCAGCCTTCTGTTCGA
>QJYK01000180.1 GCA_003248075.1 Gemmatimonadota bacterium | reverse complement strand
ACGCGGTGGCAGCGGAGCAAGACGAGGGGCCTCCTTCCACCTAGGGAAGCTCTGTCGCGCTCCTTTCGTCACATCGTGCCCAGGGCTCGGACCGGGCTCACGGCGCTGGCCCGAAGCGCCGGCCCGCACGCGGCGGCGAGGGTGACCACGAAGATCGTGCCGGCGGCGGCTCCGAAGGAGACCGGATCCGTCACGCCGACGCCCAACAGCTGGGCGCGCACCGCCGCACCGGCCAGGAGGGCGAGCGGCGCGCCCGTGGCGAGCCCCGATAGACCGAGCACCGCGGCTTCTCGCAGGACGAGCGACACGATCTCGCGCCGCTCTGCCCCCAGGGCGATGCGCACTCCGACCTCTCGGGTACGACACGCGACCCGATACGCAACGAGGCCGTGGAGGCCTACCGTCGTGATCGAGAGGGAGAGCAGCGCGAAGGCTGCGATCATGGTCGCGGCGACTCGCTGAACGAACGTCGACGCCTTCATGTGCTCTTCGAGCGACCGCGGCGAGTCGAACGGCAGGTCGGGGGCGACGCGACGGAAGGCGGACCTCATGTCCGCGTCCGTGGGCCGCCGCCCCGGAGTCGCGAACCGGACCTGGACGGCGACGGAGGGTTGACGCCACTGCTCCAACGGCCAGTACGCCACCATGTACTCGTGGTCGTCCAGGTCGCGATAACGACCATCCTCGGCGACCCCGATCACCGTAGCGGACCCACGACCCTGATCGACCTCTCGCCCCAACGCGTCCGCACCGGGCCAGAAGCGGCGTGCGAAGGCCTCGTTGACCACGACCACGGGGGCGGCATCGGACCGATCGCTCTCGTCGATGCCCCGGCCCGCCACCATTCGGATCCCCATGGTCTCGAAGTACCCGTCGCTCACCGAGACCGCTTCCGCAGCCACATCCTCGTCCTCGCTCGCGACGTAGCCGTCCGCGCTCACGTCGGCGTAGCGGTGTCCACCGAAACCCAGGGGCACCATCGTGGACAGGGCCGCGCGCTCCACCCCGGGGAGGGCGCGCATCTCTTGCAGCAGGCGTCTGGACGCGACCCGTGCTGCGGTGGTGTCGGGTCCAAGGACGTCGAAGCTCGTGTTCACCACGAAGATCCCGCCGGGGTCGGTGATGCCGATGTCGATGCTGCGCGCGGCCGACAGGCTACGGAGGAAGAGCCCGGCGCTCAGGAGGGAGGTCAACGACAGGGCGACCTGCGACACCACCAGAAGGTCCTGCGTGCGTGACCGGCCGGGTCCGCCGGACGCGCCGCGTGACCGAGGCGCCCGGACGGCCGACGCCCGCAGGGCTGGAACCGTTCCGAAAAGAAGGACCGCGACCACCCCGACCGCGGTGGCGACGAGCATCACGCGACCATCCAGTCGAATGGGAAGGATCACGGGCACCGGAGCCGGAGGAATGAGGGTCGCGAGGGCATTCCGGGCCGCGAACGCCACCGCCACTCCCAGCGCCGAGCCGGCCAGTCCGAGCAACGCGCTCTCGACGAGCGCGAGTCTCAGCAAGCGGGGACGGCTCGCGCCCAGGGCTCGCCGGAGCGCCATCTCGCCGGATCGAGCGACCGCCCGCGCGAGCAGGAGGTTCGCCAGGTTGGCGCAGGCCACGAGCAGGACCAGCGAGGTCACCGCCAGGAGCAGGGTCAACAGCGGCGTGACGAGCGAGCCCAGGAACTGGTCCCGCAGCCGACGCACCAGCGCCCCCGTGACCGGCCGGTCGCCCGCAGCCGCGCTGCTCGCCAAGGTCAGGCGGCTCAGCACCTCGCCGGCGGTCTCACGCGTCGTGCCCGGCCTGAGTCGGGCGAAGCCCTGGAGCCATCGCGCGCCCCGGTCCTCCAGCACCGATCCCGAGCCGGTGAGGCGTGGGTGCACGGTGAGCGGGACCCAGAGGTCCACGTTGGCGCCGAGATAGGTTCCGAAGAAGTCCGGAGGCGCGACCCCGAGGATCGTGAAGGGCTCCCCATCGAGTAGCGCCGCGGAGCCCACGACGTGCGGGTCCGCGGCCAACTCCCGGCGCCAGAAGAGGTCGCTCACGACGGCGACGCCCGAGGCCTCGTGCTCATCCTCCTTGCCGAACGTCGTGCCCAGGGTCGCCGGCACCCCGAGGACCTCGAAGTAGCTTCCCGATACCAGCATCGCCTAAACGGGCCGGGTCCCCTCCGCGGCCGGGCGTCTGAACACCAGCTTCATCGGGGCCCACCCCGACACGTCCTGGAAGACCCCGCCCAGTTCCCACTCGCGAAGGATGGGGTAGGAGATCGGCCAGTCGTCGCCGTCGGGGCCGCGCACGTTCGGCGCGACGAGTCGTCAGGCGTCGGCAACCCGCGGATAGGGGTCGAGCACGAGACTCTCGATCCCGCTGACCACGGTCGTGTTCGCGCCCGCGCTCAGGCCCAGGGATAGACACACCGCGGTCACGAGACCCGGTGAGCGCGCGAATCCCCGCAGCGCGACGCGGGTGTGCTGAAGGATCGCCCCCATGAAGTCACCTCCTGACGGTCCTTCTATAGTGTCTGCCGGGCGGCCGATCTTGCGGGGCGGGCGGGCTTGCCCGCTGCATGACCGCGTCGGCATTCTCACGAGCCGCTGGACTCCCCGAAGTGACCCCTGCATGGGCGGCGACATGCGCGCGTCGCGCAGCTCGGCCCCCCGAGCGTCGATGGAATGAGCCCCTGGATCTTCGCCCTTACCGCCCTACCGCTGGGCGCAAGCAGCCAGGGGAACGCCCACCAGCAGGCCGACTCCTCGGAGTTCCTCCGTCTCGAACGGGTCTGGAACCAGGCCCATGTTCAGGGGGACACCGCCGTTCTCGCTCAGCTGTGGGCGGACGACCTGCGCATCGAAGTCCCTGGGATGACGCCGATGTCCAAGGGCGATGCACTGGCCTTCTGGCGGGGAGGAGGGAGCAACATCCGTGCGTACGAGACGTCGGGCATCGAGGTGCGTATCGAGCGAGATTCGGTGATCGTCCGTGGCCGCCTCTGGCGACAGCGTGATTTTGGTGGGCGTCTCGCGGAGGACGACTGGACGTTCTCCAAGATCTACCGATGGCTCGGAGGTCACTGGCAGGTGGTGACGTTCCGCGCTCAGGCGACACCGGGGCTCCGAGACGACGTCGATCTCGAGAACCTCGCTTTGGATCTACTTCATGGGGCGCCGCCGCCGGCCCGCCGGCCCCTCCGACCTACTTGCCCCTCCAGCGGATCACGGTGGCGGTGATCCGCTGGACCCGGACTCCGTCCTCGCCCTCCGCGAAGGTGTTGTTCGACTGCATGATGATGGCGTCGCCGCCCGCTAGGCACGCCTCCTCCTTGAGCTTGGGAAGGACGTCCTCGAGGTCGGCCTTCCACAGGCTCCCCTCTCCCTCAACGATGCCCATCTCCTCGTAGGGGCGGTCCGGCACGGCGGAGCTGAAGACCTGGATCTGGCAGTCCGGCGCCTTTGGAGGTGACGCGCCGCCCGTCGGAACGAACGTGGCTTTCACGCACGCGCTCGCGCCTGCGAGGGAAGCGAGGCAGGCGCCCAGCCACCTGATCCTCATCGGTTTCGTCATCACGAGCCTCCCGAGCTCGGCGCCTCTTTCCAGTGGGCGCGGTCGACTACCCCCGCGTGCGGATCAGGATCGCGCCGTTCACGTGCCCCGAGCCGAAGCGTGCCGTGGCACGACGGGCATCGAGGTGCTCCATGGTGTCCACGTCCTGGGTGCCGATCTCGCGAAGCGCCTCGCGCCCACCCATGCGGGTTCCGTCCAGGTACACCTGGACGTCGGTCTCCTGGGTGAAGCTCGTCGAGCCGCGCCAGCGCAGCCATACGGGACGGACCTTCTGGATGAGATCGAACGCGGAGCCAGGGCTCTCTGCATCGATCTCCGCGCGAGAGATCCGCTCCGCGTTGAAGGACGATCCGGACGGGGCTCCGGCCGCGCAGGCCGCGAGGGTGAGCGCGACCGCCAGCGTCGATGCCAGCTTCTTCATGTCTTCCACCGGATGGGGGTTCCGGGATCGGCTGGGCAGGTCGTCCCCTGAAGGTACCGCCGAGCGGGCGCGGGACGCTACCCGAGAAGCGCTCCGGGCCAGGACGGTCACTTGCGTCCGACAGGGGTGTCACGGGAGAATGCCGGCCATCTGCGGGGTATCCAGTCCCTGCCCCCTGCGCCAGGTGGTCGAGCCATGCCGGACGAAGGCACCGAAACGGACCCACCCAGGCGGACGCGTCGGGGTCGCGGCCGATTCCACCCGTTCCGGGCCGTGCTCTGGCGCGGCCTCGCGTTCGGCCTGGTGTATCTGGCCGGCCTGTTCGGGCTCCTGTCCGGTGTCCAGGTCAGCGACCGCTCGCTCATCGGCGCCGGGCTCGCCGCCAAGGCGTACTACGCGCTCGGCCTCTTCGTGCTCGGAGGCCTCGACCTGGGGACCCCGGTCGCGGGTCCGGTCGTCGGGCAGGTCCTGCTCTGGTCCGCGTACTTCCTCGCTCCCCTGATCACGGCGTCGGCGCTCATCGAGACCGCGGTCCGGCTCGTCAGCCCGCTGGCCTTGCGCGTGCGGCCTCTCGCGCGACACGTGGTGCTGGCTGGTGCCGGTCGGCTCACCCTCCTCTACGTGCGTAGGCTCCGGGAGCGGGACGGGAGGCGCACCATCGTCGTGGTCGAGCGCGAGCCCGGCCGCTCGTTCGTGAACGAGCTCCGGGCCGTGCACCGCGCGGTGGTGGTGACCGGCGACGTCCGGAGCGAGCAGGTGCTGCGCGGGCTGCGGCTGGAACGGGCCCACCGCGTGCTCCTGATGACCGACGACGACTTCGCGAACCTCGACGCGGCGGCGCGGATCCTTCGGCTGGCGCCCGAGCTCAGGGGGCGGGTCGTCGTCCACGTGTCCGACCTGGGCTTCATGCGGGAAACCGGCGACTCCAGCGTCGGCCGCGCTTGCGAGATCTTCAACGGGCACGAGGCGGCAGCGAGAAGCCTGGTCCGCAACCATCTGCTCGACCGGTTCCACGCGACGCCCCACCGCGACCTGGTGGTTCTGGCCGGGTTCGGGCGCTTCGGGCAGACGGTGCTGCAACAGCTGCAGGAGCACGCCGGGGGCAGCTTCGGGTACGTCGTGATCATCGACACCGATGCCACGCGGCAGGCACGGGCGTTCGCGGACCAGCCGGGGTTCACGGGCGGCTACGAGCGCATGGTCACCGATGGCGATCTGCTCGATCCCGACATCTGGCAACAGGTTGGCGAGCTGGCGCGGGCCCGTGGTCACGATCCGGTGGTGATCCTCGGGTCGGGCAGCGATGGCACGAACCTTCACGCGGCGCTCATGGTCCGGAAGCGACACCCAGCAGCGTACGTGATCGTGCGCAGCTTCGGGGCCTCGCCCTTTACGTCGGAGGTCGCGGAGGACGCGGGCGTGCACGCCTTCGACCTGGCCGAGCTTCTCGGCAGCGGCATGCCGGAGTCGTGGTTCTGACGGGCCGTGACGAGGGAGACCCCCTCACGCAGGGGCGCCGCCGCCCGGCGCATCGCTCGTGGCGACGGATGGTGGAGGCGGACCGTCGAGGGATACCTTGGCCGCGACGATCCACCTGCTCCGGAGCCTCGCGGCATGCCGCCTTCCATCCGTCGCCTCCTCGTCGTCGCGGTCACGCTCACGTCGGGCCTGACGCCCGCCCCCCTCTACGCACAGGCGAGCTCCGATCCGGCGAGGGAAGGCCCGTACCGGCGCCTCGCGATCCTGAACGCGATGGTCATCCCCGGCCACGGCGGACCGGCGTTCGGGCCGGCGGACATCGTGATCGAGGGATCCAGGATCGAACGTATCGTCTCGTACAACGGATTCTCGGGGCGCCCGGCGGACACTGACGACTACGGCGCCGACCGCGTGATCGACGCGACCGGGATGTACGTGATGCCGGGGCTCATCGACCTTCACACCCACGTTCGCTCCGAGCCGTTGCCGCTGCAGTACGTCTACGACCTCAAGCTCGCCCACGGGGTGACGACGATGGTGAACGGGGCGGATCGGGGTTGGGCGTCGGCGCTGGAGCAGCAGCGCCTCTCCGACGAGAACCGCATCACCGCGCCCCGTATGTACCCCATCGCCGACTGGGGACCGTCGAGGGGGCGCGACCCCGGCCAGGCGCCCCCGGCGGCCGAGATCGAGCCGTGGTACGATCCGGCCCGGGTGTCCGAGCTGGTCGGGCGCGTGGTCGGCGAGGGGAGGGCGCACGTAGTGCGCATCGGCAGCCTGGCGTGGAACGCAGAGCTCTTCGGCGCGGTGGCGCACGCCGTGGACGAGGCCGGCGGCATCACCACGGTCCACCTGCCGCCGTCGGACCTCGCCGTGGTCGACGCCGCACGGGCGGCCGAGCTGGGCGTGACGATGATCGAGCATCATTACGGCTATGCCGAATCCGCGCTCGGACCTGGCGGGCTGCCCGACCTGCCCGCCGACTACAACTATATGGACGAGGCCCACCGCTTCCGTCAGGCCGGTGCGGTCTGGCGGCAGGCCGAAGAGAGCGTGCTGGTGGGCGAGGTCGTCGACCGGCTGGTCGCGTCGGGCGTCACGCTCGTCCCGACCATGAGCGCCTATGAGGTCAATCGCGACTTCAACCGCGCGGTGGGCCTTCCGTGGCACGACCTCTATACGCACCGGCAGCTCATCGAATGGTACTATCCCGACCCCGCCTACCACGCGGCCCACCACTGGGACTGGACGTCACGCGACGAGGCCAGCTGGGCCGACGCCTATCGGAAGTGGGAGTCCCTGGTCCACGCGTTCCAGGACAAGGGAGGTCGCCTGGGCTACGGTGTGGACGATCCCTACCTGTGGAACACGTCCGGGCTCGGCAACGTCCGCGAGCTGCAGCTCATGCAGGAGTCCGGGCTCGACCCACTGGAGGTGATCCGGGCGGCCACCTTCACCAGCGCCCGCACGCTCAAGCGCCCTGACCTGGGTCTCGTCCAGACGGGGTTCACCGCCGACCTGGCGATCGTCGACGGCAACCCTCTGGACAATCTCCGCTACCTCTACGCGTTCGGGGCGCTCCACGTCGATGGAGCGGGGCGGATCATTCGACGGGGAGGGGTGCGCTGGACCATCAAGGACGGGATCGTCTTCGACAACGCGGTGCTCATCGAGCGCGTCGTGCGCACCGTCGCCGAGTCCAAGCAGGGCTGGACGAATCCAGTAACCGGGTTGTACACGCCGCTCGTCGTGCGCTGAGCCCCGCGGATTCGGCGCTCGTTTTCCGGTAGCGTCGAGAGGCCGAGGCGCCATCTTTCCGGGCATGGAAACGACCATGAGTCCGATGCCGCGGCGAGCGGAGATGCTGCGCGCCTTCCTGGAGCGGGACGCGCGCTACGAGGGGTTGTTCTACACCGGCGTCCGTACGACGGGGATCTTCTGTCGCCCCACCTGCCCGGCCCGGAAGCCCAGGATCGAGAACGTCGAGTTCTTCGGTTCGACGGCCGCCGCGCTTCTCGCGGGCTACCGACCCTGTCGACGGTGCGAGCCGATGCGCGTGCCCGGTGGGGCTCCCGCCTGGCTTCGCCCGCTGGTGGATCGGGTGGAGCGCGAGCCGACCCGCAGGTGGCGTGACCGGGACATCCGACACCTCGGGCTCGATCCGGGTCGGGTGCGCCGGTGGTTCCAGCGGCACCACGGGATGACCTTCCACGCCTACAGCCGCGCGCGGCGGCTCGGCCAGGCGCTCGGCAGGATCCAGGAGGGGGATCCGGTCAGCGGGGTGGCGTTCGGCAGCGGCTACGATTCGCTGAGCGGATTCAACGAGGCCTTCCGCAAGCTGGCCGGGACGACGCCCACCGAAGCCCTCGACGCCCCTCTGGTGGTGCTCACCCGGATTCCCACGCCCCTCGGGCCCATGGTCGCCGGAGCCACCGCCGACGCGGTGTGTCTGCTCGAGTTCGCGGACCGGAGGATGCTACCGGCCCAGCTCGGCGTGCTGACGCGACGCATGGGTTGTGTACTGGCTCCGGGCACCAATGACGTGCTGGGGGCCCTGAAGGAGGCGCTCGAGCGGTACTTCCAGGGCGAGGCGATCGACGACGACGTTCCACTCGTGCTTCGCGGCACGCCATTCCAAGAGCGGGTGTGGAACGAGCTGCGACGGATCCCCCGCGGCTCGACCCTCTCCTATGCCGAGCTCGCCCGTCGCGTCGGACGACCTTCGGCCGTGCGTGCGGTCGCGGCGGCGAACGGTGCGAATCGCGTGGCGATCCTCGTCCCCTGCCATCGGGTCGTCGGCTCGGATGGCGCCCTCACCGGGTACGGGGGTGGCGTGTGGCGGAAGCGCAGGCTCCTCGAGCTGGAGGGGGTCGCGATCTCGGAACGGCTGGAGTTGACGCGGAATTGACCCCGTCCTGACCCTGTCCTCTTGAGGTGAGACGGCTCCTTGCGCTCCTTGGATGCGGACGCGCATCAGCACGGGAGAGGGCATGGGGGCGACGGGGGTGAATTGGGGTGAGTTGGGTGGCCCGGGGCGATGGACCGCCCGCGCGGTGGGCCGCGTGGCGCTGGTGCTCGTCGCGTCGGTCGGTCGGGGAGACGCGCGGGCGCAGGAGCTCGAGCCACTGGAGCTTCCGAGGCTGACCGGTCCGGTCGAGGTCGACGGCCGTCCGGACGAACCGGCATGGTCGAGCGTTCCGCTGCTGCCGCTCACGCTCTACGCGCCGACCTACCGGGGAACTCCGCGCGAGCGCACGGAGATCCGTGTGGCCTACGACGATCGCTACCTCTACGCGGCCGGATGGTTCTACGACTCCGACCCGAACGGGATTCGCGTCAACTCCCTGTACCGTGACCGCTGGAACGGCGATGACGCCTTCGCGATCTATGTCGACGCGTTCAACGACAACCAGACCGCGAAATGGTTCGGTACCACCCCGGGCGGCATCCGCTTCGATCAGCTCGTGACCGACGACGGCGCGTCGCTCAACGGGAGCTGGGACACCTTCTGGGACGCGGCGACCACCCGGGACGCCGGCGGCTGGTTCGCCGAGATCCGCATCCCCTTTTCCAGCCTCGGCTTCCAGGTCGGCGACGCGGAGGAGGTCGTCATGGGGCTGACGGTCACGCGACTGGTGTCACGGTCCGGGGAGCGGGTCACCTTTCCTGACATCGATCCCCGCTTCGAGTTCCGCCGGCCCTCGGTCGCCCGGGACGTCGTGGTGCGGGGCGTCGAGAGCCGACGCCCCGTGTACGTGACGCCCTACCTGCTCTCCGGGTTCGGCCGGGAAACGGTGCGTGACGGCGCGGCGTTCACCCCCGAGCGGAGCTACCCGCGCGAGGCGGGACTCGACCTCCGCTACGCCTTCTCCCCGAACGCAACGCTCGATGTGACGGCCAACACGGACTTCGCCCAGGTCGAGGCGGACGACGAACAGGTCAACCTCGACCGCTTCTCCCTCTTCTTCCCGGAGAAGCGCCGCTTCTTCCAGGAGCAGAGCGGCGTCTTCGACTTCCCGCTGGGAGGCGGAACCCGGCTCTTCCATTCGCGACGCATCGGCCTGGACGCCCAGCGCGAGGTGGTGCCGGTGTTGGGCGGAGCCCGGCTCGTCGGCCGGGTCGGCGAGTGGGACGTGGGCGTCCTGGACATGCAGACCGAGCGGGTCGACGCGACGCCGACCGAGAACTTCGGGGTGGCCCGGGCACGCCGTCGCGTGCTCAATCCCTTCTCGTATCTGGGGGGCATGGTCACGACCCGTCGGTCCGATGGACGATACAATGTCGCCGTGGGGATCGACGGCTCCTTCCGACTCTTCGGAGACCACTACCTGACCGTGAAAGGCGCCAGCACCTTCGACGATCGGGATGGATCAGACGTGGACATGCTGGCGCGGGGACATGCCCAGCTGCGGTGGCAACGTCGCACCAGTCGGGGGCTCGCCTTCGACGTGGACGTCGCACGATCCGGCGCCGCTTTCCTGCCCGAGGCGGGCTTCGCCCGGCGGAGCGATTTCACGCAGGCCAACCTGCTCGGCAACTGGTATTTCTTCACCGACGGCCACCCGTTCCTCCGGCGTGTGTGGCCCGGAGCGCTGGCGTTCTCCACGTTTCGCAACACGGACGGAGCGCTGGAGTCGGGGCAGTACGCGGTCTGGGTCCAGTGGGATACCAAGGCGGGCGGTGGCGGCTGGATCGAGCCGAAGCTCTTCGTGGAAGACGTGGCGTCACAATTTCCCATCGGTTCCGACGTGGAGATCCCCGCGGGGCGCTATGCGTACGCCGACCTCCAGCTCTATTGGTACATGCCCGCGGGCGAGAGGATGCGGACCTCCGTCGACCTCCGCTCGGGAACCTTCTTCGACGGCAGCCGCACCCAGCTCGTGCTCGGTCCCACGTGGAACCTGTCCCCGCACGTCGAGGTCGGGGCGGACTACCAGTGGACGCGTCTCCGCTTCGACGATCGGGGCCAGGGCACCGACATCCACGTAGCACGAGCCCGGGTGAACACGGCGCTCGACAGTCGCGCCTCGGGGAACGCGTTCGTGCAGTACAATTCGACCACGGGCGAGCTCGGCCTGAACGTGCGTCTCCGCTACAACTTCCGGGAGGGCGAAGACCTCTGGATCGTGTTCGACGAGGGACTCACCACCGACCGCCTCGCGGATCCGGCCGAGCCGCGGCTGCCCCGGTCTCTGTCCCGTGCCCTGATCGTCAAGTACACGCACACATGGGGGGGATGATCGGAGAGCGGCTCCTGGCCGACCCTCCGGGGTAAACCTCGCGTGGCACGCGAGCGTCCAACCGGCGAGGGCGGGTCGGGTGAAGACGTGAGGGATGGGAGATGATGGGTAGGCTTATGGGCGTCCTGCGCACGTCGGCGCGGAGTCTGCTGCGGTCACCCGGATTCACGCTACCGGCGCTGGCCATCCTGGCCATCGGCGTGTCGGCGGCCACGGCCATCTTCACCGTGGTCGATTCCATCGTGTTCCGGCCGCTCGACCTTCCAGAGGCCGATCGGCTTGTGATCCTGTGCGAGGACCACCCGCGCCTGGGCGGCGCATGCATCGCCTCGCCGGGGAACACGGAGGACCTGCGGGGCGCAGCGGCGCTCGAGGAGCTCGGCTTCGGACGCGGGTGGCCCTTCGCGCTCTCGGTGGGAGGAGCCACGGTCGGCGTGGACGGCGGGCTGGGCACCGCGGCCTTCTTCCGTGCCCTGGGCGCCACGCCGGCGCTCGGTCGTGGGTTCACCGACGACGAGGTCGGACCGGACCACAACAAGGTCGCTCTGCTCTCGTTCGGGTTCTGGACCTCGCGCTTCGGCGCCGACCCGGGCGTGGTCGGGACCGTGCTCCACATGGACGGAAACGCCTACGAGGTGGTGGGCGTGCTGCCGGAGGGCTTCGAAGTGCCCTTCGACCTCACCGGGATCCAGCTCTGGACGCCGCCCCACTTCGACCCGTTCGACCCCGAGGTCCGGGGTTGGCGTGGCTTCCGCGCCATCGGCCGTCTCGCCTCGGGCGCCACGCTGGAGTCGGCGCGGTCGGAGCTGGCCTCCATCTATGCCTCGATCGGACGCGTCCACGAGGAGGTGAACGAGGAGTGGAGACTCCGTGTCTCGTCGCTCCTCGACGTCGTGGTGGGCGGTACGCGCCCCGTCCTCCTGGCCTTCCTCGGCGCTGCCGGGCTGCTGCTGCTCATCGTGTGCGCCAACCTAGCGAACCTCGTCCTGGCGCGGGGGCTGGGCCGTCACCGGGAGCTCTCGGTGCGCGCGGCCCTCGGCGCGGCTCGTTCTAGCCTCGTGGGCGGAATCCTGACCGAAGGGCTGATCCTTGCCGGTACGGCGACCGTGGTGGCCCTGGCGCTGACCGGGAGCGCGACGCGCCTGCTCGTGTGGTTGGCACCCCCGGAGATACCCCGGCTCACGGAGGTCTCGGTGAACCCCCGGGTCTTCGCGTTCGCCGCGATGATCGCGCTGTTCGCGACGGTGGTGTTCGCCGTGCTCCCCGCACTCCGGGTCACAGGATGGAACCTGGCCGAGACGCTGGGCTCGGGGTCCCGCGGGGGTGAGGGCCGCGCCGCCACCCGACTCCGGAGCGCCCTCGTGGTCGCAGAGGTGGGACTGTCCCTCGTCCTGCTGGCCTCGGCCGGCGTGCTCACCCGGAGCTTCGCGCGCTATCTGTCCTGGGCCCCGGGGTTCGAGCGCGAGTCGCTCATGGCCGTGAGCGCCTTCGCGGACGTGAGCAAGTACGGCTCCCGCGCCGAGCTGTTCATGATGTGGCGCGAGGCGCTGCGTCACATCGCTGCCGTACCCGGCGTCCTGTCCGCGTCTACCGCGTCGGCCGGACCGTTATTCGGGGGTGGCGACGGCCAGACGCCGTTCTTGGCAGAGGGCGCCGACGAGACGGGAGCGCTGCCGTCGGCCCAGTGGTTCGACGTGGGCCCCGACTACTTCTCGACGCTCGGTGTCGCGGTGGTGGCCGGACGGGAGTTCTCGGAGACGGACGGGCTCGAAGCGCCGCGCGTCGCCGTCGTCAACGAGGCGTTCGTGACCGCGGCGTGGCGGGACGGGCGAGCCGTCGGACGGACCGTGCGGCTTCCGGACGAGGGCCTCGTCGTAGAGGTCGTCGGCGTGGTGGCCGATGTGGCCCCGCTCACCCCGGGAGAGCCGGTGACTCCCCAGATCTGGTGGCCGGACCGTCAACTCGGGCGTCCAGCCACGTTCTTCCTGGTCCGGACCGCAGGGGACCCCGCCGGACTGGCCCCGGCCGTGACCGCCGCCGCGCTGCAGGCCGATCCGGACCTTTCGCTGGGAACGCCCCGGCCCCTGGTGGCGCAGGAGCGGCGGGCTCTGGTGCGCCCCCGCTTCGAGATGGTCGTCCTCTCCGTGTTCGCGCTCGCAGCCCTCGCGCTGTCGGCGATCGGCGTCTACGCGGTCGTCGCCTACGGGGTCGCGCGGCGGGTGCGCGAGATCGGCGTGCGCATGGCGCTGGGGGCGCGAAGGAACGACGTGATCGGGCTGGTCCTGCGGTCGAGCCTCCTCATGTCGATGGCCGGGATCGGGGTGGGGCTCGTGGCGTCGGTGTTCACGGGAAGGGTGCTGGCGGGCGTCGCCCACGGGATCAGCCCGGTGGACCCGCTCTCACTGGGCGCTGCGGCGGCGCTCCTTCTCGCGGTGGCCGTCGCCGCCGCATGGGTACCCGCGCGTCGCGCCGCGAGGGTCGACCCGCTACAGACCATGCGGGTGGATTGAGCCAGATCGGGTCCAGTTCGCCGCGGGGGAGCCTTCGGGCGCCTACCCCCGTGCCTTCCTGCGCTCGTCCTTCAACCAGGCGCCCAGCACCACCGAGACGACGGAGATCACGATGCTCCCCAGGAACGCGGAGCCGAAGCCGCTCACGGCCAGGTGTGAGGTCAAGCGCGCGGTGAGCAGCAGGAGCGCTCCGTTCACCACGAACGTGAACAGGCCCAGCGTGATCAGGAGAATCGGCAAGGACAGCAGCAGCAGGGCCGGCTTCAGGAGAGCGTTCACGAGTCCGAACACCAGGGCGACGAGCAGGACGTCCCAGAAGCCGCCCGCCAGCGTGATGCCGTCCACGAGGTAGGCCGCCGCCGAAAGGGCAAAGGCGTTGACGATGAGGCGGATCAGGAGGTTTCTCATGCTGGTCGCTCTCCGGTGGCTGCTCCCCTTACGGAGCGCTGACCGTCTTGGGTTCGAGTGAAATAGGTGTCCGGACAGAGTGACCGGCAACAGTGTCCGATTCGGTCATTCTGTCCGGACAATCGCCCCAGGACAAGAGGGGTCGACACTTGGGTGTAACACCATGTAGAAAAACGACTTACGGGTTATGGCCCGGTTTGGCATCGGTCTTGCCTTAACTGTGTCCGACATAAGAGACGATGGGGCTGCGGGACGGTCCGACATCGCCGAGAGCGAGGACGGATCCCGGAAGACCAGAGAAGCGGAAACCCCCTGGAAGTTGGGTCCCGCGGCCCCGCCAGCGAGGGTGCCCACCCCCCGCCGTGCTCACATCTCCTGGGTGGCATCCTTTCGGCCCCGCGGGCTTGCCCGCGGGGCCTCGGTTTTTCGCAGGTGCTTGCGGCATCCCCCTCGCCCAGCAAGCGTTCCTACATGGGCCTGCGCAACGACCGCACGATCTCGGTTCTGGTCGCCGACGACGACGAGGAGCAACGCATCCTCATTCGTTCCGTCCTGGAGGAATCCGAGGAAGGCCACCACCGCGTCACCGAGGTGCCCGACGGGACTTCGGCGTTGACGGCGCTGCGGGAGCACGTGTTCGACGTCGTCCTCCTCGACCTGAGCATGCCCGGTCTGGACGGATTGGAGGTGCTCGAGGCGATCTCCGGCGACCCGGTCAGGCCCCAGGTCATCTTCGTGTCGGGGCACGGCACCGTAGCGGTCGCGACCCGGGCCATGCAGCTCGGCGCGTACGACTTCGTCGAGAAGCCGGTGGACCGGGAGCGGCTGCTCGCTCTGGTGTGGCGGGCCGCCGAGGCGCGGCGGGTCCAATCACGCTCGGAGCGACTCGGGGCCGTGGTCAGTCGACGGGTCGACGGGGCGGGATTCGTGACCGAGGACCCGCGCATGCTCGACGTGATCGAGATGATCCAGCGCGTCGCCCCGTCCGACGTGTCCGTCCTCGTGGTGGGGGAGTCGGGAACCGGGAAGGAGCTGGTCGCCCGAGAGCTGCACCGAGTGTCGGGGAGGCAGGGCGAGCCCATGGTGGCCCTCAACTGCGCGGCCGTCTCCGAATCCCTGGCCGAGTCGGAGCTCTTCGGTCACGAGAAGGGTGCTTTCACCGGCGCCGCGGGCACGAAGATCGGTTTGGTCGAGCTGGCCGACGGAGGCACGTTGTTCCTGGACGAGATCGGTGAGCTCGAGCTGCCCCTGCAGGCGAAGCTCCTGCGGGCGCTGGAGACCCGCACCTTCCGCCGCGTCGGCGGACTGAAGGAGATCCCCAGCGCGTTTCGGCTCGTATCCGCCACCAACCGGCCACTCCAGGAGCTGGTCGACGAAGGCTCGTTCCGCGGAGACCTCTTCTACCGGATCAACTCCATCGTCCTCGAGCTGCCGCCGCTGCGTGAACGCCCGGCGGACGTGCTGTTGCTCGCACGTCACTTCCTGGAGGAGCTGCACCCCGGGGAGGAGGGCGAGTGGACCCTGACCGAAGAGGCGGAGGAGGTCCTGGCTTCGTACGCCTGGCCCGGCAACGTGCGCGAGCTGCGGAACGTGGTGGAGCGTGCCGCCCTGCTCTGTCGTGGGCGCACGATCCGAGCCGGTGATCTGGGCACGTCGCTCGCTGCCGCACCCCCACGCATCACGGACGAGCCCGCGGCCGAATCCGGCGCGTCCCTTCCCACGCTTCGCCTGGATGAGCTCGAGCGCATCGCCCTCGAGTTGGCGCTCATCTCCACGGGATGGCACCAGGGGCGGGCCGCGGAGCTGCTCGGGATCTCCGACCGCACGTTGCACAGGAAGATCCGCTCCCTGGGTTTGCAGCGCCCAGAGTAGCAGGTGCTTGCGCCGGCTGCGCCGGCTCCGTCACTTGCCCGGTCCGTCCACCCCGACCGGCTCCCGCGATGAACGATCGCCTCCGACCGCCGTGCGCGCCTCTGCTCCTGGCATGTCTGATCACGGCGCTGGCGCCTGCGCACGACGCGGCGGCCCAGACCTACGACCTGGTGCTGCGGGGTGGACGGGTCATGGACCCGGAGTCGGGTCTGGACGGGATCCGCGACGTGGGGATCCGCGACGGCCGTATCGCCGCCATCATCGAGGGTCCGTTGCTCGGTCGTGAGGTGGTGGACGTGTCGGGGCTGGTCGTGGCCCCGGGCTTCATCGACCTGCACGCGCACGGGCAGGACGCGTTCAGCGCGGACCTCCAGGCGCGGGACGGCGTCACGACCGCCCTCGAGCTCGAGGGCGGGAGCTTCCCGGTCGCGGATTGGTACGGCGAGCGTTCCGACGGATGGCGCATCAACTTCGGAGCGACGGTCTCCCACGGGGCCATCCGTCGTGCAGTCTTCGGCGACGACCGCGAGGGCAGCGTCTATGCCGTGGCCACGCCGGAGCAGGTGCGGAGGATGCAGGAGTTGGTGTCGCGGGGCCTCGCGGAGGGCGCCATCGGGATCGGCTTTGGCATCCAGTATGTGCCGGGCGCTTCGAGGGAAGAGATCTTCCGGCTCTTCCAGACGGCCGGGCAATGGGGTGTGACGAGCTTCGTGCACGTGCGCTACGCCGGGGTGTTGGAGCCGGAGAGCAGTATATCAGCGATCCAGGAGATGATCGCCGACGCCGCCGGGGCGAACACGTCGGTGCACATCGTCCACATCGGATCGAGCGGACTGAAGCAGGTCCCGGTGCTCCTGGACATGATCGACGCCGCCCAAGCCGCCGGCCTCGACGTCACGACGGAGGTCTACCCCTACACGGCCGCGTCGACCGCCATCCAATCCGCCATTTTCGATCCCGGGTGGCGTGAGCGGTTGGCGGGGGATTACGGAGACATCGAGTGGGTGGCGACGGGCGAGCGGCTCGACTCGGCGTCCTTCTCGCGTCGGCGCGCGGAGGGTGGCCCGATCATCGCGCACATCATCCCGGAGGACGCGGTGGCCTATGCGGTGGGCCATCCGGGTGTGATGATCGCATCGGACGGCGTTCCGTTCGTGGACGGCCGGGCGCATCCGCGCGGCGCCGGGACCTTCGCTCGTGTGCTCGGTCGCTATGTGCGCGAGCAAGGGGCCCTGGGCCTCATGGACGCGCTGCGCAAGATGACGCTCATGCCCGCCGAACGCCTTCAGGACGCGGTCCCCGAGATGCGGCGCAAGGGTCGGGTCGCGGTGGGGGCGGACGCAGACCTGACGGTCTTCGATCCCGAGCGCGTCATCGATCGGGCCACGTTCGCCGCGCCCGCCCAGGGAAGTGATGGGATCCCCCACGTGCTCGTCGCGGGGAGCTTCGTGGTGCGCGATGGCGAGATCGTCGAGCAGGCCAGACCGGGCCGGCCCGTCCGCCGACGCCCGATCAGCTGAGCCTCGTCGGTCCCCGTCTCGCTTCCGCGTCAGATCTCGCCGTTGCGGGCGAAGCGCCCGATGTGCTCCGCCGCGCGAAACGCCAACGCCTGGATCGTCATTGTCGGCTGACCGCGTCCCGAGGTGACGAAGCTGGAGCCGTCGCAGATGAAGAGGTTCGGCACCTCGTGCGTGCGGTGGAAGCGGTCGACCACGGACGTGTCCGGATCGTCTACCATGCGGCAGGTCCCCAGCAGGTGGAAGCCGACGTGCTGGGGGCGATTAGGCTGGCTCCAGGTCTTCAGAGCCCCCGCGGCCTCCATGATCTCGGTCCCCCGGTCTTGGAGGAAGGCAACCATCTCGAGATCGTCGTCGTGGTCCAGGTGGGTGACCAAGAGGGCTCGGCGCCCGAATCGGTCCTTGCGGTCCGGGTGCAATGCGACCGAGTTGCTCTCCACGGCGAGGGACGTCGAGTGGGTCGCGACGTGCATGTGATGCGTGTACTGCTCGAGGACGCGCTTGAGGCCGGTCCCGAAGCGCGGCGTGTCCGAGGGCAGGTAGGACAACGCGAACGCGATGGGTGATCCCATGAAGCGGCCGTCGATACCCCCACCGCCGTAGAAGCCACGCCGGGGGTCGGAGTCGTACCAGTCCTGGCAGATGCGCGTGACCTGGACGCTCTTGTACCCGTTCAGGGGGTGCTCGAAGCGGGCGCCGACGAACCCGTTCCCGTTGAACATGAGGTACTTGCCCACCATGCCGCTCCCGTTGGCGAGCCCGTGGGGGAAGAGGCTCGAGTCCGAATCGAGGAGGAGACGGGGCGTCTCGGCCCCGTTGGCGCACAGGATCACGGCTCGGGCCGCCTGGGCGTGCTCCGTCCCCTCCCCGTCGAAATAGCGCACCTGGGTCGCGCGGCCACGGTCGTCCGTGTCGACGCGGAACACGGTGCTGTCCGCGCGGACTTCGCACCGGCCGGTTCGTTCCGCCTCCAGGATCATCGACGCGAGGGTGGAGGACTTGGCGTTGTACTCGCACCCGAAGCCCATGCAATAACCGCATCGCTGGTAGGCGCTCCGACCGGGACGGGGCTCGGGCAGGATCGCCATGGGGGCGGGCTTCGGGGTGTAGCCCAGCTTGCGCGCCCCCCTCTCGAGGAGCACGCCGGAGGACTTCACATCGAGGGGCGGGTGTGGGAAGGGCCGGGAACGCGGGGGGTCGTCGGGTCCGGTCGCGCCGGACACGCCGACCTCCCATTCGACCTTCGTGTGGTAGGGCTCGAGCTCGTCGTAGGTGATTGGCCAGTCGGCGAACCCGGTTCCCGAAATCGGCCCGAGCCGGGTGCGCTCCTCGAAGTCCACGGGCCGGAAGCGCCAGTAGTTGGCCGTGAAATGGACGCTGCTGCCGCCGACCATGCGCGCGTAGGTCGCCGCCGGTAGGTCGGAGTTCACGCTCGGGGCCTCGTCCACCCGGGTGCGGAAGAAGACCGGAAAATCCGTCGCCGAGGCGAGGAGCTCATTGCGGAACGTGTAGGCGAACTCGTCGTGCCGGAACTGTTCCGGGCGGATGTACGGGCCCTGCTCGAGCACGACCACGTCGAAGCCGGCAGTGGACAGCTCCCGGGCCATCACGCCTCCGGCCGCACCGGACCCGACGACGACGAAGTCGACCGGCTCCCGGATCGGGAACGTCCTGCTGGTCCCCTCCTGCAGGGGAACGGCCCGCGGCGTCACGCGCCGCCCCCGAGTTCGTGGTACCGCCGAAGGGCGGCTCGAATCCGGACGCCTGCTGGAAGCCCAGGAGCCTCCAGCCGACCTCGTCCCGGTTCCCACCGTACTCCGGGTTGGAGAACATGCCCATCATCGTGAGGGTCCACAGGGTGCCGAAGGGCGAGTTCTCCATCTCCGCCAGCTCGCGCAGGACCCCGTCCTGCGCGCTCTCGGGCAGCTCGGCGAACGATGCCGCGCCGAACCGGGCCGCGCGATCGTCCGCCAGCGCGATCGCCGCCCGAAGGGGCTCGTCGATCCCGGGCAGGTACGTCTCCGCGAGCGCCTGGTCGATGAAGCGGACCACGCCGGCTTCTCGGGCGCCCGGAGTGTCGTCGGTGGGGATGATCCGGGAGGTGACCGCGTCGAGCGCCTCGGCTTCGGGTGCGGTGAGGGCCCGGAAGGGCCGCCCCTCGGCATCGGCCCGGCGGGCGGGGACCCGTTTTCGGGGCGCGCCATGGGGCAGTCCTGTGGTGTGCGGAGGTTCGGCCCGGGGCGGGCGGGTCCGGGAGCTTTGGTCCGCTCGCCGAGGGGTGGCAAGAGATGGGTGGCTCGACCGGCGGTGCGTCGCCAGATTCGGCCCTCTCGCGGCCCGTGGGGGGTGGTGGGGTGACTTTTCTGAACCGGTGACGATGAGATGAACGCACGACACTTCCTTGCCGCTTGTGCGGCGTGTCTTCTTTTCCTGCCTGCGCCGTCCGTGAGCGCCCAAACCGGCGCAGACGAGAAGGACCCGGAGCAGGAAGGGCTCCCTCTCGAGGTCGGCCGCCACCTCCGTTACACCGCGCGCGAGGGCTCCTGGATTTCCCTCGACGTCAGTCCGGACGGTGGCACGATCGTCTTCGACCACCTGGGCGACCTGTTCACGGTGCCCCTCGCGGGTGGGCGGGCGACCCGCCTGACGAGCGGAATGGGCTTCGACGGCCAGCCGCGCTTCAGCCCGGACGGATCGCACGTGGTCTTCACCTCGGACCGCGACGGCGGCGAGAACCTCTGGATCGTCGCCACCGACCTTTCCGACACCGTCCAGGTCACCAAGGGCAAGCACGACCGCTACGTGAGTCCCGAGTGGACGCCGGACGGCGAATACGTCGTGGCCACCAAGGACAACAAGCTGCACCTCTGGCATCGGTCGGGCGGCGCAGGTGCCCAGCTCATCCGCGAGCCGGGGAACCTCCGCACCATCGGCGCGGCGTTCGGCTCCGATGCCCGCTACATCTGGTTCAGCGGGCGGCTCTCCCAGGGGAGCCTCTACAACAATGGGATGAACCTCTACCAGCTCGCCGTCTACGATCGCGAGACCGGCGAGATCGCGTCGCGCACCGACCGCTGGGGCGGCGGCTTCCAGCCCACGCTCTCCCCGGACGGGCGCTGGCTCGTGTACGGGTCGCGCCACGTGGCCGACACCGGCCTTCGACTGAGGGACCTCGCGAGCGGGGAGGAGCGCTGGCTCGCGTGGCCGGTTCAGCGCGACGACCAGGAGTCCGCGTCGCAGCGCGACGTGTACCCGGGCATGAGCTTCACCCCCGATTCGCGGGAAGTGGTGGCCACGTACGGCGGTCGGATCTGGCGCATTCCGGTGGACGGTGGGGATGCCGTGGAGGTCCCGTTCGAGGTGGAGGTCGATCTGCCCATCGGACCCGAGGTGGACTTCTCCTACCGGGTCGAGGACACCCCCACGTTCATCGCGAAGCAGATCCGGGATGCGGTGCCGTCACCGGACGGCTCGCGGCTCGCGTTCACCGTGCTGTCCGAGCTTTACGTCATGGACTGGCCCGACGGGACGCCAAGGCGACTCGCGGCCGACCAGGGTGCAGTGCAGCAGCACCCCGCATGGTCTCCCGACGGGCGCTGGATCGCGTTCGGTGGCTGGACCGAGGGCGGGGGAGGCCACCTGTATCGGGTCCGCGCGGACGGGGGCGGCGCTCCCGAGCGGTTGACACGAACCGCCGCCTTGTACCTGCAGCCCAAGTGGTCTCCCGACGGAGCGCGCATCCTCGCCGAGCGGGCCAGCACACGAGACTACGAGGAAGCGATCCAGCGAGGGAACCTCGGAGAGCCGACCGACGTCGTGTGGATCCCCTCGACCGGGGGAGATGCCGCGCTGGTAACGCCCACGGGAGGGCTCTCCTCGTTCCACTTCACGACGGACTCGAGCAGGATCTGGGCTTTCAGCTCGTCGGACGGGCTCGTGTCGATGCGCTGGGACGGGACCGACCGACGGTCCCACGTCAAGGTCCGCGGCCGTACGTCTTCCGGTGGCAGTCAGGGCCAAAACGCCTCGTCCATCCTGATGGCGCCCCGCGGGGATCAGGCGCTGGTACAGGTGGTCAACGACCTGTACGTGGTCACGGTGCCCTACGTAGGAGGTGAGGCCCCGACGATCTCGGTGTCGAATCCCGACAACGCCCAGTTTCCTGCGCGTAAGCTGACGACGATCGGCGGGCAGTTCCCCGTTTGGGCTGCTGACGGGCGTGCCGTGCACTGGTCCATTGGAAACGCGCACCTCGTGTACGACCTCGATGCTGCCCAGGCTTTCGACGACAGCCTTCGTGCTGCGTCTCGGGCGCCGCGGGACACCGCCGCGGTGGCGGACACCGCCGCTGCGGACTCGTCCGGGACCTCTGGCCGCCGCGAGGTCTACGAGCCGGTCGAGCGCCGCATCGAGATCTCCTACCCGCGCGACATTCCCAGGGGGGTCGTGGCGCTGAGCGGGGGGCGCATCGTCACGATGCGCGGCGACGAGGTGATCGAGGACGGCGTGATCGTCGTGCGCGACGATCGCATCGAAGCCGTCGGGCCGCGGGGAAGCGTGACCGTCCCGGAGGGCGCGGAGGTCCTCGACGTGTCCGGGAGGACCATCGTGCCGGGATACGTGGACACGCACGCGCACCTGCGGCCCGCATACGTCTTCCACCGGAGCCAGCCATGGTCCTTCGCGGCGAACCTCGCCTACGGAGTCACCACTGCCCGCGACCCACAGACGGCGACCACCGACTTCTTCACCTACGAGGACATGGTGCGCGCCGGGCGGGCGCTGGGGCCCCGCATCTACTCGACGGGTCCGGGCGTGTTTTCCAGCGAGAACATCGAGAGCCTCGAGCACGCCCGCGACGTCCTGAGGCGTTATTCGTCTTACTATGACACCCAGACCCTGAAGATGTACGGCGCGGGGAACCGTCAGCAGCGCCAATGGATCATCCAGGCCGCCCGGGAGCTCGAGCTCATGCCCACGACCGAGGGAAGCCTCGACCTCGAGGTGAACCTCACCATGGCCCAGGACGGGTACGCCGGAACCGAGCACAACCTGCCCGGCATGCCGCTCTTCGACGATGTCGTGAAGCTCCTGGTGGCGTCGAAGATGGCCACGACGCCCACGATGCTCGTGACCTACGGTGGTCCCTGGGCGGAGAACTACTTCTATGCCCGCGAGCGGGTGTTCGAGGACGAGAAGCTGCGGCGCTTCACCCCGTTCGAGGACGTTCAGCAGCGTACGCTTCGGCGGCCCGGTCCGACGGGGGCGGGGTCGAACGGCTGGTTCCACGACAACCAGTTTCCGTTCCCCATGATCGCGGACTTCGTCGACCGCGTGGTGGAGCAGGGTGGACGTGGCGGCATCGGCAGCCACGGCCAGCTCCAGGGCCTCGGGTACCACTGGGAGCTGTGGGCCATGGGAGCGGGTCCGGACGTGACACCCCACGAGGCGCTGCGGATCGCGACCATCGTCGGTGCCGACGCCCTCGGCCTGGACGAGGATCTGGGCTCGCTGGAGCCGGGAAAGCTCGCCGATCTCGTGATCCTGCGTGGGAACCCGCTGGCGGACCTGCGCAACAGCCGGGAGATCGACCGGGTCATGAAGAACGGACGCCTCTACGACGGCGACACGCTCGACGAGGTGTGGCCTCGACGTCGGCAGGCGGGACCGTTCCACTGGCAGAAGGACCCGGCCACCCCTCAGGCCGCAGCCGGCATCCGCTGACTCGGCGGGTGGCCCTGAAACGCGAAGGGCGGCCCGCGGGCCGCCCTTCGTCACATCAGGATTCGGTGCCGGCTCAATGTACCGTGAACCTGACCGTGTCGGTCACCCACGGCTGAAGCGGCACGTGCGCCCCGTCCGCCACGACCGCGATGAGCCGGTGCGCACCGGGTGCGACATCCTCGAAGGTGTATTCGGATACGCCGGTGCCGAGATGCACCACGTGTCCCGGGACCGTCGGCACGGGCGCGCCGGCGGGTGCCACGTCTTCGTCGAGGTAGAGGTGGTGGTGGCCGGTACCGGGCGTCATGTCTCCGGCCGGCACGATCGTCACGCCGGCCGCCTGGAGACGCACGAGGACCGAGGACCCGACCTCCGAGCCCTCCGCGGGCTCGAGGATCGTGACGCTCGCCATCGCCTCGGCGGGCGCCGGGGCGGGGGCGGCCGCGTCCTCGGCGTTGCCCGCGTCGTGGCGGGCGTCACCCCCGCACGCGGCGAGCAGCAGGAGGGCGAGCGCGGTCGACAGTCGGGAGGGTGCACGGTTCATGATGGATGGTCCTGTCGGGTCTGGGTGTCGGCAGACGTAGACCCTACGGCACCGAGCACGTTCCGGCGAGGGGCCGACCCGACTACTCGGAGGAGAGCACTGTGACCGGGTCGACGCGAGCCGCGCGACGCGCCGGGAGCCACGACGCCAGCAGCGCCACCGAGGTCACCACCACCGCCACCGCGATCCACGTCCCGAGGCTGGTCACTTCGACGTCGAACAGGAACTCGCTCACGAGGCGCGTCGCCGGCCACGCCACCGCGCTCCCGAGCACGACGCCCACCACGGACACGAAGAGACCCTCGCCGAGCGTGCCGCGCAGGAGCTGGGCCGAGCGGGCGCCCAGGGCGACACGCACCGCCAGCTCGCGTGTCCGCTGTGACACCGCAAAGGCGACGACGCCATAGATCCCGAGGAGCGCGAGCAGGGTGGCCATCCCGGACAGGCCGACCACGAACAGCATCCGGAAGCGGGGCACGGCCACCGAGCGTGAGATCTCCTCGTCGAGGATCTGGACCCGTGCCACCGGCGTGCTCGCCGACACCGTGTGCACGGCGTTCCGGGCGAGCTCCACGGCGCCCTGGAGGTCGCCACGCACGCGGAGGAGCCACTGCGTCACCGCGCGACCATTCTGCGCCGAGGGGAGGTAGATCGTCGGCTCGGCGGGAAGGTGCAGCCCCTGATGGCGGACGTCCGCCGCCACGCCCACGACGGTCACCCACGGGGTGTCTTCGTCGTCGCGCACGCGGTGCCCGACCGGAGAGCCGCCGGGAAAGTACCGCCGGGCGAACGCCTGATTCACGACTGCCACCGCGGGTGCGTCGGCACGGTCCGACTCGAGCAGCCCACGTCCCTCGAGCAGCGGGATGCGCATGACCTGGAGGTAATCGGGCAGGACGACCGAGATGAGCAGAGTGCCGTCCTCCATCGCGCCGTCGGCACGCTCGATCTCGAAGGTGGTCGACGACGTGGAGCCGGTCAGCGGGACCTGACTGGTGGCCGACACCTCCGTCCCCGGGATCCCCGCGAGCTGCCCGCGCAGCTCGTCCACGAAGCGGGTTCGGTCGTCCTGCTCCGGCCACGTGAGCCGATCGGGGACGACCCGCATCGTCACGAGCCCCTCGGTGTCGAAGCCACGGTCGACGGCCCACAGCCGGGCGAAGCTGGTCCCGAGGAGCATCGCTCCCGCCAGCAGGAGGAACGCCATCGCCACCTCGGAGACGACCAGCGCGGTGCGGACGCGCTGACCCGCGGTGCCCCCGGCGAGGCCCCGGGACGTCGCGTCCATGGTCTGCCGGGGGGACGCCCCCCCCGCCTGCAGCGCGGGGACGACGCCGACCAGCACCGAGGTCACGAGCGTGAGGAGCAGCCCGAACGCGAGCACGCGCGCATCGACCGCGATCGCGTCGGTGCGCGGCAGGGTGGCCGGAAGCACGCGGGTCAGCAAGCCGAGCGAGGCGGCGGTCAGCCCGACGCCGATCACGCCTCCGGTGATCCCGAGGCAGGCGCTCTCCACCAGCATGCCGCGCACGAGGCGGCCACGCCCGGCGCCGAGCGCGGCTTTCACTGCGAGCTCCCGACGGCGCGCGAGCCCCGCCACCGAGAGCATGTTCGCCAGGTTCACACAGGCGATCGCCAGCACGAGGCCCACCGCGCCGAGCAGGAACCAGAGCGTCGACCGGACCGAGCCGACCAGGTAGTCCTGGAGCCCTTCCACGTGGGCTCCATTGTCTCCCTGGTCGTCCGGGTATTCGACCCCGAGGCGCTCCTGGATGGCCACGAGGTCGGCTTCGAGGCTCTCGAGCGTCGCCCCGGGGCGCAACCGTCCGAGTACCGTGTACGACTGCGAGTCGCGCTCACCGAGCTTGTCCTCGTCCGAGAGGTCGGTCCAGAGCTGCGCACCCTGGCCGGCGAGCTGGAAGCCGGAGGGCATCACGCCGACCACCGTGTGGGGAATTCCGTACAACGAGAGCACCCGGCCCACGATGTCGCGGTCCGAGCCGAAGCGGTCGCGCCAGAGCTCGTGCGAGAGGAGCGCGACGGAGGGCGCGCCGACCGCGTCGTCCTGGGGCAGGAGGGTGCGGCCGAGCGCCGCCCCGACACCCGACGCCGCGAACGCGCCGGACGTCGCGATCTGACCCCGCAGCACCTCGGCCCCGTCGGCGGACTGCAGGACCCAGGTGCCACCGGTGAAGATCCCCATGGACTCCAGCCCCGTGCGCGTGGCGGCCCAGTCGTCATAGGTGGGCACCGAGAGTGGGAACCGCTGGCCGAACCCGCGGAGCTGGCTGTTGGGATGGTCGATCCACTCGGGGTGCGTCTGCCACGCGAGCACGAGGCGGTCGGGCTCGGGCAGGCTCAGGGGGCGGAGCAGCACCCCGTTCACCACGCTGAACACCGTGGTCGTCGAGCCCACGGCGACCGCCACCGTGAGCACCACGATGGCGGCGAAGCCCGGCCGCTTGCGCAGGCTCCGGGCCGCATGTCGCAGGTCGCTTCCCCATCCACCCATCGCCGTCTCTCCGTGCCCCCTTCCGAACGATCGCCGCAACGCCAGGGGCTTCAGGCGCACGACCTGCCACCAGATCCACACCCCGGCGGCCCGTCGTCCACGCGTCGCGCGGATGCGGCGGTACCGCTCGGTCAGGTCCCCGACGAGCTCGTCGTGGAGCCCCCCCGGGACCAGCACGCGGAGTAGCGCCCGAATGCCCGGGCCCGGCCCGTCACCCCCCATGGGCGGACGTTCCCCGGGTGTCCAGCGCGTCCTCCAGTCCGGACCACATGGAGAGGAGGCGTTCGCGTGTCTCGACGAGCGCGGCTACGCCCGCCGGCTCGACCCGGAAGTAGCGGCGGGCCTTACCGCCCCGCTCCTCGGTGGGGTCGCCCAACTCCGATTGGACCATCCCCTTCGACTCGAGACGGGTGAGGGTGATGTAGATCGCGCTGATCGCCGCATCCCGCCCGGCGATGACCTCGAGCTCCTCCTGGATGCGCGCCCCATAGGCATCGTCTCCGAGGCGCATCACGGCGAGCAGCGCCAGCTGCTCGAACTCGCCCAGGTTGTCCGTCTTCGCCATCTGGCCTCCGTGTTTAACAATGTTAAAAATAACATTGTGAGTCTTTTGGGCAAGTCGGGTATCCGGGTGCGCCGGGGCGGCCTCCGGGCTATCGTGCCGCGTCGAGCCCCAACGCTCCCCCGACCCCCACGCCATGCCGAGCCGACGCCGCATCCAAACCCGACTTGCCCCGGTCCTGTCGATCGCGCTGACGCTCGTCGCTCCGTCGGGGGTGGCGGCCCAGTCGGACGTCGCGTTCCCGCCCGAGGTGTACGCAGGGCGAAGGGCGCGGTTGATGGAGCGACTGCAGGGACCTGTGGTCGTCCCCGGTGAGTACATGATCCGGCACGAGGGCGTGAAGAAGCAGGACCCGAATTTCGCCTACCTGACGGGCGTGGAATCGCCGTACGCGATCCTCGTGCTCGTGCCGCGCCCCGGAAGCCCGGCGCGAGAGGTCCTGTTCCTGCCGGAATCGCGCCAGTTCGCGGGCGCCCAGTACCCCTACCAGGACCAGCGACTCGCCGGCGCCGCGTGGAACCGGATGATCCGTCGCCTCTCCCCGGGCGCTGAAGCCCAGGCCGCCACCGGCATCGGGGAGACGTACGCGCTCTCAGAGCTGTCCGCGCGCCTTCCGTCCATCGTCGGCGACGCCCCTCGTGTGTACTTCGCCCGCGACACCGAGGCGCTGTACGCACCCGATGGTCTCGAGCGCCCGCTCAGCGTCCGGCAACAGCTCGAGGCGTCCGTGGCGCGCCTCCTCGGCGGACGCGAGCTCCGGGACGCGACCCCCGCGATCGAGCGGCTGCGCGTCATCAAGGACCGCTGGGAGATCGAGGCGCTCCGACGCGCGGCCGCCATTTCCGCCGAGGGTCTCATCGAGGTGCTCCGTCGGCTGCGGCCGGGGATGAACGACCTCGAGGTCGCGGGCATCATGGAATGGACCTGGAAGCGTCTGGGGTCCCCGCGACCCGCCTTCTCGCCGATCGTGGCCTCCGGGTCGGACGCGATCTCGTTGTTCACGATCCGGTCGGAGAACTACAACTCGGTGAACCGGGTCGCGCGCGACGGGGATCTCGTGTTCATCGACTACGGTGCGGCCGAGTGGGCCATGTACGGGTCCGACGTGTGCCGAACCTATCCGGCCTCTGGACACTTCACGGACGAGCAGCGTCGCCTGTACGAGATCGTGCTCGAGGCACAGGAGGCTGCCATCGCCGCCGTGAGACCAGGCGTAACCATCCTCGACGTCATCCGCGCCGCGGCCGGTGTGTACCGTGCGCACGGTCTGGAGGAGCGGGAAGACATCGACCTCATGGGCGTGGAGCACGTGTGGGGGGTGATGCCTTCCCCCACGCACTACCTGGCGCGCGAAGGGGGCCTCACTCGGTACACCGCGGTGGGGGGGCTGGGCGTCCGCGATATCGGACACCACGTCGGGCTCGAAGCCACCGACGGGCGCGACTATTCGACGCCGCTCGAGCCAGGGATGGTGTTCACGGTGGAGCCCAAGCTCTACGTCCCGGACCTGGACGTCGCCATCATGATCGAGGACGTCGTTCTCGTCACCGAGGACGGCTCGGAGAACCTGTCGGCGAGGGCTCCCAAGAGCGTCGAGGACATCGAGCGTGCCATGTCGGAGGCGCGGAGCGCGAATCCGGGACCGACAGGCGAGCGTAGGTAGGCGAGACGCACCCCCGCAGGAGCGCATCATGGGATTCGAGGCCCTCATCCCGATCTTCGGGATCCTGATCGTGCTGGTTCCCATCATCGGGCTCACGACCGTGCTCACCCTCCGCTTCGGCTTGAAGCCGTTCGTGGAGTCCCTCGCCAAGGAGCTCCGGGGGTCGGGCCTGGGCGCGCCCTCGGGCGCGGCTCAGATGCAGATGCAGGACCTGCAGGAGCAGATCGAGGTGCTCACGGCGGAGGTGCGACGTCTGCGCGAGGCGAAGGACTTCGACCAGAAGCTCCTGCAAGGACGGGGGGGCTCGGCCCCACCGGGGTGAGCTCGGCTCCGGCGGGCCACCCGGCCGGCGTCCCCGCGCCGCATGCCCTCCTGCGGAGCAGGGTCGCGAAGCGCGGGATCATGACCGTCCGCGCGCTGATCGTCGGTGCGGCCCCCATGCTCGTCATCGCGGCTGGCGTTGCGGGTCAGGTCGTCGCCGAGTCGGGGGTCGGGCTGGACGTGGTGTGTCTGGGGGTGCTGCGGGGTTGGACCGAAGGTGGGTCCGGCGATGCGCCCCTCCTCACCTTCGGCGCGCGTCCCCTGCCCGCGGTCCCGGTGTCGGGCTCGGAGTCGATCCCGGCCCGCGCCGCGGAGTCGGCGCTGCTCCGGTCCCGTGACGCGGGGGCCTTCACGGTCGGCATCTCGGGGCGGGGCGGGGGCGGTCCCGGCGCGGCCGGGGCGATGGAGGGGAGCGCGCAGGCCGGCTATTCCTACCCCGGGCCCCGGCTCGTACCGCCCCGGGCCCCCGCCGTGCGATGGTCCGTGGAGCTCCTCCCGGGGCGATGGGTCTTGTCCGCGGACGTCGCGGCCGGACGAGGACGCCCGTTCGTCCGGTCCCTGAGCGTCGGCGTGGGTTCGGGGCGCCTCGCGGCGCAGGCGGGCGCGCTCCCCCTGCGGACCGGCCCCGGGTGCGCGCATGGTCTGGTGCTCGGCGGGGGAGCGGGACCCCTGTGGGGGTTGGACGTCCGTCAACGCCGGGGCTTTCGCATCCCGGTGCTCGGAGGCTTCACCGTGGGGCTGCAGATCGGCGCGCTCCCGGAGGCGGGCCCGGGCAACCGACGGCCGCTCTTCCACGCGATGCGTGTCGAGCTTCGTCCCTCGCATGACGTGGTGATCGGGCTCAACCGTGCGGTGATCTTCGGGGGATCGGCTTCGGAGATCCCCGTCACGCCACGCACGGTGGGCCTCATGCTCCTCGGGATCACGGATACCCGCGGGAAGGACTCCGACTTCGAGAACCAGGTGGCGTCGGTGGACGTCCGCTGGCGGACGCGACTGTCCGGGCGGCCCGTCCGCATCGGTGCCGAGTATGCGGCGGACGACGCCGGATTCGCGTTCGCGCGCGTGCCCGGACTTCGCTTCGACGCCGAAGCGCGCGTGGGACCTCTACCGGACAGCTGGAGCGGGCTCGAGGTCACCTGGCTTGCCGGGCCCACCGCGACCTATCCGCCGTGGTACCGGCACGGCGCCCTGGCCTGGGGATGGACGGACCGCGGCGTGCCGTTGGGGGATCCTCTCGCGGGTCAGGGCCTCTCTGTGGCGGCCACCTGGGGCATCGCGTTGCCGGGGACGGCGATCGAGCTCGGGTCGGGCCTCGTCCGGCGCGGCGACCATAACCTCCTCGCGCCGGATCTGGCGGGAAACGGACTGCTCGCGGAGCTCGAGGCGCGCGGCTGGCGGGGCGGATGGGAGTGGGGCGTCGCTTCCTCCGTCACCGGGGCGGGCTCGGGGTCGTCCGCCTGGCAATGGAGCGCGTTCCTGGCCCGCCGTTTCTGAATCGCCCGACGCCGGAGCTTCTCGACGGCGCGACCGTCGGGCTCAGAACACGATCTCGAAGCCCGCGGTTCCGGTGGCGGGGATGCCGTGCCGATCGAACGCCGTCGCGTACTCCGTGTCGAGCAGGTTCTCCGCTCTCACGAACAGGCTCAGCCCTTCGCGCACCGTCCACCGACCCGACACCCCGACGAGGGTGTACGGGTCGAGGGCGACGCGGCGCCCGCTGAAACGCTCGGAGAGGACGATCTGGCTGCCGATCCTGCGGACATCCAGGCTCGCGCCCACCACGTCGTCGTCATACTCCAGCGAGAGCGTACCGACGACCTTGGGTCGGAACGGAAGCGCTTCTCCGATCGGGAACTCGGAGGGTGACAGCCCGACGTTGTCGAGCACCTCGGTGCGCAGCCACGTCCCCGATGTCGCCACCTTCCAGGGGCCCGCCAGCGCCATTCCGGCCTCCCATTCGAGCCCGGTGGCCCGACTCGCGCCGAGGTTCCTGTTGATCTGCCTCGAGTCGTTCTCGATACCGACGGTGCGGATCAGGTCGTCGAAGCGTTGCCGGAAGACGGTGACGCCCAGGCTCCGGTCGCCGCCGGGGGACGAGACGTCCACACCCATTTCAATGGACGAGCTGCGCTCGGCGCGCAGCTCGGGGTTCGCCACGATGAAGGGATTGTCCACGTATTGTTGCTGCAGGTTCGGCGCCTTGTACGCCCTGCCCGCTGCCAGGCGGAGGGACAGGCGCCCTTCGACGGGCGACCACCGCAGGCTCGCTCGGGGCGTGGCCTCCGCATCGAGCGCTTCGTACTTCTCGACGCGCACGCCCCCGGTGAGCGCGAGGGCGTCCGTCGGCCGCCAGGCGAGCTCGCCGAAGCCGGCCACCGAGGACCGATCCAGGAGGAGCGGGTCTCCCCCGAAGTCGCCCGAAACCCGGTCTTCCAGCGCCTCGCGCTCGAGCGCGCCCCCGTACGCCAGCGCGAAGACGCCGGCCTGCGACGAGCCGCCCAGCTCCGCCGAGACGCGATCGAGATGGCTGGTGAACAGGAGGTTGGCGTCGAAGACGAAGAAGCCCGCCTCCACCGGCGGCGCGATCCCGTCGAAGCGATCCTCGTACCGGAAGGACTCGCGATAGGTCGAGACCTTGAGGTGATGCTCACGCGACTCCGAGGCGCGCCGGATCGCCACCGAAGCCACGGTTCGATCGCGGTCGTTGCGGGCGTTGGGGTCCAGAGGGACACGCGTCGCGCCGGGATCCCTCACGGGAAGATTCGACGACATCTCGATGCGCCGCGCCAGCAGTGTGGTCTCCCATCCGGGGCTCGGGGCCCAATCGAGCCGCACCGATCCGTCGTCGGTGCGTGTATCATGTGCAACAGCGTAGACGCCTCTCGAGTAGGCCGATCCCACGCCTGCCGAGTAGCGGAACGTCGGGGTGCCGCCGCGTACCGTACCTGCCCCTCGCCAACTGCCCCCGTGCTCGGTCGCCCCTCCTCCCTCGCCGCGGACGGAGACCACCGGTGCGCCCGGCTCGCCTCTCGGCGTCGTGAAATGGACCACTCCGCTGACCGCCGAGGAGCCGTACACGGCGCTCTGGGGTCCCCGGGCGATCTGCACGTCGGCGAGATTGGACAGCCCGAAGCCCTGGAAGTCGAAGAATCCGCCGTTTTGGTTGACCTGGACGCCGTCGACGAGGATCTGGGTGAACACCTCCTCTCCACCTCGAAGGCGGACGATGGCGGGGCCTCCCGGCCCGGCGGCCTGGTCCAGGAAGGCACCGGGCCCCTTCTGGACCAGGTCGGCCGGCCAGGGGGACGACCGCGGCCTCGGGCGCACCACGGTCAGCGCGAAGCCCAAGCGCTCGGGCCTCGTGGGGAGTCGACTCGCGGTGACGACGATCGGTGACAGCGCGAAGACGGTGTCGGGCCGGACCCGGAGCGTGTCCGTCGGTTGCTGGGCCGCGAGTGGCCACCCGATCAGGACGGCAAGGGCGGAGCGCAGGGTCGAACGTGCAAGGGACATGGCGAGCCGATGTTGAGCCGTGGGGGCGATTCCGTATGGAGGGGACAATTGATCCCCGACCCGTCAGCAGTTCAAGGTTGACACGTATGCGGCGTTCTTGCTTCTACGACGGGGACGCGGGATCCTGACCGCGCCTGCGTGGACGACGGAGAGGAGGTCTGGTGGGGTCTGGGGCCGAAAAGCGCTCGAGCTGGGCGGGCGTTGGGCCCTTTCTCGCGGCCAATGTCCTCTTCGGGGCCGGACTCTTCGCGCACGCCTTCCTCTACAACTTCTATCTGGATGCCCTGGGTCGCGGAGAGGCCTTCATGGGGCTTGCCGCCTCGTCGATGACCGCTGGCGGCCTGATCGCGCTGGCCCCGGCAGGGTTCCTGCTCGACCGGTTCGGAGCCGCTCGGTCGTATGTCCTGGCCTCGCTCCTGGGGACCGCAGGACTCGCCTGGGGTGCGCTGGCGGAGTCGGGTGCCGGCATCCTCGCCGGCGCGATGATGGCCGGAGCGGGAACCGCCACGTGGCGGGTCACCATGGGTCCGGTGCTCATGGCGATCGCGCCGCCCGACATCCGGTCCCGGGCCTTCTCGTGGAACGTGGCCGCGCTGCTGGCGTCCGGGTCGGTGTGGACGGCGGCGGCGGGTGCGCTTCCGACCTGGTGGTCCGACCTGACGGGCGCGTCCAGCATCGCGGGAATCCGCGCGGGCCTTCTCCTGTGTGCCGCAGGTACGCTGCTTTCGGGCCCGCTGGCGGTGCGGATCCTCGGCGTCACGGCCACGCCGTCCTCGGCTCCCACCGGCGCACCGAACCGCCGAGGCCATGGCTGGCGAACGTTGGCGGTCCGCCCCCGGATACGCCTGCTGGTCGGACTGGTTCTGATCTGGATGCTCGCCGCGGGGATGGTCCTGCCCTTCTTCAACCTCTACTTCCTGCGTGTCCACGGCTGGAGCGTGGAGCGGATCGGGCTCCTCTTCGGGCTCATGCAGGCGGTTACGGCGCTTCTCCTCGTGGCCGGCGGGGAGCTCGCGCAGCGCGCCGGCCCACTCCGCGTTCTGGTGGGGTGGGTATTGTTCTTCCCGGTCGCGCTCGTGGGCCTGGCCTTCGCGGGGGGCGCGTTGCTCGCGACGGTGTGGTACGCGCTTCAGGGCCTCGCGCCACCGGCGACGAATCCGCTCCTGGACGAGCTGCTGCTGGACGAGGCCGCGGCTTCCGAGCGGGGAGCGGTGTCCTCGTGGCGGAATGCGGCGACCGAGCTCAGCGGCTTGATGGGCGCGAGCGCCGGCGGCCTGCTTCTGGGCGCCGGCTCCTTCGCTGCACTCTTCACGACGGCGGCGCTCGTAGCGGCCGTGGGCGGGGGACTCCTGACCCGGGCGCTGGCCCGGCATCCGGGGTGAGGCGCCGCGTACACGCGCCTACGGGCCGCCCCGGGGCTAGGACTCCGATCGACCTCCGTCCGCGCGGCCGGAGCGGAGGCGGACGCGCCCACGGAAGAGGCGGTAGACGCGTTCCAGGTAGATGCGTCCCAGCTCCCGGGGTGAATTGCCCGCCCGGGACGGAAGCAGCATGTGACCGATCCGCCGGAGCAGCTCACCTCGGGTGCTCGCCCCCATCAAACGCTCCTCGATGGACAGGCCATCCAGGCGAAGAGCAGTGCCGGGCGTGAGGCCGGTCACGACCCGGCGGATCCGCTCGGGGACGCGCGCCGTCGCCGCCCGGAGGACGTCCGAGCGCACCGCTCCCGGCGCCAGCTGGTCCGCGAGAGCCAGCGCGGGCCAGGCGAAACGCAGCGCGTCCGAGCCGTCGGCCAGGTGGATGACCCGATCCCAGTCACCGTCGCCCATGGAACGGGCCACCAGAACGATCTCCACGACGCGAAGGAGCTGCATGTTGTGGAGGTCCTCCGAGGCGTGGAGCGCGAGGGAAAGGACCAGGTGCGGGGCCGCGAGGCCCCGGAACGGATCCGGCAGCCCTGGAATCGCCACGGTGTCCGGGGCGCGCGGCCAGGCGAGGGCGACCGCGCGGATGCCGAGGAAGCTCCGCTCCAGCGAGGCGTGGAGGTCCACGGTCAGGGGGCCCTGCCCGTGGCTCAGCGACAGGGACGGGAGCGCGTTCGGGGCCCCGGGGGGACGCCAGACCGATCGGATGGGCCGACGCTGGCGCTGTGTGAGCGTGTAGCCTCTCGACTCGAGCGCCTGCTCCGTCGCCCGGCGGAGCTCCGGGGCCACGAGGAGGTCCACGTCCGCGGCGGGGCGGCAGGAGGGCTCCGGGAAATACATCCAGCCCGTGTGCACGCCCTTCAGGATCAAAGGGCAGGGGTCGAGGCCACGGAGCGTCGGCCCCAGGGAGCCCAGGAGCTCCAGGACACGCCCCGCCCGGACCCGGGCATGACGCAGGTGGAGCTCGAGCACGGCGGCCGTGTCGGGGTCGGCCAGGAGAGTCCCGTCCTCGATCCACCGACCCAACCAGGGGCCCATGCCCGAGGTGAAGGCGGCGACACCCAATGCGCGCGCCGGCTCCACGGCATCCCCGGGAGCACTCAGCCCGAGCCGCAGGGGTGGCGAAACGGCGACGCCCGAAGCGAGCGCCGCGGCGGTGACCGACTCGATCGCCCGGGCCGCGGCGGACCACCCTGCCATCGGGACGTCGGGCCAGACGTATGAAGGGTGGCCCTGGCGCCGGGCCCAACGGAACCTCTGTGCCACCTCGGTGGGCGAGAGGTCCAACGCGTCGAACGACAGCGGTGCGGATGCGGTCACGGCGGGTGGGGCGCGGGTCGAACGGGCGTCCGGCGAGGCCGGAGGGCATCGGTTCGCGAATCGGTTGACTATACGACTTTAGGATCTTTAAGCTTGCCCCCCTCGGCAAGCAAAGCCGCTGCTCCTTGTCATCCCCGGGATCCGATGCGCCTGCCATTCGAGTCTTCAGCGATCGCGCTTCTGCTCGCCGTGGTCACGGGCGGGGCGGCGCAGCAACGGTCTGCGGCGGATACCCTGCGCCTTCTGCCGGGCGACATGGTGCGCCTCGAGGTCTTCCCAGAGACCGCGCTGGTGCCCGACCCCACCGAGGCCCGGCAGCCGCTCCAGTTCGAGGTCGACCACCGGGGCCAGGTCCTTCTCCCGGTGGCCGGGCTGATCCAGGTCGCGGAACGGCCTTTCGCGGAGGTGGAGGAGGAGGTGCGCAGGGCGTTCGCTGCGGAGTTCAGGGATGCGGCGGTGCGGCTGGTGCCTCTGCTCCGGATCGCCGTGCTCGGCGAGGTACGTGTCCCGGGGCTCCAGCCCGTGGATCCCACCATGACGTTCTCCGACGTGCTCGCGGCTGCCGGGGGTCTGACCGAATCCGCGGACCGGGGGGACGTCCGTCTCGTCCGTGGGGACTCCACGGTCGTCGTGCTCACCGCGGATGATGCGCGTCTACTGCGAGAGCCCCTGCGCTCCGGCGATCGGCTCCTGGTCGGCCGACGCTCCTGGGCGTCCGAGAACCTCCCGTTCCTCCTGGGAGCCGGGGCGTCACTGGTGGCTTCCGTGCTCACCGCCCTGCTGATCAGATGACGGACGCGGGGCGGGGCGTGACAGCGCGGCCGGACTTCTTGCGCTCGGTGATCCGCGTGCTCGCCCGCCGTCTGCCCTGGGGCGCAGGCATCGCGGCCGCGGTGATGGTTGTGGTTGCTCTGGTCCTCCTCCTCTCCCGCCCGGTGTACCGGGCCGAAGCCCGGCTGCGCATCGGTGAGCCGCCGCCGAGCCCCGGGGTCTCGGCGACGGGCGGGCTGCTCAGCTTCCTGCGTACGGGAGGCGATCCCTTCGCGAACGACCTGGAGATCCTTTCGAGCCGCACCCTGGCCGAGGAGGTGGTGCGGACGGTCGCGTTGAGCGTGAGACTCGACGCGCCGCGGGGGTGGACCCGTGATTCGCTGTTCACCGCGGTCGGCCTCTCGTCACGGGACACGACCTTCAAGGCCACCTGGGAAGCGACCTGGGAAGGCGATCAGGTGCGCGTGGAGCGCACCGCTCCGCAGCGCGGGGAGGTGGGTCGCTTCCGGGTCGGTGAGGCGGCGGAGTTCGGGGGCATGGAGCTCACGTTCGCTCCGCGCCGGGAAGGGGGACCGACCACCATCCACCTCGTGACCCGGCCGTTCGGCGAAGCCGTGCGCAGCGCCTCGGGAGGGATCTCGCTGGTCCGCACACGACGCGACGCGAACGTCCTGCAGATCTCGTACACGCACGACGATCCCGGCGTCGCCGATGCGGTCGTGAACGCCGCCGTGTCCGAGTTCATCCGCCTCCGAGCCCGACTCTTCCGGCAGGAGAGCGACCAGACGGTCGACTCGCTCAAGACTGTGGCTCGTGGCACGCGCGCCGAGCTCCGAGCTGCGGAGGACTCGCTGGAACGGGTGCAGAGGCGTACGGGGCTGGTCGCCCCGGACGCTCAGAGCGAGGCGTTGGTGCAGCGCTACGAGATCGTCTACCAGGAGCTCACGCAGGCCCGCGCCGAGCTCGACCTGCTCGATCGACAGCTGATCCGCGTGGACGAGGCGGCGGACCCGATGTCGGCATGGTCCACGCTGGTGGCCCATCCCCGCTTCCTGGAGAATCAGACCGTCGGGACGCTCCTCGAGCGGCTCACGCTTCTGGAGGAGCAGCGCACGGCGACGTTGGCGGTACGCCAGCCGGAGTCGCGCGAGGCACGCACCCTGGACCAACAGATCCGGCAGCTCGACGAGGCGCTCCGCAAGCTGGTGAGCGAGTATCGGACGTCGCTGGCCGATGGAGTTGCCGAGCTCGAGCACCGGCGCGCCGAGCTGGAGAGAGTGGTCGGTGCACTCCCCGCCCAGGCGGTCGCATTCGGGCGCGGCCAGCGCGAGGTCCGCGTGCTGTCCGAAGTCTCGGTCCTCACCGAGCAGCGACTGCGGCAGGAGGAGCTCAGGCTCGCGCTCGCCTTTTCGAACGTGCAGGTGGTCGACCCTCCCGCCCTCCGCTATCGGCCCGTGTGGCCGCGCAAGAAGCTCGGGCTCGCCGCCGGACTGTTGATCGCGAGCGGCGCCGGTCTGCTGGGGATGGTCGTCGTCGAGCGCGCGGACCCCACGGTGCGCTCGGCCCGCTGGCTGGAAGACGCCACCGGGTCGCCCGTGGTGGCGCTGCGCGCCGGAGCCCCGCCCTCGGAAGCGGAGCTCGCGACCCTGCGCTCGTGGCTGGGTGAGACGGGGGTGATCGTGCCCATCGGGCCAATGCACCCGCTGGGGGCCCAGGTCCTCGACGCGGTGAGGGAGCCCGCACGCGCGCGGGCCGTGGCCAGCTTCGCCGACGCCACCGTTCTGGCAGGCGAGGCGCGCCGCTGCGTCCTCGCCTGCGTCTCGGGACGCAGCCGGCGCCAGGACGTGGAGCGGGTGTCGGCGTGGCTGTCGAGGGCGGGGTGCCCCGTGAGCGGCTCGGTGGTGGTGGTGCGAAGGCGCTCGGAGGTCGCTGCCCTGTGGGATTGACGGAGCTTCCCCTGTGCCCCCCCAGGCTCCCGGAAGGGTCGGTGCGCAGGATCTTCGACATCGTCACCGCGGCGTTGCTGCTCGCCCTTGCGCTCCCCCTCCTGGCGGGGGCCGCCCTGTTCGTGCTGTTGGCGGGGGGGCGGCCCGTGTTCTTCGGTCATCATCGTCTGGGGCGTGGGGGGCGTGTCTTCCGCTGCTGGAAGCTCCGCACGATGACGCGGGAGGCAGAAGCGCTGCTGAAGCGTGAATCCGGCCTGCGCGACCGCCACCGAGAAAACGGGTTCAAGCTTCCGTCCCGAGAGGACCCGAGGGTCCCGTGGTGGGGGCGTCTGCTCCGGCAGACCTACGTGGACGAGCTACCACAGCTCTACAACGTGCTGGCCGGGTGCATGGGTCTCGTCGGGCCGAGACCCATCGTACCGGAGGAGCTGGACCTCTTCGGGGAGGACCGGGAGACCCTGCTCGGCGTCAAGCCGGGCATCTTCGGCGCCTGGAACTCGAGGGGACGGGCCCGCCCGCCGTACCCGGAGCGAGCCAGGATCGAGGTGGAGTACGTTCGGGGGCGGAGCTGGAGGGGGGACCTGGCGATCCTGGTCCGGTCCGTCGTTGCCGTCCTCCAGGGACAGCGCGACGGATGACCGGGCTCGAGGGGACCCAACGAGATGGACGGGTCCACCGGATCCTCCGGAACGGCGTCGCGTTGCTCCTCGCCTTCGCGGTGCCGCGCCTGTTCACGCTCGCCTCGGTGATCGTGGCAGCCCGCTGGCTCGGGACGGAGGCCTTCGGGGTGTACGGCGCCGCCGCCGCTCTCGCGGTCATCATTTCGGTGGTGGCCACGCTGGGCATGCTGCCCCTCCTGGTCCGCGAGATCGCGAGGGCCCCGACCTCGGCGGCACGGCTTCTCGGGGCCGCGCACACCGTGAAGTGGTTCTCGGGTGGGCTGATGGTCCTCGCGACCCTCTGGGCGGCCCGTCTGCTGTTCGGCGACCCGCAAGCCCGGGCGGCGGCGCTGGTGCTCTCCCTGGGGTGGGTGATGAACGCGTTCGCCGAGAACCTGGCCGCGTACTATCAGGCCGTGGAGCGCATGGCCCGCTGGACCCAGGCCTCGGCGTTGTTCGGGATCGTGTCCGCTGTGGTGGGTGTCCCGCTCCTGGTGGTGACCGACGATCTGGTGCTCTACTGCTGGGGCTTCGTGGCCGGGTGGAGCGCCGCCTTCGCCTGGCTGTGGCTGGGACTGCCGCGAGAGGCACGGGGGGGAGGCATCGGAGACGCGCGCACGGTCCGGGGCCTCGTCACCGGCCTGGCCCCGTTCGCCGCGGCCTTCGTCGGGATCGCCCTCTACTCGAAGATGGACGTCCTGCTCGTCGAACGCTGGAGCGGATCCGCCGAAGCCGGCGTCTATACTGCCGCGTACAAGTTCGTGGACGTGTTCCAAGCGCTGCTCGTCGTTGCCGCTGGCGCGGTGTACCCGCAGCTCTCGCGTCATGCGGGGACGGGTGACGGCGCGCCTGCGGCGCGGTACATGGAGGTCGTGCTCCTGGCTGCCGTGCCCGCTGGCCTCGCGCTCCACCTGGTGGCGTCTCCGGTCGTCGGACTCGTCTTTGGCGTGCAGTACGGGAGCGCTGCCCAGGTCCTGGCGTTGCTCGCGTTGCTGCTTCCCCTCCTGGGGCTCACCATCGTCGGCGGCTACGTCATGGGAGCCTCAGGCCGGATGGGACCGGTGGCCGCGCTCTACCTGGTCGCCGTCGTCGCCAACTTCCTGCTGAACCGCTCCCTCGTTCCCGCGATGGGCGCCGTGGGCGCAGCCACGGCCCGTCTCGTCTCGGAGGCGTTCCTGGTGACCGGCTTCCTGATCGCCCTGCCGATCGTGGCAGGGGCCGCCCCTCGCCGGCGTGCCCTGGTCCTGGCAGCGGCTTGCGGGATCGGGGCACTCGCCTGTCGTTTGCTGCCCGACCCCACCGGGGGGTGGCTCCGCGGCCTGGCTTTTCTGGTCGTGGCCGGCTCGGTCTACGTTCGCGGCCGCGCGCTGAGCCCGCTCGAGCTCCTGGCCCTGCGGCGAGCCGTGGGCTTCGGCTCCGGGGCGGGGGACGCACAGCTGGAGGGCCCGGCATGACGGCGGCGGGGGTGCGTGCGTTGGATCCGCGTGCGGACGTCTGGACCGCGGGGCTCGCTTCGGCGGTGCTCGGTGCGGCCGCATTCCTCGGACTCGCCGCGTGGAGCTCCATGTCCCTGCCCTTGGCGCTCGTGGCGGGCGGCCTCGCGGCCGCGGCGCTCGCGGTGATCCTGACGGCCGGATGGGTCGAGCCCCTTCCCCTGCTCGCTGTGTCGTTGCCCCTCCCCGCGTTCCTGTCCACGGACGCTGTTCGCCTGCCCCCGGTCCTGCCTGTCGCCGCGGTCGTGGTCGTGGGATGGGTGTTGGGACGCGGCCTGGATCCACGACCAGCTCCATTCTCCACGCGCTCGTTGGTGCCCCTGGGGCTCCTCACGGCGGCGGTCTGCGTCTCCGCGCTGTTCGCCGGTGAGCGGATCGCCGCCCTCCGGGAAGCCGTGAACTTCGTCCTCCTGTTCGCGCTCTTCTGGGTGCTGCTGGACAGGGGACGTGCACGTCCGGCCGGATGGCGGAGTGCCTCAGGCTGGATCGTCGCGACGGCGGCGGTGGCGGGTGGCGCGGCGGTGCTGGAAGCCCTCGGGGCCGCCTCCGGCCGCTTTCCGCTTCCGGAATCGTCGCTCTACCGTGCAGCGGGCGGCTTCGGGTGGCCGAACGAGCTGGGGATGTATCTGGCCATCTCGGCCCCGTTCGCCGTTCAGGGGCTGCTGACGTCCAGGGGGGCACAGCGGGCCGCCTGGTGCGCCGGGGCGGTGATCATCGGTCTCGGCCTGGGCTCGACATTCTCGAGGGGCAGCTGGCTGGCCGTCGCCGCCGCGCCGGCGGTCCTCCTGCTGGTCGGCGAGGGGCGGACCCTGGTTCGGCTCTGGGGTCTGGGGCTCGTGGGGGCCCTCGCGGTCGACGTCGTGACGGGTGGCGCCCTGTCGACGCGCCTCGCGGGGACGACGGGTGACGTGCTCGTCGCCCAGCGGCTGCTGCTCACGGGGGCCGGCCTTCTGATGTTCCAGGCGCACCCCATCGTGGGCGTGGGACCCGGCGGCTTCGGCGATGCCCTCGAGCAATTCGGGCCTCAGATCGCCGGGCTGTTCGACTTCGTGGGCTCAGCGCACAACGGTTACGTCCACGTCGCGGCCGAGGCCGGAGTCCTCGGACTGCTCGGGTTGCTGGCCTTTCTCGGATCGACCTGGCTCGGGCTCCTGCGTAGCGCGCGGCGCGAGGCGCCCGTGGTCGAGCGGTGGGCACGGATCACCTGTCTGTGGTCCTTCACCACGGCCATCGTCGTTTCGTTGTTCGAGTGGCCCTTCGCCCACGGCGTCGGGGAGCTGATCGTACTGGTGGCGGCCCTGGGGCTCGCCAGGGCGGGCGGAGGCCCGCTGCCGCGATGAGGGTCTGCGTGAACGGCCGCTTTCTCGGGGCGCCGCCCACCGGGGTGCAACGCTTCGCCCGCGAGGTCACACGGCGCCTTGCCGACCGGACCGAGGTGGTCCTCCTCACGCCATCCGACGCCGTGTTCGCCGCGGATGAGGTACCCTCCGCACGGCGGATCCAGGGTCGGCTCCCGGGCGTGGCGTGGGAGCAGCTCGAGCTGCCCCTGGCCGCTCGCCGAGCGGGAGCCGACGTGGTGCTCCATCCCGCCAACGCCGCACCCTGGTGGGGCGGACCGCATGTCGTCGTGCTCCACGACCTGGCTCCGCTGACGGAGCCACGCGACTTCCGCGTCGCATACCGGCTCTGGGTGCGCGTCGGGCATCTCGGACCCGCGCGGCGCGCCGCCGGGGTGGCCACCGTATCGCGTTGGTCGGCGGCGACTCTGGCTCGACGGATCGGACGCTCCCAGGAGGAGATCGTGGTGGTGTCCCAGGGGGCCGCTCCCCTGGAGGGCCCGGTCCAGCCGGAGGCCGTCGTCGCCGCCCGCCGGGAGCATGGCCTCGCGGGCCCCTACTTCCTCGCTCTCGTCCGTGGCGATCCCCGCAAGGGACTCGACTTCCTCGAGCGGCTCTGGGAGGACTGGGAGGACGGTGACCGTCCTACGTTGGTCGTGGTCGGCCGTAGTCGGGGACGGGCGTTGGATCGGCGGCGCCTCGGCGCGTCGACGCCGGGCGTGCGCGACCTGGGCGCCCCGTCCGACGACACGCTCCGCGCGCTGGTCGGAGGGGCCGTGGCGCTTCTGCACCCTTCGCGCTCGGAGGGGTTCGGGCGGCCGCCCCTCGAGGCCCTGGCGTGCGGCACACCCGCGGTCGTCGCTCCCTACGGGCCCGCACGGGAGGTCCTGGCCGACGCCGCCGAGATCGTCCCGCTCGATCCCGCGGCCTGGCGACGGACCCTTTGGACGCTGCTCACCGAGGACTCGAGCGCGCGGGCGCGCCGCGTGGATGCCGGGCGCAAGCAGGCTGCCAACCACCGATGGGACGACAGCGCGGACGCGCTGCTCGATCTCTGTCGCCGGGTCGCGGAGGGTGGATGAAGGTCGCGGTCGTCCACGACTGGATTACGGGGATGCGCGGCGGGGAACGCGTTCTCGAGGCCCTGTTCGAGCTCTTCCCCGAGGCGTCGCTCCACACGCTCATCTACGTCCCGGGATCGGTCTCCGACGTGATCGAGTCTCGAGAAATCCGGACCTCGTTTCTCCAGTCCGTTCCGGGAGCGGCGTCGCGCTACCGATACCTGCTCCCTTCCTTCCCCCTGGCCGTGGGATCGATGGAGCTCCCGAATGTCGATCTGGTGTTGTCGTCGAGCCACTGTGTGGCAAAGGGGGTCCGCATCCCGCCGGGTGCCCGGCACCTCTGCTACTGCCACACGCCCATGCGCTACGTGTGGGACCAGTACGACGCGTACTTCGGGCCCGGTCGCGCGTCGATCCCGGTGCGCGCCGCCATGCAGCTCGTCGCGCCCGCCCTCCGCGCCTGGGACGTGCGCAGCTCGCGGTCGGTGGATGCGTTCGTCGCGAACTCGACGTTCGTCGGGGACCGGATCCGACTCCTGTACGGTCGAGATGCATCGGTCGTCCACCCTCCCGTGGACCTGGCGCGCTTCGCGCCGGGACCGAAGGAGGACTTCTACCTGGTCCTCGGGGCTCAGGCCCCGTACAAGCGGGTCGACCTCGCCGTGGAGGCCGCGCGCCGCCTCGGCAGGTCGCTCCTGGTCGTGGGTGAGGGGGTGGGGGCGGGAGCGAGCGGCACGGTGCGCATCGAGGCGGGGGACCGGGTCACGCTTTCGGGCCGCCTGACCGACGAGGAAGTCGCAGACGTTCTCAGACGCGCGCGCGCCCTGGTGCTTCCGGGCGTCGAGGACTTCGGCATCTCGGTGGTGGAGGCGCTGGCGTCCGGGACGCCCGTCGTTGCGCTGGGAACCGGCGGGGTCAGGGATTCGGTCACGGAGGAAACCGGAGAGTTCTTCGTGGAGCCCACGGTGGACGCGCTCGTCGAGGCGCTGCTGCGCTTCGAGGCGCGCACGTTCGAACCGGCGCGGTTGGTGGCATCGGCTCGACCGTTCGGACGGGATCGGTTCCTGGAGGGGATGAGGAGGGAGGTCGACCGGGTCATGTCCGGGGCTTCCCGGCCCGCTCATCGCGCATGAGGGTCCTCGGACCGAGGGCCCGAAGCCGGCGGGACCCGAGCTCCGGCAGGTGAGGCGGCCATGAGAATCGGCCTGGTCACCGCGGGGGGCGTGGCGCGGGAGGGTGGGCTTCGGGTGGTCCCGCACCTCGTGGAGCGCGTATATGCTCTGTCACGCGCCCACGACGTCCAGGTCGTGGCGCTGCGTCAGGAGCCCGCGCCCGCCCGATGGACTCTCGGGAATGCGACCGTGCACAACGTCGGGCTTCGTCCTCGGAGACTGGGCGCCCTCCGCGTCCTCGCGCGCCTGCACCGTGAGCGGCCGCTGGACGTGCTCCACGCCTTCGGGCTCGTGCCCCAGGGGGTGGTCGTGGCCGTGGCGGGAAGGGCGCTCGGCGTACCCGCCGTGCTCGAAGCTCGGGGTGGGGAGTTCGCGTCCCTGCCGGAGGTGGGCTTCGGGGGCTGGCGCCGCGCGCCCGGTCGCGCATGGATTCGCTTCGCCGCGACCGCAGGACCCCTGGCGGTTCCCTCCGCGCCGGCACGGGCCGATGCCCGGACCCGCGGATTCGAAGCGGTGACCGTGCCGCTCGAGATCGACACGGGGCTGTGGCCCGCGGCGGAGCGGCCGAAGCCGCCCGGCCCTCCCTGGCGGATCGCATGGGTGGGCTCGCTCGCACCCGTCAAGGACCCGGCCTTCCTGGTGAAGGTTGTGGGACACATGCGGAGCCGAGGAGCGGACGTACGGGTGGATGTCGTCGGCGAGGATTTCTCCGGGGGCGCGGTTCGCGCGCTGGCCCGGGAGGTGGGGGTCGAGGCCCAGGTTCGCTTCCACGGGCTCCTGCCTCCCACGGGCGTCCGGGAACGGCTCGCCGCGGCCCATGTGCTGCTCGTGACCTCGCGCTACGAGTCCGGGCCGCGCATCGTCCTGGAAGCTGCGACCCAGGGCGTACCCTCGCTGGGCCCCGAAGTGGGGATCCTCACCGAGTGGGCGCCGCACGCCGCGACGACCGTCCGGACCTGGACGCCGGGTGCGGTGGCTTCGGCCGCGTTGGACCTGCTGGAGCACCCGGGGCGGCGCGAGCAGCTCGCACGGGTGGCGGCGTCACGACTGGGCGAGCACGACGTCACCCGCGTGCAAGAGCGCTGGATCGATCTGTACGCCCAGGCCAAGGAGATGCGCAGTGGGCGCCACGCCTAGGGACATGCTCTACCGCGACGTGGGCTTCCCACATCGCATCGAGCTACCGGTGCTGGGTGTCGCTACCTGCTTCGAGGCGTCCGAGCCCGCCCTGCTGGAACAGGTCGTGGAAGCATTCGGGCCGTGGCGCGGTCTCGAAGAGCACGTTGGCCCGCTGGCGGACGCTCGGGTGGTCGTTCGCCTGGCCTTCCACGAGGACGACCCCTCGGACGCCGACAACGCGGACGTCCGCTACCGCAAGGCGGGCGCCGATCGACTCGTGGTGGCGACTCCCGGGAGCCTGGCGTTCGCGGATCTCGCCACGGGCGAAGCGTACGCCTGGATCACGCCGACGCTCGTCTCCCGGGGGGCGCACTTCCGTTTCGCCGTCCTATCGGCCCTCACGCTCTATCTGGTCACCGCCCACGACCGCCGCCCCGTGCACGCCGGCGCGGTCGCGGGTCGCACGGGAGCCCTTCTCCTCCACGGTCCGTCAGGGGTGGGGAAGAGCACGCTCACGCTGGCGTGCGCGCTTCGAGGCCTGACCGTTCTCGCGGAGGACTGTGTGTACGTGCAGGTGGGCCCGCCTTTCCGGGTCTGGGGCATGCCCGGCCCGACGCATCTGCCCGAGGAGTCCCTCCGTTTCTTTCCTGAGATGACGGAGGTACGTCCTGTCGTGCGCGGAAACGGCACCACCAAGGTGGCGGTCCCGCTCCCTGTGCAGGTCCCGGGACTTCCACCGGTCCGCGAGCGGGCCGGCATCTGCCTTCTGCGTCCGTCGCGGGGGAGCCCTCGCGTCGAGCGAGCCTCTCCTGCCGCCGTGGAGCGCGCGGTCGGACAGCCGGACGAGCCGGGCTTCGACGTCTTCCGGGACGCGATGGACGGCGTGCCCGAGCGGCTCTCGGAGGTGGGAGCCTGGACGCTCCACCTCGGGTGTGACCCCCACGCGGCGGCCGACCTGGTGGCGGGTCTCCTCGATCGGATCGAGCGTGGTGCGTGAGGCTCAGCCCGTCCACACGTCCCCGAACAGCCGCTCGAAGTTGGCGCCCAGGACCTTCTCGATGATCCGGTCCGGGTGCCCACGCGCCGCCATCCGGTCCGCGAGCAGCTCCATGCGGCGCGCATCGTTGAGCTCCGGCACGAACGGCGCGGTGTCCTCCCGCGGGGCGGACACTCCCAGGGCCCGCCTGCGCGCGACCTCCTCCTCCACCCTCAGGTAGTAGTCCGGCGACGCGTCGATGGGATGGATCGACTGGTCACTGCCGATGCCGACGTGGTCCTCTCCGCACGTCCCGAGCGCGTGCTCGAGGTGCCGCACGACGTCGTCGGCGGTGGGCGGGCCCGAGGCGTTCAGATAGGGCATCAGGTAGATCCCCACGACGCCTCCGCGCTCCGCGCAGGCGCGCAACTCCTCGTCACGCTTGTTCCGGGGGTGATCGAACACCGCCCGGCAGCCGGTGTGGGTGATCGCGACCGGACGCTGCGACCCGGCGATTCCCTCGGCGGTGGTGCGCTGTCCGCAGTGCGACAGGTCGACGAGCACCCCGAGGTGGTTCATGCGCTCGACGAGCGCCGCGCCGAACCGGGAAAGGCCGGCGTTTCCAGGCTCCAGGCTCCCGTCACCGACCCGGTTGCGGCCGTTGTAGGTGAGCTGCACGATCCGGACGCCGAGGGCGTGGAACGCGTCCATCCTCTCGAGGTCGGCCTCGAGGGCCACCGTGTCCTGGAACCCGTAGATCAGACCGACCCTTCCGGCGTCCTTCGTCCGGCGCAGGTCCTCTGCGGTACGGACGCGCGTGAACACGTCGGCGTGCCGGTCGATCTCCCGCTCCCAGCGCGCCAGGTCCTTGACCGTCTCCTCGAACGGGTTCGGCATCTCGCCGATGACCCCGACCGTGACGTTCACCGCCGTGATTCCCGACCGACGCGCGGACGACAGCGCGCCCGGTCCCAACCCGCCTTCCACCGCGTCCGGCACGTTGAAGGCCCCGGGGCTGGCGAGGGCGTCGACGACGACGGCGCGCTCGTATCCCGGCCAGCGCCCTCGTCGCGGGAGGGTCGGCCGCACAGGGGCCTCGGGCGAACCGAACCGCACGGACGTCGGCGCGAGGACGGCGGCGCCGGCGAGCCTGACGAAGTCTCGGCGGGCGATGCTCATCGGTGCCCCCCGCCGAAGAGGGGGAAGACCCGCTCCACCACGTCGGCACGCGTCGAGACTCGGAGGGCGTCGGTATCCGGCGGCCCGTCCACGCCCACGGTGTTGAACGCCCCGATGGTGCCGATGCGCGCGGTCGGGTCGATGACGAAGAACGAATAGAACGCACGCTGGGTGCCGGTATGACCCACCAGCTTCCGACCGCCGAGATCGTAGAGGAAGAACGCGAGCCCCATGCTCTCGGCTCCGATCGACGAGTCGCCGATCGGCACCACGGTCAGCCACATCTCCTCCAGGCTCGAGCGAGCGAGGATCGCGTCCCCATCCGTGCCTGCCGGCGGGTCCCCCATGAGAAAGCCCAGGTAACGCACCATGTCGGGGATCGGGGCGTTCAGTCCCCCGTTGCTCACGGTGATCCCCGTGTTGAAGTCGACGCCGCCCGGCTCGGGTCGGCCGGCGCGAACGAAATAGTGGTTCGCGCGCCTGGGCAGGAGGTGCCACGGGGTGGAGTCGAAGTACGCGTCACGCATCCCGAGGGGACGGAAGATGTTCTTGTCGACGTAGGCCTCGAAGACATCGCCCGTCACGCGTTCGATGACGCGGCCAAGAAAGATGATCCCGGGGTTGGAATAACTGAACCTCGTGCCGGGCTCGAAGAGGATCCGCGTGTACGGCATCATGGCGACCAGCTGGCTCCACTCGGTGGGCTCATACGGCTCCCACGGCTCGTCACCGCCCCAGGGCCAGGTCCCGCCACGGAAGCCCGCCGAATGCGACAGCAGCATCCGGATCGTGATCTTCTCGATCGATCCGAAGGGATCGTACACTTCCCGCAGCTCGGGCACGTACCCTACGACCGGGTCGTCGAGCGACAGCATTCCACGGTCGCGCAGCTGGAGGATGGAGATCGCCGTGAACGTCTTGGTGATGGAGGCCCAGTGGTAGATGGTGCCCGTATCGACCGGAAGCGTGCGCCCGAGGTCGGCCATGCCCTCGGTCTCCAGCCGGACCGCTTTTCCTCCCACGACGAAGGCGAGGCTCGCCCCGACCACGCCCTGGTCGCGCAACCCCGCCCGCCAGCGTTCAGCAAGAAGGCTCCACTCGGTGTCGAACCCCGGTGGAAGCTGTGCGTGCAGCGGCCGTGCCATCGACAAGGGGACCCCGGCCATGGCCAGCGCGACCGTCACGAAACCGATTCGATGGAGCATATGAGGCGCAGTCAGGGGAGACACGTGGTCGGCCAATTTCGGCCGCGGCCGCGGCAGGCGAAAGCGTGGGCGCGTCCGGCAACGCGGGTCGGGCTCCCGGCTCGCCCCACCGGATGGGCGCTCCTCACGGGGTGCATGCTCATGGCCGCGACGCCACCCGACCTCCGCGGACAGATCGCGAACGGCGGGGTGGGGCGCGACCTGGAGGCCGAGGCCCGGCCCGAGCTACACCTCGCCCGGGTGACGGGGATCGTGATCGACGGGCGCCTCGACGAGGCGGCCTGGAGCCAGATCGAGCCCATCACCCGCTTCGTCCAGGCCGAGCCCGACGCCGGGGCCCCCGCCTCGGAGGAGACCGAGGTCCGCATCGCCTTCGACAGGACCGCGCTCTACGTGGGCGCGCGCATGCACGACCGGAGCCCGGACGGGATCATCATCAAGAGCCTGGAGCGTGATTCGCCCGGGATCCTCTTCGAGGAGATGGACGCCCTGGGGATCGCCCTGGACACCTTCCTCGACCGCCGCAGCTCCTTCCTCTTCTTCGTGAACCCGATGGGGGGCATCAAGGACGGACAGGGCTTCGACAACGGGCGCACCCGCGATTACGGCTGGGATGGCATCGTCGACGTGAAGACCACGATCGACGACAGCGGATGGACGCTGGAAATGGCGATCCCGTGGAAGACCCTGCGCTTCGATCCGTCGCTCGCCGACCAGCGCTGGGGGCTCAACGTGATGCGCCGCATCCGTCGGCGAAACGAGGTGTCGTACTGGGCGCCGCTCGACCGGCGCAACCGGATCTTCCTGGTGTCACTGGCCGGGACGGTGTCGGGCATCGGCAGGTTGCCGGGCAACCGCAACATCACGCTGAAACCGTTCGTCCTCGCCGGACGGGCCTCGGGCGCCGCGCTGGGTGAGGGAGTCGCGGGCGACGACGTGGACGGGGGCCTGGACCTGAAGTGGGGGATCACCCCCAGCATGACCATGGATGTCTCGTATCGGACCGACTTCTCGCAGGTCGAGGTGGACCGGGAGCAGGTGAACCTCACGCGCTTCCCCCTGTTCTTCCCGGAGCAGCGCGAGTTCTTCCTCGAGAACTCGGGGACCTTCACCTTCGGGGACGTCGACGGGGGACCGGGGTCGCCCCGCAACGGATCCTCGCTGAGCGACTTCACGCTCTTCCACTCCCGGCAGATCGGCCTCAAGGGCGGTCGGCCGGTGCCCCTGCTGGGTGGCGCCCGCATGACGGGCAGGATCGGGGCGCTGGAGCTGGGGCTTCTGGACGTGGAGAGCGAAGCCTTCGAGGGAGACCCGGCCGAGAACTTCGCCGTGGTACGCCTGCGCACCGGCGTCGGGAACGACTCGGACCTCGGCGTCATGTTCACCAACCGGCGCACCGGGGCTGGGGTCGGCTCCGCGCTCACGAACCGCACCTACGGCGCCGACGCCAACCTGAGGCTCTTCGGCGCCATGTTCGTGAACAGCTACCTCGCGGGCTCGCGGGAGGGGGACGTGTCGGACGGAGCCGCGCGCCTCGCCGTGGGGTGGCGCGACCGCTTCTGGGACCTGTCCACGGCGTACCGCCGCATCGGCGAGGATTTCGACCCGGGCATCGGCTTCGTGCGGCGGAAGGGAATCCAGGAGGCGTATGCCACGGTGGGCGTCCATCCACGGCCCGCCTCCACCCGGATCCTCGAGGTGAATCCCTACGTCGAGGCGACCCGCATCGCCGGTCTGGACGGGCGGGTGCAGACCTGGACCGGAGAGGGGCACCTCGGGTTCAGCTTCTGGGACCGCTCCTCGCTGACGCTGGGCTGGAGCGAGCGCTTCGAGCGCTTGGATGCCCCCTTCAACGTCAGGCCGGGGACCAGCATTCCGGTGGGGGATTACCGGTGGAGCGAGGGCTCGGCGCGGTACGCGTCGAGCCAGGGACGGGCGCTGTCGACCATGGTGTCGGTGACGTCCGGCGGCTTCTACGGCGGCACTCGGCGCTCGGTTTCCGGGAGCCTGCGTTGGCAGCCCGGCGCGCGCCTGACCGTGGAGGGCGCGGCGTCGCACAACGGCCTCTCGGTCCAGGGAAGCGAGTTCAATGCGGACCTCTACTCGGCGCGCGTCAAGTACGCGTGGTCGACCCGCCTGTACTTCGGCGCCTACGTGCAGTACAACGCCGACGTGGACGAGATCGTCACCAATCTGCGCGCCCAGCTGGTGCACGCGCCGCTCAGTGACCTCTTCCTCCTCTTCACCGAGCGGCGAAGCGCGAGCGGCGACGGGGTTCTGGAGCGCTTCCTCACGTTGAAGGCCACGAGGCTCCTGGCCTTCTGACGCCGCGCACAGACCGGCATCGACCCCGTACTGTCGGACTTCTCCACGGAGTCCGTCTTGCATGTCCGGGCGTGCACCCGCGACGTTTCGCGGGCACGCACGACCCAGACACAGACGGACGACCATGAGACGCGTCGCATTCCTGCTTTTCGCCGCGATTCTGGCGGGGGCTCCCGCCAGGGCCCAGGATGCCAACCTTGAGCTCGCCCGCCGGGTGCTGGCCAGGACCCCCCTCATCGACGGGCACAACGACCTTCCCTGGGCCATCCGGGAGAGCGAGGCGGGACCGCGCGACGTCCGCACGCCGGCGCACGACCTTCGCGCCCACACTCCGTTCATGACGGACATCGCGCGGCTCCGGGCGGGCATGGTCGGCGGGCAGTTCTGGTCGGTGTACGTCCCGTACGAGTCGGTGGAGACCGGTGCGTCCAAGATGCAGCTCGAGCAGATCGACATCGCGCTCCAGGTGATCGATCGGTATCCGGATGTGTTCGAGCTCGCCCTGGACGCGTCGGACGTCGAGCGCATCTACGCGTCGGGGAGGATCGCCTCCATGCTGGGTATGGAGGGCGGACACGCTATCGAGAACTCGCTCGGCGCGCTCCGCGGCTTCTACGCCATGGGTGCGCGATACATGACGCTGACGCACAACGGCACGCTCGACTGGGCCGACTCGGCACTCGACGAACACCGACATGGGGGGCTGACTGCGTTCGGCAAGGAGGTGGTTCGGGAGATGAATCGCCTGGGCATGCTCGTGGACCTGTCGCACACCTCGCCCGAGACGATGCACGACGCACTCGACGTCGCAGAGGCGCCCGTGATCTGGTCGCACGCGGACGCGGGCGGCCTGCGCGACCACCCGCGCAACGTGCCGGACGACGTCCTGCGGAGACTGCCGGAAAACGGCGGCGTGGTCATGGTCACCTTCGTGCCGAGCTTCCTGACCGAGCGCGCGCAGGCGACGATCTCGGACGTGGCCGACCACATCGAGCACGTGGTCGGCGTCGCGGGCCACGATCATGTGGGCATCGGGTCGGACTTCGACGGCATCGATTCCTGGCCGTTGGGACTGGAGGACGTTTCCACCTTCCCGGCCCTGTTCGCGGAGCTCGCGCGCCGTGGCTGGAGCGAGGAGGATTTGGCGAAGCTCGCCGGCGAGAACATCTTGCGCGTGATGCGCGAGGCCGAGGCCGTGGCACGGAGGCTGCAACGAGAGCGTCCCCCGTCGACGGCGACGATCGAGGCCCTCGACGGCGGGATCATGGATCGGCCCTGAACACCCCAGCGGAGCAGGGAGGATGACGATCAGGAGGCCGGGACCGGGGGATTATGCGGTCTACTACAAGCGCTATGTGGACCTCGTGCCGGATGGGGACATCCTCGAAACGCTCCGTGCCCAGGGGGCGAGCACCCAAGCGCTCCTGGCCACGGTGCCGGCCGCGCGCGAGGAGTACCGCTACAAGCCGACCAAGTGGAGCCTGCGGCAGGTCGTGGGCCACGTGTTGGACGTCGAGCGTGCGTTCTCCAATCGCTGCCACTGGATCGCGAGGGGTGTCACGCTCGACCTCCCCGCTTTCGAGCAGGACGAGTGGGCGCGTCTGTCGAACGCGGCGGACCGGCCGCTCGCGGAGCTGACAGCGGAGTGGAACGCTCTGCGGCAGGACATCGTGCTCATGTTCGCGGGCTTCGACCGCATCGCATGGGAGCGGATGGGTCGCGCGAGCGGGAACGGCATCCGTGCGCTGTCGTTCCCCTGGATCATCGCGGGCCACGAGCTCTATCACGTGGAGCTGCTCAGGCGGAACTACCTGCCAGCCACCCAGACGTGAGCGTCCCCGTCGAACCCGATCCACGGGCCGCGTTGCGCAGACGGGACCGTGGCAAGGACGAGGCCTGGACACACGCCTTCCTCGAGCGTGCGCCCTGGGGCTTCCTCGCGAGCGTGGGCGAGGACGGCCAACCTTTCCTGAACTCGAACCTCTTCGTGTTCGACGCCCGGCGGCATTGCATCTACCTGCACACGCACCGCACGGGCCGGACGCGCGACAACCTCGCGAGCGGGGGCAAGGTGGCGTTCTCCGCCGCAGGGGCGGGGAGGCTCCTACCCGCGCGAGAGGCGCTCGAGTTCAGCGTCGAGTACGCCGCGGTCGTCGCCTTCGGTAGGGGCTCGCTCGTGACCGACGAAGAGGAGGCGCGCGCGGCCCTGCGCGCCCTTCTCGAGAAGTACGCGCCGCACCTCCGCTACGGCGAGGACTATCGGGGCACCACCGACGCGGAGCTCCAGCGCACCGCGGTGTTCCGCATCGACATCGAGGCCTGGAGCGGGAAGCAGAAGCTGGCCGACCCCGATTTTCCCGGCGCTTTCGAGTTGCCGCCGATGCCGATCCCGTTCCCGGACCACGGGCGCGCGGCGGACGGCTGAAGGTCGATTACGAACCGTCGCTCGCCGTTGCGTGCTTGGCGGCGAGGCGCTCGAGCCCCGCGTCGATCTCCGCGCGCGACACCCATCGACCGCGGACCATGACGCCGACCCGGTCGGTGAGATTGGCCAGGTCCTCCAGGGGGTTCGAGCCCAGGAGGACCAGGTCCGCGCGATTCCCCGCGGTGACGGATCCGAAGGAGCCGTCCAGCCCGAGGTGGTCGCGCACGTAGCGAGACACGGAGACCGTACCGCTCTGGAGAATCGCCCGGTTGGACATCCCGGCCTCGGACATCACGGCGATCTCCCGGTACAGCGCGAAGCCCGGCACGTTGAACATCTGTGGCGAGTCGGTTCCCATGAGGATCCCGACGCCGGCGTCCGAGAGCTCTTTCAGGATGCGCTTGCGGAGCGCGAAGAACTCCTGGAGCACCTGGGGCTCCGCGCGCGGGCCCGGCGCGGCCTGGCGTCGCCACGCCTCGCGCTGCCCGGCGGATACGTACCGCATCTCCGGCAGCTCGAGGAACGGCTCCGGGTCGGCGGTCGCGAAGATGTTCTCCCACAGGTACATCGTCGGAACCACGTAGACGTCGGCGTCCAGGCTCCTGCGCACGATGTCGCGGATCTTCGCCTCGTCCGCCCCCCGCACCAGCTCGTCCAGGCGGATGTCCTCGCCCATCGCGACCTTCGCCATGACCTCACCCGAGGTGACCGCCTCCACGTAGCCGTCCAGGTGGTCCACGGTGGACATGCCGGTCTCCAGGGCGTGCACGAGGCCCACGTCCTCGGGGACATGACCGCCGAAGCGCAGCCCCACCTCGCGGGCCACCGTGGCCATGCGGTCCCAGGTGACGAGCGACACCCCGGGATGGATCTTCTGCAGGTCGTACCCGGCAGCCGCATGCGCGCGCACCAGCCTCTCGGCGGTCGCCGGGTCGGGCGCCGAGGAGCCGTTGATGGATGGCGCGCCCACGTAGAAGGTCGGCCCCAACAGCTCGTTGCGCTCCAGCCGATCGGCCAGCTCGAGCTGGTAGGTCTGGCCCAACATGCCCCGGATCGTGGTCACACCGTTGGCCACGTACAGGAAGAGGATGTCGTCCAGGACGTCCTGAGGCGGATCGGGCTGTGGAGGGACGTGGGCGTGCATCTCCGCGAGCCCGGGCATCAGGAAGCGCCCGGCCCCGTCGATTCGCCTCGCGTCGGAGGGGATCGCCACCGAGCCCGAGGGGCCGACCGCGGTGATCACGCCGTCGGTGACGACGACCGTCTGGCCCGGAAGAGCCCCCTCGCGGTCCATGGGGATCACGGTCACGTCCACGAACGCCCAGCTGCCCTGCTGCGCCCCCAGCGCCACCGGCGCCAGAGCGAGCACCGCGGCCACTCGAAGCGTCGAGCTCCTCATCCCGGTCCCCTCCTCGATGTCGGGTTGCTGCCAGTCGAGGAAGTTGCGGGACGGGCGCGCGGCCGGCCAGGCCGCGATACCGTCACGCGGAAAGGAGCCAGTCCATGGCGGCGGCCTTGCTGGTGAAGGCTCCGGCCTCGAGCCCGGAATCGCGGGCGTGCTCCACCACGACCGCGGCCACTTCGGCGAGCGCCATCACCGCGAGCTTGGCGACCGGCGTCTGTGGTCCGGCGAAGAAGGTGGCGATCGATCGCAGGCGTTCGGAGGACGCATCGACCCCGGCGGAACCGGAGAGGTCGAGGATGACGAAGGCGGGGTTGATGGCGTCGGGAGAGCTGAGCCCCGTGCCGCCCACGCGCACGACCTCGTCGACCGTGAAGTCCCCGTCGACCGTGACGATGAGGACTCCGCCCTGGATCCGCTGGAAGACGGGCATGTCATCGTCCCCCGTCGCCACCGATCCGTCCACGCACGTCGCGCCACTCGTCCGCCAACGTACGTGCCATCCCCTCCAGGAAGACCTGCTGGGAAGCGTGGTCGGCGGACAGGGGACCGACCCAGCCTTCCACGCTGCTGCGTAGGCGGGCCAGCCTCGACGTCAACTCTCCGAGCTCCCGGTCCAGGTCGAGCACCTTGGCCGCGTCCGTTCCCGAGGCAGTGCGCTCGCCCGACGTGAGGGCTCGAGCCGCGGCGCCCACCTCGCGCCCGAGCGCGCGGGACTCGGCGAGCGTGGACGAGATGTCCAGCAGCGCCTGCGTCCAACGGGCCCGAACGGACGGCTCGACGTCGATGCGAGGGTCCTCCTTCACCCGGACGGTTTGCTCGTGGGTCTCGCCGGCCGCTTCGAGCCGCACGGTGTACACGCCGGGAACCACCAGCGGCTCGCGACCTCCGCTGAGGCCCCCGCCGCCCTGATCCTGCCCCCCGGCCTCTCCGTGACGCAGGTCCCAGACCGCCCGGTTCATGCCACGCGCGTCGCCGGCGCGAACCGACGCCACCCTGCGCCCCGCAGCGTCGTGCACGGTGAGCGAGACGTTCCCGCCCGCCTCGCCCAGCCAGTAGTCGATGATGGCGCCATCCGGAGGATTCGCTCCCTCGAAGATCATGTTGCCCGTGTGGGCCCGCTCTCCCCGGTAGCGGATCTGCTCCGCCGGCTCGACGCTGAACAGGTGGGAGCGACGTGCGGCGATCTCGGGCGTCATCTCCTGCAGGGCGTTCACCTGATCGAGGATCCAGATGCCGCGCCCGTGGGTCGCGAGCACGAGGTCGTTGTCTCGGGGGTGCACCAGCAGGTCGTTGACCGCCACCGTGGGCAGGCCGCCCCGCAGCTCCACCCAGTCGTGCCCGCCGTTCCAGGACCAGAATGCGCCGAGCTCGGTGCCGAGCCAGAGCACTTCGGGGTTGCGCGGGTCCTCCCGGATCGCCCGGGCCACCCGGGCTGCAGGCAGGTCACCGGTGATGGATACCCAGCTCCTGCCGTCGTCGTCGGAGCGCCAGAGATAGTTCCCGTAGTCGTCGTTCCGGTAGTTGTTGGCTACCAGGTAGACCCGGCCCGCCACGAGCCTCGACGCATGGACCGCGTTGATCCATGCCATCCTCGGGAGCCCCGTCACGGCGGCCGTCACGTTCCTCCATGTGGCCCCGGCGTCCGTGGATACCCGCATCTGCCCGTCGTCGGTGCCCGCATACAGCGTACCGGGCACGTGCTCGGACTCGGCGATCGCGCTGATCGTGGGCCAATAGGGGATGCCGTCGTCGAGTGAGAGCGTGAACGAATCGGGGCGCTCGCCCATGATCTCGAGCGTGCGGCGATCCGTCCCCGTGGTCAGGTCCCCCAGCGATACCCAGGTGTCGCCCCGATCCGTGCTCCTGAACAGCTCGTTCAGACCCGCATAGAGCGTGTTCGGATCGTGTGGGCTGATGATGAAGGGTCCGTCCCAGTTCCCGGGCGGCATCGCGTTGCCCAACCGTTGTTCGGGGTCCGAGAGGTCCGGCCAGGTGGTCCAGTTCCGGCGCGCTCCGATGAAGCCCTCGGGCTGATTCGGGCGGATGTCCTTTCCCTCGCCCGTGACCAGATCGTTCCTCGTCAGGCCCAGGTACTGGCTCTCTGCGTACAGGATGCGATCGTTCGTGGTGTCGACCAGGCTCAAGAATCCGTCGCCTCCACCCCACCGGACCCAATCCTGGTTGAGGATGCCCTCGGAACGGTACACCTGGTTCGGTCCCGCCCAGCTGCCGTTGTCCTGGAGTCCGCCGTACACGTTGTACGGGTGGGCCATGTCGACCGCGACGTGGTACCACTGGCTCAACGGGAGATGCGTCACGAACAGGAAGTGCTCACCCCGGTCGTAGCTGATGGCGAGACCACCGTCGTCGGCCTTCATCACGTGCCGCGAGTCGTTCGGATCCACCCATACCAGGCGGTCGTCGCCGTGGGTGCGGTCCTCGCGTGGGGTCGTGAACGTCTTGCCCGCGTCGTCGGACCACGAGTAGGCGTTGAGCATGTAGAGACGCTGGTCGTCGTTCGGGTCGACCAGGGGCTGGCTGGCATACATGGGCCTCGGATTCCAGTCACCCTGGAAGGTCCAGCTCTCGCCCTGGTCCTCCGAGCGGAAGATTCCCCCGACGCGCTGCTCGTACGCCGTTGAGGCGTTGTAGCGCTCGCCCTGCTCGATGCTGACGTAGAGGATACGCGGGTCCGAACGGTAGATGGTGATCCCGATGCGCCCGAGCTCGGCCCGGGGCAGACCGTTGTCCAGCCCGGCGTTGGTCAGCCTGGCCCACGACTCACCTCCGTCGGTGGACTTGTACAGGCCGCTCCCGGGTCCTCCTCCGTGGAAGCCCCACGGACGGCGTCGCCGCTGGTACATGGCCGCGTACATCACGGTGGGGTCCACCGGGTCCAGCGCGACGTCCACGGCGCCGGTCTCGTCGTCCACGAAGAGGACGCGGCGCCAGGTCTCACCACCGTCCGTGGACTTGTAGAGGCCACGCTCCCCATTGGGACCCCACAGGTGACCCATGGCCGCGACGAAGACGACATCCGGGTTCTGCGGGTGCAGCACGATGCGGCCGACGTGCTTCGAGTCCCGCAGGCCCATGTTCCGCCAGGTCCCGCCGCCGTCGGTCGACTTGTAGACGCCGTCCCCCCATCCGGAGCTCTGACGGCTCGCCCGCTCCCCGGTGCCCACCCAGACCACGCTCGTGTCGCGCTGGTGCACCGCGATGGCGCCGACGGAATGGGTTCCCTCGCGGAAGAACACGGGTGTGAAGCGCACCCCATTGTCCGTGGTCTTCCACACACCGCCCGTGGCGGAGGCGACGTAGAAGACCTTCGTGTCCGCCTCGACGACCGCGAGGTCCACGACCCGACCGCTGACCACGGCGGGGCCGATCTCCCGAGGTTGCAGTCCCGAGAGCGCCTCGGCGTCGATCGCCTGGGCACCGAGCCCGCGCACGGCGCAGACGAGGAGGACGGTGGCGGACAGGGGGTGGAACCATCGCGGGGGCACGTACATGACGAGGGCGCTCCGGGGGCTTCTGCGTAGGGATGGGATGGGGGCCAACATGCCCGGCGTCCGGGGTGCCGAGCAAGCGCCGAGCGGAGGGGGCGTCGGCTTCTTATCTTCCGGGGCGGCTGTAGGTCGCGTGGTTCAGCGCATGAGCGAATAACGAGCGGAGGAACAGGATGCTGCTCAGGCGGTTCTACGACGAGAAGCTCGCGCAGGCGAGCTACATGATCGGATGCCAGGTCACGGGCGAGGCGATCGTCATCGACCCCAACCGGGATGCGGACCAGTACGTGCGTGCCGGGGACGAGGAGGGGATGACCATCGCCTACGTGACGGAGACGCACATCCACGCGGACTATCTCTCCGGCTCTCGCGAGCTGGCCCGGCGAACGGGTGCGACCCTGCTCCTGTCCGGAGACGGTCCTCCCGACTGGCAGTACCGCTTCGCCGAGGCGGACGGAGCCCGGATCGTCCACGACGGGGACGTGCTCGAGCTGGGCAACATCCTCATCCGGGTTCTGCACACACCGGGTCACACCCCGGAGCACATCTCCTTCGAGGTCACGGACGGGGCCGCGTCGGACAGTCCGATGGGCATCCTGTCGGGCGACTTCATCTTCGTGGGCGACGTCGGACGCCCCGACCTGCTGGAGAAGGCGGCCGGGGTCAGCAACACCATGGAG